>NZ_JAFBCQ010000001.1:1551111-1861334 GCF_016907815.1 Microbacterium aurum
CCGACGGGCTGTCGCTGACGGGCACCCCGATGGTCGTCGTCAACGGGCAGCAGTATGTCGGCGAGATGACCGACCCCGCGGAGTTCTCGCAGTTCGTGCTGACGAGCGCGAGCGGCGCCTACCAGAAGGCGAAGTCGGCGACGCCCACGCCGACCGTCGCGCCGTAGGCGCCGTCGTCTGCGCCGGGCGCCCGGCTAGACTGGACGCCGCCCGCCGGCTTGGCGCAATTGGTAGCGCACCTGTCTTGTAAACAGGGGGTTGCAGGTTCGAGTCCTGTAGCCGGCACCGTCTCCTCCGCGTTTTCCCGCGCCCATCGGGTGACGCTCCGCTGTCGGTTATCTCCGGCGATGCGCCGCACGCCACGAGGCGGATGCCCGTAGCTTCGACCTCGTGGACGACTACGACCCGCGCAGCGAACCCGAGCCGATCACCGAAGCCATCTGCATCCTCGGCTACGACTGAACCCCGGCGGCACGCCGGCGCGCCTGCGCAACTGCAAGGTCGCGGGGGCGACACGCCGGTCGCCGCCGTCGTGCCACGGCGTGTCGCGCACGATCCCTTGCAGTTCGACGAACCCGGGGCGGCCCGCAGGCACGCCCGCGGAAGACGGCGGCGGTCGGAGGCCGGACTAGGCTGGCTCCCCGTGACCTCCTCCGCGCCCCACCGCCTCCCCGCGGGAGTGGCGTTGGGCGGCGCGGTGCTCGTCGGCGTGCTGACGGCGATCCAGGCGCGCATCAACGGCCAGCTCGGTCTGCGCATCGGTGACGGGTTCGTCGCCGCCGTCATCTCGTTCGGATCAGGCCTCGTCGTCCTCCTCATCCTGTCCGCCGCCCTCCCGGCCGGCCGTCGCGGCGCACGAGCGCTGGGCGCCGGCATCCGTCGCCGCACGATTCCGTGGTGGATGCTGCTGGGCGGCCTCGCCGGCGCGCTCACCGTCGCCACCCAGGGACTGGCCGTCGCCATCATCGGCGTCTCACTGTTCACGGTCGGCGTCGTGGCGGGTCAGACGCTCAGCGGCCTCGTCCTCGACCGCATGGGCTACGGGCCGGCGGGTGTCGTCGCCGTCACCGTGCCGCGCGTCGTCGGCGGGGCGTTGGCGCTCGTCGCGGTCGCCATCTCACTGCAGGGCGGCGTGCTCGAGCGCGTCCCGCTGTGGATGCTCGTGCTGCCGGTCCTCACCGGCATCGGCATCGCGTGGCAGCAGGCCACCAACGGGCGACTGCGACAGCGGGTGGGCACGCCGCTGACGGCGACCCTCGTGAACTTCATCGGCGGCACCATCGTGCTCGCGATCGCCGCGGCGATCCACGTCGCGATCGTGGGCATGCCCGCGGGGCTGCCGACCGAGCCCTCGCTCTACCTGGGCGGCGTCCTGGGTGTGACCTACATCTTCCTGTCGGCGGCGCTCGTCGTGCACACCGGGGTGCTGCTTCTCGGCCTCGGGGCCGTCGCCGGGCAGCTCGTCACGGCCTTCACTCTCGACGCCCTCTGGCCGGCGGATGCCGGGCCGGGCTGGCTCGTGGAACTGCTCACGGTCGTGGTCGCCGCCAGCTCCGTCGTCGTGGCCGCGGCGCCGTGGCAGCGGCGCGTGCGCGGCTGAGAGCCCGGCGGGGCTGCGGGGGCCGGTCGACGCGGCGCCCAACGAGCGCGGTGCTCCGCTCGCCGGACGGGTCGGCGCGTCAGGCGGGGGCGCCGCCGGCGCGCTCCCGTGCCTCGTCGGCCCGCTGCGCAGCCTTCCGCGCCTTCTTCTCCGCCTTACGGGCCTTCTTCTCGGCCTTCGCCGCCCGCGCGGCCCAGTCGACGGGCTTCTTTTCCTTGGGTTTCGCGCCCTTGCCACCCGACTTCTTGCCGCCGGACTTCTTGCCACCCGACTTCTTCTTCGCCGTGGCGGCCGCCTCTTCGCGCCAGGCCACGAGCTCGCCGGGCTGATCCGCACGCTGCGGCATCCGGCTGACGTGGGCGCGCGGATCGACGGCCTCGCGCCGGCCCGGGCGGGAGCGCTCCGGCTTGCCGCCGACGTAGAGCCAGCCCAGCAGCTCCTCGTTCTCGGACAGTCCGTGCGCCTTGGCCACGGCCTTGCTGCGCGTGTAGTGGCCGGTGCGCCACAGGACGCCCCAGCCGGCCTCATCGAGCAGCAGGCTCAGCATGTGCGCGACGCCCGAGGCCACGGCCTGCTGCTCCCAGCGCGGCACCTTGTCGCTCTTGCGGTAGCTGGCGACCACCGCGATCAGCAGCGGCGCGCGCAGCGGCTTCGACGACGGCGTGCTGTCGCCTTCCGCCTTCGCGATCGCCGCGCCCAGCACGCGCCGGTCGTCGCCACGCAGCTCGATGATGCGCCACGGTCGCAGCGACGAGTGGTCGGCGACGCGTCCGGCCGCCGACACGAGGGTGAGCACCTCGGCGCGGGTGGGCGCGGCATCCGTCACCTTCGACCACGAACGCCGGGCGCGCACCGCCTCCAGCACGGGGCGGCCGTCGGTCACGATGCCGGCTCTTCCGGGGCGAACGACAGCGACAGCGAGTTCATGCAGTAGCGGTCGCCGGTGGGCGTGCCGAACCCGTCGGGGAAGACGTGGCCGAGGTGCGACCCGCAGTTCGCGCAGCGCACCTCCGTGCGCACCATGCCGTGGCTGGTGTCTTCGATGAGCTCGACGGCCTCGGGGCGCACCGACTCGTAGAAGCTCGGCCACCCGCAGTGCGAGTCGAACTTCGTGCCGCTGCGGAAGAGCTCCGCCCCGCACGCGGCGCAGGTGTACAGGCCGGCGCGGTGCTCATCGAGCAGCTCGCCGGTCCAGGCGCGCTCGGTGCCGGCCTGGCGCAGCACGGCGTACTGCTCCGGGCTCAGCTCCGCCCGCCACTGCTCGTCGGTCTTGTTCACGCGGTAGGTCATGGTGACTCCTCACTCCCTTCCATTCAACCCGACGCGAGCGGTCGATGTTCCGCGCGCACCAGAATGGTCGAATGGATGCCGACACCGCCGCTGTCGCAGAGCGCTTCGGCCGCTTCGCGCGGGACGAAGCCCCCGGCCGGTCGGAGCGATACGCGCAGTGGGCGACCGGGATCGCCGCCGACCCCGCCGTGCAGCGGGTGCTGGCGCGCATCCCGGCCCGGCACCGGCAGCCGCCGCTCGTCTTCGCCGTCGCCCGGCTGCTCGGGTCAGGGGAGCCGCCCTACCCGCAGTGGCGGGAGTGGGTGCTCGCCCACGCCGATGCCCTCGTCGCGGAGTGCGCCAGCCGCTCGCTGCAGACCAACGAGCCGCTCCGCTGCGCCGCGCTGCTGCCCGCGCTCGCGCTCATCGACGGTCCCCTCGCGCTGCTGGAGATCGGCGCGAGCGCGGGCCTCTGCCTCTATTCCGACCGCTACTCCTACCGCTACCGCGGCCCGGCCGGGCAGATCGCCCTCGACCCGCCGGACGGGCCGTCTCCGGTCGTCCTGGAGTGCGAGGTGCGGGGTGAGCGGATGCCGCCGGTCACCCGTCCCGAGATCGTCTGGCGTGCGGGCATCGACCTCGCACCGCTCGACCCCGCAGCGGCGGAGACGGAGGCGTGGCTCACCGGCCTCGTCTGGCCGGGGGAGGACGGGCGGCGGGAGCGCGTCGCCGCGGCCCTGCGCATCGCCGCCGCCGACCCGCCGGTGCTGCGCGCCGGGGATGGTGCGGCGCGCCTGGCGGAGGTCGCGGCATCCGCGCCGCCGGACGCGACCCTCGTCGTGCAGACGCCGGGCGTGCTCGCCCACATCCCTCGGGCCGGCCGCCACGAGCTGATCGCGGGCCTCCGCGCCGTCGCCGGCGGCAGGGCGCGCTGGATCACGCTGGACCACCCCACCCTGCACGAGGGCTGGGCGCACCCGATCGATGCCGACGCGTGGCCCGGCGGCTTCGCCCTCGCGCTCGACGGCGAGGTGCTCGCTGCCGCCGATCCACTTGGCGGATGGCTGGAGTGGCGCGCGGGCGGGGCGCCGGTGCGGGTTTAGCGTGGGCAGGTGCCCCTCTCCGACCGCGATCTGTCGCTCCTCCGCTTCGAGTCGCGCTGGAGCGGAACGGCGACGCCGGGAGCCAAGGAGGAGGCGGTGCGCACCGAGCTCGGCCTCACCCCGGCGCGGTACTACCAGCTGCTCGGACGCGTCATCGACGCGCCGGATGCTGCGGCCCACGACGCCATGCTCGTCCATCGCCTGCGCCGCCTGCGCGACGCCCGGGAGCGCGAGCGCGCCGACCGCGCGGCCGGCCCGGCCGTGCGCACGGTCCACACCGGCACCGGCCGGTAGCATTCTCTGGTGCCGAAAACCCCGCCGCAGAAAGACCGCTTCGACGATCTGCCCGTATCCGGCGACGCGGCTTCCCGCATCGGCGCGCATCGCGCCGAGAATCCGCGCATGCGCGGCGGGCTCGTGCTGCTGTGGTCGGTGCTCGCGACCCTCGCGCTCGTCGCGATCGGGATCTTCGGCACCCTCATCGCCACCGGCCGGGTGACGCTGTTCCCCGCGCCCTCGCCCACGGCCGCCGTCGTCGTCACGGCCGAGCCGGTGCTCGACACCGCCTACAAGGTCACGGTGCTCAACGCCACCTCGCAGTCGGGACTGGCCGGCGCCATGGCCGACGAGCTCGTGGCCGCCGGCTGGGCCGCCGACGATGTCACCGCCGGCGAGGCGGGCAGCGAGTTCGCCACCACGACTGTGTTCTACTCCGACGCCGCCGACGACGGCGCCGCGCGCGGACTCGCGCAGGCGATCGGCGGCGCGGCGGTCGAACTCAGCGACGCCTACACGGGCCTCGCGGGCGACGAATCGGTCAAGCAGCTGGTCGTCGTCATCGGCACCGACCGGACGGATGCCGGGGCCGCCACGACCGCGCCCTGACGGGCTCGCACCCGCGCGCCGGCGGGGCGTGTTTCGCGCGTGTGAACTCTTGGATGCCGCCGTGTCAACAGTTGCCGTATCGGCGGTTTCGCGGCATCCGCCCTGCATAACATGGCGGAGTTCCACAGCATCAGGAGACTCGCATGACCCAGGGCACCGTCAAATGGTTCAACGCCGAGAAGGGGTTCGGCTTCATCACCGTCACCGACGGCCAGGACGTCTTCGTCCACTACTCGAACATCGACATGTCGGGCTTCCGCGTGCTCGAGGAGGGCCAGACGGTGGAGTTCACCGTCGGCGCCGGTCAGAAGGGCCCGCAGGCCGAGTCGGTCCGCGTCGTCTGAGTCCCGGCATCCCGGCCTCATCCGGCGCAAAGTGCGGCCATCGGGCCCGGTAACCGCGATTCGCGTCGGATGAGCCCGGCACCGGGGTGGCTTGCACTCGTCATGCCAGAGTGCCAGAATGAGTTAGCACTCGCTCCTCGCGAGTGCTAAAGACTCATCCTCACGTCCGGGAGGGACGACACACTTATGGCAAAGATCATCGCTTTCGACGAGGAGGCCCGCCGTGGCCTCGAGCGCGGCCTGAACATCCTGGCCGACGCCGTCAAGGTGACCCTGGGCCCCCGCGGTCGCAATGTCGTGCTCGAGAAGAAGTGGGGCGCCCCCACGATCACGAACGACGGCGTCTCGATCGCCAAGGAGATCGAGCTCGACGACCCGTACGAGAAGATCGGCGCGGAGCTCGTCAAGGAGGTCGCCAAGAAGACCGACGACGTCGCCGGTGACGGCACCACGACCGCCACGGTCCTGGCTCAGGCGCTCGTGCGCGAGGGCCTGCGCAACGTCGCGGCCGGCGCCGACCCCATCTCGCTGAAGAAGGGGATCGAGAAGGCCGTCAAGGCTCTCTCCGACGAACTGCTCGCCTCCGCCAAGGAGGTCGAGACCAAGGAGGAGATCGCCGCCACGGCATCCATCTCCGCCGCCGACACCGAGATCGGCGAGCTCATCGCCGAGGCGATCGACAAGGTCGGTAAGGAGGGCGTCGTCACCGTCGAGGAGTCGAACACCTTCGGCACCGAGCTCGAGCTCACCGAGGGCATGCGCTTCGACAAGGGCTACATCAACCCCTACTTCGTCACGGACCCCGAGCGCCAGGAGGCGGTTTTCGAGGACCCGTACATCCTCATCGCGAACCAGAAGATCTCCAACATCAAGGACCTGCTGCCGATCGTCGACAAGGTGATCCAGGAGGGCAAGGAGCTCGTCATCATCGCGGAGGACGTCGAGGGTGAAGCCCTCGCGACTCTCGTGCTGAACAAGATCCGCGGCATCTTCAAGTCGGTTGCCGTCAAGGCCCCCGGCTTCGGCGACCGCCGCAAGGCGATGCTGCAGGACATTGCGATCCTCACCGGCGGCCAGGTCATCACCGAGGAGGTCGGTCTCAAGCTCGAGAACGCCACCCTCGACCTGCTCGGCAAGGCCCGCAAGGTCATCGTCACCAAGGACGAGACCACGATCATCGAGGGCGCCGGTGAGCCGTCGCAGATCGAGGGCCGCGTGACCCAGATCAAGCGCGAGATCGAGAACACCGACAGCGACTACGACCGCGAGAAGCTGCAGGAGCGCCTCGCGAAGCTCGCCGGCGGCGTGGCCGTCATCAAGGCGGGTGCTGCGACCGAGGTCGAGCTCAAGGAGCGCAAGCACCGCATCGAGGACGCCGTCCGCAACGCGAAGGCGGCCGTCGAGGAGGGCATCGTCCCCGGTGGTGGCGTGGCCCTCATCCAGGCTGGCAAGAAGGCGTTCGACAGCCTCGAGCTCGTCGGTGACGAGGCGACCGGCGCGAACATCGTCAAGGTCGCCATCGAGGCCCCGCTCAAGCAGATCGCCCTCAACGCGGGCCTGGAGCCCGGCGTTGTCGCGAACAAGGTCTCGGAGCTGCCCGTCGGCCAGGGCCTGAACGCGGCCACCGGCGAGTACGTCGACATGTTCGCCGCGGGCATCATCGACCCGGCCAAGGTCACCCGCTCGGCGCTGCAGAACGCCGCGTCGATCGCGGGCCTGTTCCTCACGACCGAGGCGGTCGTCGCGGACAAGCCCGAGAAGACCCCCGCGCCGGCCGGTGACCCCACCGGTGGCATGGACTTCTGAGTCGCATTCCCTGACAGAAGCGCCCCTCCTTCGGGAGGGGCGCTTCTGCGTGTGCCGGGGGACGCGCTCATGTGCGTCCCGGACGCGCTCACGTGTGCCCGGACGCGCTTCCGCGTGTGCCGCCGGACGCGCTCAGCGGAACAGGCCCGCCGCGGCCATCTCGGTCTGCGCGTACTGATTGCCGGCGTGCGCCAGGGCGCCGCCGATGTCGGCGAGCGCGGCCTCGAGCTCGGCCTGCGCGCCGCGCCAGCGGTCCACGACGCCCTGGAAGGCGAGGGCGGCCCCGCCGGTCCACGACCCCTGCAGCTGCGTCAGCTGCCCGAGCATGGCGGCGGTCTCGCTCTGCAGCCGGTCGGCCGTGGCGCGGATGGCGCTCGTGGCGCCCAGGACGGCGTCGGAGTCGACACTGAAAACGGTCATGGGGTGATCCTTTCGACGAGGTGGCCCCACGCTACGGGCATCCGTCCCGTCGCGGCGCGACCTTCCCGGCATCCGTGGACAACTCCTCACGCTCGTCGGTTGGGGAGAGGGCGGTGGGATGCCGGGATCAGCCGTCGGTGCGCAGACGCGGCAGCGGCTGAGTCTGGATGAAGAGGTGCTCGGCGGCGTCGCGCGCCTCGGCGAGGGGGAACGCGACGCGGAAGGTGGCGCCGCCGCCGGGGGTCTCGGTCACCTCGATCGACCCGTGCAGCGCCTCGACGATCGACGCGACGATCGACAGCCCCAGTCCCGATCCGCCCGTCTCGCGGGTGCGGGACGTGTCGGCGCGCCAGAACCGCTGGAAGATCTTGTCGCGGATCTGCGGTGGAACACCCTCGCCGTGGTCGATGACGGCGATCCACCCCATCCCCGCCGCGTCGTCCACGCCGACCGCCAGCTCGATCGGCGACCCGTCGGGGGTGTAGCGGCGGGCGTTGCCGAGGAGGTTCGCCACGACCTGACGGATGCGGTTCTCATCGCCGAGGACGACGGGTTCCCGCTCGAGGACCGCCGCCACGGGAGCCGTCGCGACCGCGACGTCCCCGGCATCCGCCGGCGTCGCTTCCGTGCCCCGCGTGTCGGCACCGCGAGTCTCGGTACCCCGGGCCTCTGCACCGCGCGTCTCTGCACCGCGCGGTCGGCGGCGCAGCAGCGACAGCGTCGCCCCGATCGCGGCCGGGCCGGGGCGCCGCCGTCCCGTGGCGGGATCGACGGGCGAGACGGATGCCGTGACCGGCGCCTGCGGGCGCCGCTCGCTCAGGTCACCGAGGAACGTCACCTCCCGGTCCGGCGAGGTCGCGCGCGCATCGAGGGCGGCGTCGCGCGCGACGGGGCGGAGGTCGACGGCGGTCACCACGATGTCGCGCCGCTCGTCGAGGCGCGCGAGGGCGAGGAGATCCTCGACCAGCACGCCCATGCGGATCGCCTCCTTCTCGATGCGCTCCATCGACTGCGCCGTCTGCTCCTCGCCGACGATCGCGCCCATGCGGTACAGCTCGGCATACCCGCGGACGGTGACGAGCGGCGTGCGCAGCTCGTGGCTCGCGTCGCCGATGAACCGGCGCATCTGCTGCACGGTGGCATCGCGCTGCCCCAGGGCGTGGTCGATGCGGTCGAGCATCGCGTTGATGGCGGTCTTGAGGCGGCCGACCTCAGTGCGGGGGGAGATGTCGCCCATCCGCTGGCTGAAATCGCCCGCCGCGATCGACATCGCCGTGTCCTCCACCTGCCGGAGCCCCCGGAAGGCGAGCGTGACGAGCCAGCGCGTCGCCAGCGCACCGCCGACGATCGTCAGCAGGGCGAGGATCGTGTAGATGCCGATGAAGTTCGCGACCGTCTGGTTGACGGGTGTCATCGGCAGCGCGAGCAGCTGCACGTTGTTCTCGCGTGCGCCCGGGATCTGAAGGATGTCGACGGCGGCATGGAAGACGGTCTTGCCATCCGCGGATGTCAGCTCGAACGGGGTCGTGCCCTGATCCAGCGCCTTGTCGAGCCCGAACGTCGGCGGAAACTCCGGGGGATTCGCGGAGGCGGGGCCGCCGGTGGCGAGAAGTGTGCCGTCGGGGGCATAGACGGCGATGTAGAACGACGTCAGCGGAACCGGCGATCGCTCGGCGAATTGGGCGACGCCGTCGACGACCTCGACGTCGAGCAGGCTGGAGGCCTGGTCGAGCGTGACGGTCTGACTGATCGACTGGTCGCGCTCGGCGATCTGGGCGGTGCGCAGGAAGACGGCCGTGCCGAATCCGGCCACGAGCAGCCCCAGTGCGAGGACGGCGACCGTGACCCCCGTCACCTTCGCGCGCAGGCTCACGTCACGCCACCACGACGTGACCCGGTCGTTGCGCTTCGCGTGCGCCGCCAGGACGCCCTCGCCGCTCACGGTTCGGGGCTCCGTCCGCTCAGGACGACTTGCCGACCTTCAGCATGTAGCCGAAGCCGCGCTTGGTCTGGATGAGCGGCTCGGACGCGTACGGGTCGATCTTGCGGCGCAGGTAAGAGATGTAGCTCTCCACGATGCCGGCGTCGCCGTTGAAGTCGTACTCCCACACGTGGTCGAGGATCTGCGCCTTGCTGAGCACCCGGTTCGGGTTCAGCATGAGGTAGCGCAGCAGCTTGAACTCGGTCGGCGACAGGTCGATCGACACGTCGCCGACGAGCACGTCGTGCGTGTCCTGATCCATCGTCAGCTCGCCGGCGCGGATCGTCGACTCCTCGTCGGCCTGCATCGTGCGGCGGAGGATCGCCTGGAGGCGCGCGACGATCTCGTCGAGGCTGAAGGGCTTGGTCACGTAGTCGTCGCCGCCGGCGTTGAGGCCCTCGATCTTGTCTTCGGTCTCGTCCTTGGCGGTGAGGAAGAGGATCGGTGCGGTGTACCCCGCACCCCGCAGGCGCTTGGTCACGCTGAAGCCGTTCATGTCGGGCAGCATGACGTCGAGGATGATGAGGTCGGGTTCCTCCTCGAGCACGGCCGAGATGGTCTGTGCGCCGTTGGCGACGGCGCGCACCTGGTAACCGGCGAAGCGGAGGCTCGTGACCAGCAGGTCACGGATGTTCGGTTCGTCGTCCACGACGAGGATGCGCGGTGCGGTCATAGCCCCATCCTGGCACCGGAATCCATCCCTTTGCTGGATATCCGCGAAGATGGATGGATGACGACGCCCGCGCCGCTCGCCCCCGTCCCGATGCCCGCGCCGGTTGCGCCGCCGGTCGTGGCCCCTCGCCTCCCCGCCGACGCGACCGCGGGGGGACTGGCCTTCCACCGCCTCGTGTTCGCCCGGCAGCGCAGCGGCTGGTGGACGCCGCTGGCGGTCGCGGGGCTCGGCATCGCCTTCTACTGCGCGATGCTCGCGATGGTCATGGTGTTCATGATCGTCGCGGCGATCGCCGATCCGACGTTCCTCGACCGGATGATGGCGATCGCCCAGGACCCCGCGTTCAACCTCGGCGATCCGGTCATGCTCGTCTTCCTGCTCGGCACGATCATCCTCATGTGGCCGGCGTATCTCCTCGCCTCCCTCATCATCAACGGCAAGCCCGTGGGGCTGATCTCCTCGGCTGCCGGCCGGCTGCGGTGGCGCTGGATGCTGATGTGCGGCCTCGTGGCGGCGGTGCTGTCGGCGGTGCTCACGGGCGTGTCGTTCCTCCTCCCCGCCGACGCCCCGGCGACCGCGTCGGAGCCGAACCCGCTGTGGGCGGTGTCGCTCATCCTGATCGTCCTGCTCGTGCCGTTGCAGTCCGCCGCGGAGGAGTACATCTTCCGCGGATACCTCATGCAGGCCATCGGGCGGTGGCTGCGGCATCCGGCCTTCGCGATCCTCCTGCCGGTGCCGCTGTTCGTGCTTGGTCACCTGTACGACGTGCTGGGGCAGATCAGCGTCGGGCTGTTCGCCGTCGCCGCCGGCTGGCTCACCTGGCGCACCGGCGGCCTCGAGGCGGCGATCGCCCTGCACGTCGTGAACAACCTGAGCGGATTCCTCCTGTCGCTGGCCGCGGGGTCAGACCCGACGGCGTCGACGACGGGGTGGCTGAGTTTCCTCTGGTCGTTCCTGCTGATCGGCGGCTACGTCGCTCTCGTCGAGGGGATGCTGCGCCGTCGCCCGCTGCCGCGGACGCTCATCCTCACCCCGCCGGCCCCGCCGGCGTCGCCCGCGCCGCCGATGCTGTCCGCTCCCGCCGCGGATGCGGACGCCGGACGGTGACGCCAGCCGTTGCGAAAGCAGGCTGGATTGCGCTTTCGGGCCCTCGCGGCCGGTCGAAGTGCCGTTCCAGCCTGCTTTCGAGACATGGCGCGGGGGTGACGCCCCGCCGGTTGCCGCCGCGCCGCGCCGGGGCTGCTGTTCGCGCCGCCGCTGCTGCGGACGCCGGACGGTGACGCCGGCCGTCGCGAAAGCAGGCTGGATTGCGCTTTCCGGCCCTCGCGGCGGGTCGACGTGCCGGTTCAGCCTGCTTTCGAGACATGACGCCGGGGTGACGCCCCGCCGGTTGCCGCCGCGCCGCGCCGCCGCTGCTGCCCGCTCCCGCCGGGAGGTGCGACCGGCGGGCGGTGACGCCGGCCGTCGCGAAAGCAGGCTGGATTGCGCTTTCCGGCCCTCGCGGCGGGTCGACGTGCCGTTTCAGCCTGCTTTCGAGACGTGACCCCGGGGTGACGCCGCGCCGGGAGACCGGACGACACCCCCGGGGAGACGACCCCGCCGACGCCCCGGCCCCGCCGACGCCCCGACCCCGCCGACGCCCCGGCGCCGCCGACACCCCGACCCCGCCGCCGCCCCGGTCCCTGCCGCGACTAAGCGGCCGCAAGCCCTTCGGCGTCGAGGATCGTGTAGCTGTAGCCCTGCTCGGCGAGGAACCGTTGCCGGTTCTGCGCGAAGTCCTGGTCGACGGTGTCGCGCGCGATCAGCGTGTAGAAGCTCGCGGTGTGCCCGCTCGACTTGGGGCGCAGAAGCCGGCCGAGGCGCTGGGCCTCCTCCTGGCGCGACCCGAACGACCCGGAGACCTGGATCGCGACCGAGGCCTCGGGCAGGTCGATCGAGAAGTTCGCGACCTTCGAGACGACGAGCACGGGGATGCGGCCCTCGCGGAACGCGCCGTACAGTTCCTCGCGCTCGTCGACGGGCGTCGATCCCGTGATCTTCGGGGCATCCAGCGCCTCCGCCAGAACGTCGATCTGGTCGAGGTACTGCCCGATCACGAGGATCTGCTCGCCGGCATGACGGGCGACGAGGTCGCGGACGACCCCGATCTTGGCGTGCGCCGTGGCCGCGAGGCGGTAGCGCTCGTCGTCGGCGGAAGCGGCGTACTCCAGGCGGTCGGATGCCGGCAGATCCACCCGCACCTCGTAGCAGACGGCGGGCGAGATGAAGCCCTGGGCCTCGATCTCCTTCCACGGCGCGTCGAAGCGCTTGGGGCCGATGAGGCTGAACACGTCGCCTTCGCGGCCGTCTTCCCGGACGAGGGTCGCCGTGAGCCCCAGGCGGCGCCGCGCCTGCAGGTCGGCGGTGAGCTTGAACACCGGTGCGGGCAGCAGGTGCACCTCGTCGTAGACGATGAGCCCCCAGTCGAGGGCGTCCAGGAGCGCCAGGTGCGCGTACTCGCCCTTCCGCTTGGCCGTCAGGATCTGGTACGTCGCGATCGTGACGGGCTTGACCTCCTTGGCCTGGCCGGAGTACTCGCCGATCTCCTCCGGCGTGAGCGACGTGCGCTTGAGCAGCTCGTCGCGCCACTGACGGGCGCTCACGGTGTTGGTCACGAGGATGAGCGTCGTCGTCTTGGTCTCGGCCATGGCGGCCGCGCCGACGAGAGTCTTCCCGGCGCCGCAGGGGAGGACGACGACGCCCGAGCCGCCCTCGCTGAAGATGTCGACGGCCTTGCGCTGATACGGCCGCAGCGTCCAGCCGTCCTCGTGCAGGTCGATCTCGTGCGGGGTGCCCGGGGTGTAGCCGGCGTGGTCCTCGGCGGGCCAGCCGATCTTCAGCAGCTCCTGCTTGATGTGCCCGCGCGCCCACGCGTCGATGACGTACGTGTCGGGGGTGGGGTGGCCGACGAGCAGCGGCTGGATGCGCTTGTTCTTGGCGACCTCGGCGAGGACGGCGGCGTCGGAACCGCGCAGGATGAGCGCGCCCTCGGCATCCCGCTCGATGACGAGACGGCCGTAGCGGCCGACGGTCTCGCGGATGTCGATCGAGACGGATGCCGGGACCGGGAAGCGCGACCAGCGGTCGAGCGTCGCGAGCATGTCGTCGGCGGAATGTCCGGCCGCACGCGCGTTCCACAGCCCCAGCCGGGTGACGCGGTAGGTGTGGATGTGCTCGGGCGCGCGTTCGAGCTCGGCGAAGATCGCGAGTTCGTGCCGCGCCGTCTCCGCCTCCGGATGGGCGACTTCGAGCAGCACGGTGCGGTCGCTTTGCACGATGAGGGGGCCGTCAGCCATAACGGTCAAGTCTACCGGCGCTTGCCGCGGCGGGCGCGTCGCGGCGCCGGATCTGCCGGGTCAGGACAGCGAGGCGCGGTCAGGCGGGACGGATGCCGCTGATGCTCGACACCGGGAGGGTGCGCTCGACATCGACCATCTTGTCGAGGCCCCGCAGCCGGCCGCCGCCGAGGCCCGTCGCCTCGATCGTGAACTCGCGCGCGGTCCCGTCGGGCAGCCGGACGGCGACGACGATGGTGGCGCGGGCGCGCACGGCCTGCTCGAGCTCGCGGCCGAGCCACGCGGCCTCGGCGTCGGAGCCCTGCGCGGCGCGCAGCCGCGCGAGAAGCGGTCCGTAGACCGCGAGGGGGTCGGATGCCGCGGGTGGCTCGTCGGCGAGGCGATGGCGGTCGAGGCGCCGGCGAGCCCCGTCGGCGTCGACCGCTACGACGGGGTAGCGGGCGTCGGCGAGCATCCAGAACGCGGTGTCTGCGCCGCTGCGGGAGACGAGGTCGGCGCCGTCCCGGACGAGTCCGAGCGGGCGCAGCGCCTGGTCGACGGCGATCGTGCGCAGGAGCGCCTCGTCGTCGCTCGTGACGCGCGTGCGGCCCTGCCAGTCCGGGCCGACGCGCAGCGTGCCGTGGCGCCGGGCGGTGCGCTCGATCTCGTAGGCCAGCGGCTGGGGGAGGCCGGTGAGGGAGAGCTCCTCGAGGAACGCCCTCAGCGTCTCGGCCGTCTCGCCCGCCGTCAGGGCGTCGGCGAGGGTGTCGGCGGTGAAGCGGTAGGTCGACGCCTGGGCGCGGGATTCGCGGCGGGCCATCGACCGCAGCCGTACGTCGAGCTGCGGCTGCAGCGGTCCCGGGGCGATCGCGGTGAGGTCGTTCTGCAGGTAGACGCGGTCGACCTCGCTCGGCAGGAGCATCTGGAGGCCGTCGGTGTCGACGGCGGATCCGGCCGCCAGCGGTGCCGCCCACCGGGGAGCCTCGCCGTCCGGCGCGACCATGCCCCACCGCCGCAGGAGGGCGGCCTCGCTGTGTGCTCGCTGCGGCCACGCCGGATCGAACGGATGGGCGCCGGCCCACCGGTCGAGGCTCCGCCACCCGCCGGCGGAGGTGCGGACGGCGGCCGGCAGGTGCGCGCGCAGCGCGGCGGCCACCTCGGTCCAGCGGGCGACGGTGCCGGTGCGCAGCCACTGCACGCCGGCGGCCGTGACGAGCCAGTGGCGGTCCTGGCCCGCCAGCAGGCCCGCGCGGTGAGCGATCTCGACGAGTTCGTCGGCGGCGTCGGGCTCGGCGACCGCTCCGGACTCGATGAGGCGGCGCCGTTCGGTCGCCCCCAGCGCGCCGGTGCCGATGCGCGACAGCGGGGCGGCGAGGGCGATGTGCAGGATGTCCGAGAGCGATCCCGACGAGGCGAACGCCTGCTCGGCGACGGCCGCGTCGCGGGATGCCGCGGCGTCGGCATCCGTCACCGGGGCGGAGTCCGCGGGCGCCCCCGTCGCCGGGGCGGCGGCCGCGGCATCCGTCGGCACCTGCCCGCGCACGGCGTCGGCGATCGCCGGGTACGGGATGCCATCGGGGGCGACGAGCGCGCGGGCGTACAGCGCGTCGCGCACCGCGCCCGCGGCGATCGCCTCGGGCTCGGCGCCTCGGGTGGCCGCGGCGAGCGCGTCGGCCTCGGCCGCGGTGACGGTCACGACCGCCCGCTCCGCCGACGCCGGCTCGAGGAGCGCTTCCGCGGCGTCGAACGCGTCGCTCCAGGTCACCGTCGGCGACACCCCGCGGGCCACGAGCAGCGCCACCAGCGACGCATCGTCGCGCTGCAGCAGATCGTGCGCGAGTGATCGGGCGTCGGTGGCGGTCACGTCAGCGGCCCTTGCCGACCCGGGCCTTTCGCACGAAGGTCATGACGAGCACCGTCATCAGCAGCACGAAGGCGATGATCGGCGCGATGTACACCGTCGTGCCGACGGCCGGCCACAGGCCCGCGTCGAAGTCGTCGTGCTTCATGCCGCTGGCCGATCCGATCATGATCGCGACGAAGCAGAGCACCGACAGCAGGAGCAGTCCCAGCGACATGAACGCGAGGATGCGGTCGATGCGACGGACGGGCACGTCGTCGACGGAACCAGGGGTACGAGAAGGCGAAGAGGGCATCGTGCTCAGACTACTACCGGCGCCCCGTCGTGCCGGTGACGGTGCCGTAGGCTGGGACCGGGGCATCCGCCCCACTGTCACTGCGCCCGCGGGCGCCGATGAGCGAGGTTTGCGATGCCCACCGGCAAGGTCAGGTTCTACGACGAAGAGAAGGGGTTCGGCTTCATCACCACCGATGACGGTCAGGACGTCTTCCTCCACGCGACGGCACTTCCCGCCGGTGTCGAGGGACTCAAGGCCGGCACGCGCCTGGACTTCGGTGTCGCCGACGGCAAGCGCGGTCTGCAGGCGCTCGCCGTGCGGGTGCTCGACGCTCCCGTGAGCCTCGCCAAGCGCAACCGGATGAAGCCCGACGACATGGCGATCGTCGTGGAAGACCTCGTCAAGCTGCTCGACAACGTCGGCGGCGACCTGCGTCGCGGGCACTACCCCAACGCGGGCCAGAGCAAGAAGGTCGCGGCGATCCTGCGCAAGGTGGCCGATGAGCTCGACGCCTGAGCCGGACCCGCGTCTGCTCGCCGCGCACGACCTCGCCCTCGCGGCGCTGCACGAGATCACCGCGCCGTCGACCGTGGGTCCCGCCGCGGGCTACACCCTCGAAGACGACGGCGTCGTCTCGCTGCGCTTCGGCAACACCATGGAGGGCTATCCGGGCTGGTACTGGACGGTGAGCCTCGCGGTCACCGATGACGCCGACCCCACCGTGCTCGAGGTGGAACTGCTGCCCGGCGAGGGCGCGCTGCTGGCCCCGGAGTGGGTGCCGTGGGCGGTGCGCCTGGCCGAGTACCAGGCCGCCCAGGCGGCCCTCGCCGCCGAAGAGCGCGAGAACGCGGATGCCGAGGGCGATGACGACCTCGACGACGACGAGGACGAGAGCGGCGAGGACGACGACGAGCTCGATGATCTCGATGACCTCGACGCCTCCGATTTCGACGACGATGGCTCGCCGATCCTGCACTCCGGGGACGTCGACGGTGTCGACATCGACGTGCTCGACGAGTCCGCCCCCGACGACGAGGACGACGACCCCGATCGTTGACCCGGCAGACTCTCCCGCGACCGGGTGGGGCGTTTCGTCTCGCTCGTTCCTCGCTCGCTCAACGACCGAGGTGGGGCGGGGTCAGCGGCGCATCGCGTCGATCGTGTAGTCGATCGCCTTGATCAGCTGGCGCACGTCGTCCGGCTCGATGGAGACGAAGGTCGCGATGCGCAACTGGTTGCGGCCGAGCTTGCGGTAGGGCTCGGTGTCGACGATGCCGTTCGAGCGGAGGCTGGCGGCGACGGCCGCGGCATCCACCGTCTCATCGAAGTCGATCGTCACCACGACGGGGGAGCGGTCGGCGGGGTCGGCGACGAACGGCGTCGCGAACGAGGCCTCCTCCGCCCACGCGTACAGCGCACCGGAGGACTCTTCCGTGCGCGCGGCCGCCCAGCCGAGGCCGCCGTTGTCGTTGATCCACTCGAGCTGCTTGTCGAGGAGGAACAGCGTCGCGACCGCGGGCGTGTTGAGGGTCTGGTTCAGGCGCGAGTTGTCGAGCGCGTTCTTCAGGCTCAGGAACTCGGGGATGTACCGGCCGGATGCCGCGACGCGCTCGATCCGCTCGATCGCGGCGGGGGAGACCGCTGCGAACCACAGGCCGCCGTCGGAGCCGAGGTTCTTCTGCGGTGCGAAGTAGTAGACGTCCGCCTCGGAGACGCGGAAGTTGATGCCGCCGGCGGCGCTCGTCGCGTCGATGACGGTCAGGGCGCCGTCATCGCCGTGAACGCGCTCGACGGGAGCGGCGACGCCGGTCGAGGTCTCGTTGTGCGGCCAGGCGTAGACGTCGACCCCTTCCACTGCCTCGGGGGCGGTGCGGGTGCCGGGCTCGGCCTTGCGCACGTCGGGGGCCTGCAGCCACGGGGCGGCCGCCGCGGCGGCGAACTTGCCGCCGAACTCACCGAACACGAGGTTCTGCGCGCGGTTCTCGATGAGTCCGAACGCCGCGGCGTCCCAGAATGCCGTGGAGCCGCCGTTGCCGAGGATGATCTCGTAGCCCTCCGGCAGCCGCAGCAGGTCGGACAGCCCCGCGCGCACCTGGCCGACGAGGCCCTTGACCGGCGCCTGCCGGTGCGAGGTGCCCAGCAGCACCGCGCCGGGGCCGGCGAGCGCGGCGACCTGCTCGGGGCGGATCTTGGACGGGCCGCAGCCAAAACGTCCGTCGGTGGGCAGGATCTCGCGAGGCAGCGTCACGTGGGCCATGGACTGATTCTAGGGTCGCCGCCGTCCGCGTCCGGACGTCGGGCCGTCACAAACGACTAGGCTGAACGAGACCGTCCTCGCCCGTTCGCCCCGTGATTCAAGGCCAGCCATGACCGATCTGATCGACACCACCGAGATGTACCTGCGCACCATCCTCGAGCTCGAGGAGGAGGGCATCGTCCCCCTGCGTGCGCGCATCTCCGAGCGACTGGGGCACTCCGGGCCCACGGTCTCGCAGACGATCGGCCGCATGGAGCGCGATGGCCTCGTCATCGTCTCGGAGGACCGCTCGCTCGAGCTGACCACCCCCGGCCGCCAGAAGGCGATCGACGTCATGCGCAAGCACCGCCTCGCGGAGCGCCTGCTGAGCGATGTCATCGGACTGGACTGGGCGTACGTGCACGAGGAGGCCTGCCGCTGGGAGCACGTCATGAGCGAGCTCGTCGAGCGCCGCCTCATCGAGCTGCTCGGCCACCCCACCGAGTCGCCCTACGGCAACCCGATCCCGGGGCTCGACCAGCTGGGGGATGTGCCCGCGCACACCTTCAACGAGGGTGTCGTGGGCCTCGTACGGCAGCTGAACGAGGTCGGCGGCCCTCTCACCGGCACCGTGCGGCGCCTCGCCGAGCCGGCCCAGGTCGACCCCGAACTGCTGGAGCAGCTGCGCGATGCCGGTGTGCTTCCCGGGGCCCGCGGTCAGTACCGTTTCAGCGAGGGCTACGTGCTCGTGCAGATGGACGGTCAGAGCGAGGGCCTGGAGCTGCCCGTCGAGGTCGCATCGCACATCTTCCTGGTGGATGCCGCGCCCCAGGCGTGAGCGGCACCGCGCGGCCGAGCCTGGACATCGCCCGGTAAACGGCTGGGCACACGTGCTCCCGCGTGACATATTCGTTACCTTCCGGTAGCCTCGAAAAGTCCAACGGCGAGAAGCCCGCCACGGATCTCCGCACGAATTGCCTCATCGGTTCGTCGTTCGCGCGGTGAAGCCCGTACATCTGTGCCCCGACACCGAGTGCCGACGAACCAGCATCCTTCCCCTGGGGGAGGGCGGCGGAGGCGCCGGAGGACCATTGGCTGAACAGTTCGATTCGCCGCAGGAGACACCCGAGTCCGAAGCGACGACACCCGATCAGCGCCGTGCGCGACGCGTCCCGATCGCTCGACGTCTGACGACGTCGACCGCTCCCGCAGCATCCACCCCCGCGAAGACCACGCCCCGTCGCCTGCGCGGCGGCGCGCACCCGGTGCGCAGCTTCGTGACCGTCGCGGCCGTCGCCGGCCTCGTCGCCACCGTCGCGATCCCCGCTTTCGCCGCGACCGGCGGCAACACGGCAGAAGCCGCCGTCACGACGGTGCAGCAGGTCGCCGCCAAGAACGCGCAGTCGCTCGTCGTCGCCTCCGAGGCGACCCCGGCCGCCCTCGCCCGCGGCAGCTACTCCGCGACCACGCCCGAGGAGATCCAGGCCAAGAAGGACGAGGAAGCGGCCAAGGCCGCCGCCGCGGCCCGCATCGCCGCGGCCGCCTCGACCGCGTCGGCCGCGTCGGCCGCCTACAGCGGCGCCATCGCGCAGTCGATCGCGCCGGCCGGCTCCGTCGTGCGTCCGCTCACGTCGTTCACGAGCTTCGGCACCCCGTATGCCGGCCATAAGGGCACCGACTACATGGCACCCCTCGGCACGCCGCTGTACGCGATCGCCGACGGCGTCGTCGTGGAGTCGACCGAGAACGGTCCTGGCTGGGGCGTCTACGTGAAGATCGCCCACAACATCGGCGGCAACACGGTCACCTCGCTCTACGCGCACATGATGTACGGCAGCCGCCGCGTCACGGTCGGCCAGACCGTCTCGGCCGGTCAGCTCATCGGCCAGGTTAGCGACACCGGTCGCGCCTACGGCACGCACCTGCACCTGGAGATCTACGTCAACGGGTCGTGGGTCAACTCGGAGAGCTGGCTCGTCGCCAACGCGGGCTGAGCGCGCGACACGCGGCATCCGTTCACCTGCTTTTCGCCTTCCCGCTCTCGCGCTGTATTAGCCTGAACCCGACGCTCGCAGAGCCGAGGGGGAGCCGATGGACGCAGCACCTCGCATTCGAACCGTGAATGCGCTCGGTCGCTATGTGCTTCGGCATCGTGTGCACGACTGCCGCGACTTCTGTCGTGGCATCAGGGCGCTGTCTTTATGACAGCGCCTTTTTTCGTGCCTGCGCCGCCTCGTCCGCGTGAGCTCGCACACACCGGAGCGCCGTTGAAGCCATCACGGCCGGTCGAGAGGAAGTCGCATGCGCACCCTGGTACTGAACGCGGGATATGAGCCGCTGGCCGTCGTCTCGTTCAAGCGGGCACTCGTGCTCGTGATGAACGAGAAGGCCACCGTGATCGAACGGATCGAGGAGAATCCCGTCTGGGGGATCGGCGGCTCGCGCGATCGACCGGCGGTGATCGTGCTGACCCGGTACGTGCGGGTGCCCGGCGCCCGGCGCGTGCCAGTGACCCGGCGTGGCGTGCTGCGGCGAGACGGGCATCGATGCGGCTACTGCGGCAAGGCGGCGACGACCATCGACCACGTGCTGCCGCGTTCGCGCGGCGGCGTCGACTCGTGGGAGAACCTCGTGGCGTGCTGCCTGCGCTGCAACAACCTGAAGGGCGACCGCACACCGCAGGAGATGGGGTGGGAGCTGCGCTGGCTGCCGCAGCCGCCGCGCGGAGCGCAGTGGACGGTGCGGGGCACCGAGCGGAGCGAGCCGGCCTGGGAGCCCTACCTGTCGCTCGCCGCCTGAGACCCGCGCGCGGGTCCGTGTCGGAACCCGTGATTATCTTCGACCTCGACGGATTGAGGTGTTAGAACAAATGTTCTAGCCTGTCGAGGTGAGGTCGATCGTGGGGAACGCTGCTGTCGCGGATGCCGCGGGCACCGTCCGTGCGCTGCGGGCGCAGCTGGAGCGCATGCAGGGCCGACGTCTGGACACCCCCGTGCTGCCGGTTCCTCCCGCGCTGGCGGCGCTGCTGCCCGGCGGCGGCCTGCGCCCCGGCGCCTCGTACTCGCTGGGCCGCTCGACCTCGCTGCTGTTCGCGCTGCTGGCGCGCCCCTCGCGCGAGGGCTCGTGGTGCGCCGCGATCGGCATGCCGCACCTGGGCGCTGAGGCGGCCCGCGCGGCGGGCGTCGACCTCGAGCGCCTCGTACTGGTGCCCGAGCCGGGGGAGCGGTGGCTCACCGTGACCGCGACGGTGGCCGATGTGCTGCCGGTCGTGGCGGTGCGTCCGCCGGCGCGGGCGAAGGATGCCGACATCGCGCGGCTCGCGGCGCGCATGCGCGAACGCGAGGCGGTGCTGCTGGTGCAGGGACCGTGGCCGCAGACCGAGGCGATGATCGACGTCGGCGATCCGTCGTGGTCGGGTCTCGGCGACGGCTACGGGCTGCTGGAGGGGCGGGAGCTGACGGTGACCGTGACGAGCCGGCGGTTCCCGATGCCGCGGTCCGGGCGCGTGCTGCTCCCCGACGCGCAGGGCGGACTGGCCGCGGGGCAGGCCCCGGCATCCGTCCCCGCCGCGGCGAGGGAGAGCGCACCTCTCCGGGCGGTGGGGTGAGGAAGATGGGAGCGAACACCGCCGAGGCCGCGCCGCGGAGCATCGTGGTGTGGGTGCCGGACTGGCCGATCGTGGCACTCACGCGTGACGGCGACGATCCGCTCGACGCCGCGCAGCCGATCGCCGTCTTCCACAAGGGCGTCGTCGTGGCCTGCTCGGCCGCTGCCCGTGCCGAGGGGGTGCGCCGGGGGCAGCGGCGCCGCGACGCGCAGGCACGGTGCCCGCAGGTGACGGTCGTGGAGGCCGATCCGGTGCGCGACCACCGGGCGTTCGCGCCGCTGATCGCCCAGATCGAGGAGCAGGCGCCGGGGGTGCAGCTGCTGCAGCCGGGCCTGTGCGCGCTACGCGCGCGGGGACCGGCGCGCTACTTCGGCGGCGAGGCGGCGGCGGCCACGGTGCTCGCCGGGGCGGTGCAGGCGACGGGGGTCGCGGAGGTGCGGGTGGGCATCGCCGACGGCACGTTCACGGCGGAGCAGGCCGCCCGGTCGGGCACCCGGCCCGGCGATCCGGTGCGGATCGTGCCGGCGGGGCAGGCGGCGGCGTTCCTCGCGCCGCTGCCAGTCACGGTGCTCGACGAAGAGCTCGCGCCGCTGTTCGCCCGGCTCGGGGTGCAGACCCTGGGCGAGGTCGCCGCCCTCGGCGCGGATCGGCTCGGCGAGCGGTTCGGCGCGCGCGGCGCGCGCCTGCACGCGCTCGCGGCCGGGTGCGACCCCCGGCTCGTGGCGCCGCGCACGCCGCCGCCGGAGCTGCACCGCGAGGCGGTGTTCGAGCCGCCGGTCGAGATCGCCGACCAGATCGCGTTCGGGGTGCGTGTGCCGGCCGAGGAGTTCGTCGCGCGCCTCGGGCAGGCCGGGCTCGTCTGCACCGAGCTGCGGGTCGTGCTCACCGGCGAGAACGGCGACCGCAGCGACCGGGTATGGCTGCACCCCGGCGCGTTCGACGCGGCCGCGATCGTCGACCGGGTGCGCTGGCAGCTGGCCGAGCAGGAGCAGACCGGGCGACAGGGAACCGGAGGTCTGCGCAGCGCCGTGGTGCGGGTGCGGATCGAGCCGGAGGCGGTGGATGCCGCCGCCCACCACACCGCGCGGCTGTTCGGCTCCGGCCCCGAAGAGCGCGTGCACCGCGCCCTCTCGCGCGTGCAGGCGATGCTCGGCCACCAGGCGGTGCTCACTCCCGAGATCGGCGGGGGCCGGTGGCTCGCCGAGCGCCAGCGGCTCGTGCCCTGGGGAGATCGGGGGGACGGTCGGGCGGCGAGTGTCGACCGGCCCTGGCCCGGGAGCCTTCCGGGTCCGTTGCCGGCGACGGTGTTCCGTGCCGGCATGCCGGTGGCCGTGCTCGACGCCGACGACGACATGGTCGCCGTCGACGGTCGCGGCGCGCTGACCGCGGACCCCGCCGTGCTGGAGGTCGCCGGGCGACGCCGCGGCATCCGCACCTGGGCCGGTCCCTGGCCGGTGATCGAGCGCGGGTGGGATCCGGCGCGGGCGCGGCGGGCGCACCGGTTCCAGATGGTCGACGACGCGCAGGCGGCCTGGCTGCTGGTGTGCGAAGAGGGCGGCTGGCAGGCCGAGGGTATCTATGACTGATTGCGACTTCCGGTCCCTGAGCTTGTCGAAGGGCGACTGATGGGCTTCAACAATCCCTCGGTGACCTGGGCCGAGATGGCGCGGCTGCTCGACGCCCCGAGCCCGGCGGGCACGCCCGGCGCCCCGGATGCGCCGCGAAAGCCCGGCGCCCGAGCCCTCGGCGGACCCCGCGAGCCGGACGGCGGCGACGGGCCGGCGTTCTCGCGCAAACGGGGATCGTATGCGCCGCCCGCGATCGAGCGTCCCGCGGATGCCGTGCCGTACGCCGAGCTGCACGCGCACTCGTCCTTCTCCTTCCTCGATGGCGCGTCGGCGCCGGCGGAGCTTGCGGAGGAGGCGGAGCGCCTCGGCCTGCACGCCCTCGCGATCACCGATCACGACGGGTTCTACGGCATCGCCCGGTTCGCCGAAGCCGCCGAGCACCTGCAGGTGGCCACCGTGTTCGGGGCGGAGCTGTCGCTGGGCCTGCCCGCCGTGCAGAGCGGCGTCGCCGACCCCGCCGGCTCCCACCTGCTCGTGCTCGCCCGCGGCGAGGAGGGGTATCACCGGCTCGCCGCGGCGATCACCCACGCCCAGCTGGCCGGGGGCGAGAAAGGCCGGCCGCGCTACGACCTGGACGAGCTGGCGGAGCGGGCGGACGGGCACTGGGCGATCCTCACCGGATGCCGGAAGGGCACCGTCCGGCAGGCGCTGGCGGCCGGGGGTGCGGGCGCGGCGGCATCCGAGCTCGACCTGCTCATCTCGCGCTTCGGGCCTGACGCCGTCAACGTCGAGCTCATCGACCACGGCAATCCGACCGACACCCGCGACAACGACGTCCTCGCGGCGCTCGCCGCCGAGCGGGGACTGCCGGTGCTCGCGACGAACAACGTGCACTACGACGTGCCTGAGCGGGTGCACCTGGCGGCGGCGATCGCGGCGGTGCGGGCGAATCGGGGGCTCGACGAGCTCGACGGCTGGCTGCCGTCGCACGCGAGCGCGCATCTGCGCTCCGGCGCCGAGATGACCCGGCGGTTCCGGCGCTACCCGGGGGCGATCGCGCGCACCGTGACGCTCGCCGACGAGCTGGCCTTCCCGCTGCGGCGCGCGAAGCCCGCGCTGCCGAAGCTGCCCGTGCCGGAGGGGCACACGCCGATGTCGTGGCTGCGCGAGCTCGTGTGGGGTGCCGTCCCGCGGAAGTACCCCGACCTCAGCGCCGAGGACCGGGCGCGCATCGAACGGGAGCTCGATGTGATCGCGCAGAAGGACTTTCCGGGGTACTTCCTCATCGTGCACGGCATCGTCGCCGAGGCGCGGCGCCGCGGCATCCTGTGTCAGGGGCGGGGGTCGGCGGCCAACAGCGCCGTCTGCTATCTGCTGGACATCACGGCGATCGATTCGATCTTCTACCGGCTGCCGTTCGAGCGGTTCCTCTCGGCGATGCGGGAGGAGGAGCCCGACATCGACGTCGACTTCGACTCCGACCGGCGCGAGGAGATCATCCAGTGGGTGTTCGACACGTACGGGCGCGAGCGGGCGGCGCAGGTCGCGAACGTGATCCAGTACCGGCCGAAGAACGCGGTGCGCGACATGGCGAAGGCGCTCGGGCATTCGCCGGGGCAGCAGGATGCCTGGTCGAAGCAGGTGGACCGGTGGGACGGGGTGTACGAGGCGCACGATCACGACATCCCCGATCGGGTGCTGGCCTACGCCGGCGAGCTGCTGAAGGCGCCGCGGCACCTCGGCATCCACTCCGGTGGGATGGTGCTCACCGAGCGGCCGGTCGGCGAGGTCGTGCCGATCGAGCACGCGCGGATGGACAAGCGCACCGTCATCCAGTGGGACAAGGACGACGCGGCGTGGATGGGGCTCGTGAAGTTCGATCTGCTCGGCCTCGGGATGCTCGCCGCCTTGCAGTACTGCTTCGACCTCATCGCGGAGGCGACGGGGGAGCACTGGAGCCTCGACGCGATCCCGAAAGAGGAGGCGGCGGTCTACGACATGCTGTGCCGGGCCGATTCGATCGGGGTGTTCCAGGTGGAGTCGCGGGCGCAGATGGGGCTCCTGCCGCGCCTGCAGCCGCGGCGGTTCTACGACCTCGTGATCGAGATCGCGCTGATCCGCCCGGGGCCGATCCAGGGCGGTGCGGTGCACCCGTACGTGCGGCGCAAGCTCGGGAAGGAGAAGGTGACGTATGCGCATCCGAAGCTGAAGCCGGTGCTGGAGCGCACCCTCGGCATCCCGGTCTTCCAGGAGCAGCTCATGCAGATGGGGATGGCCGTGGGGGATCTGTCGGGGGAGGATGCCGACGTGCTGCGCCGGGCGATGGGCTCCAAGCGCGGCATCGAGCGGATCGAGTCGGTGAAGGCGAAGCTGTACGCCGGGATGGCGCGCAACGGCCTGGTCGGTGAGGCGGCCGACGACATCTACGCGAAGATCCAGGCGTTCGCGAACTTCGGCTTCGCCGAGAGTCACTCGCTGTCGTTCGGGCTGCTCGTGTACGCGTCGTCGTGGCTGAAGCTGCACTATCCGGCGGCGTTCCTCGCGGCGCTCCTGCGCGCGCAGCCGATGGGGTTCTACTCGCCCGCGACGCTCACCGGCGACGCCCGGCGGCACGGGGTGCGAGTGCTGCGCCCCGACATCCACCTCTCGGGGGCGGATGCCGGGCTGGAACCCCTCCGGGACCCCACCCCGGTCGCCCCGCGAGCGAGCGCAGCGAGCGAGACGAAACGCGGTGACCCGACCGGAATGCCCTCCTGCACCGAGCGCCACCAGCCGCCCGTCGGGGAGTTCCGGCCCGACGCGCCGGACGAGTCGGCCGCGCACCGCCGCGACGGCAACGTCGCCGTGCGGCTGGGGCTTGCCGCCGTCACCGGGGTGGGCAAGCCGCTGGCCGAGCGGATCGTCGCGGCGCGCGAGGCGGAGGGGCCGTTCCGGGACCTCCGCGATCTCGTCCGCCGCACGAAGGCGACGGCGGCGCAGGTCGAGGCGCTCGCGACGGCCGGGGCGTTCGAGGGGATGGGCGTCAGCCGCCGGGAGGGGATCTGGCTGGCGGGTGATGCGGCGCAGGACCTGCCGGAGTTCCTCCCCGGGACGCTCGTGGCGGTGCAGCCGCCGCTGTTCGCCGACCAGTCCAGTTACGACGTGCTGGCGGCGGACCTGTGGGCGACGGGGATCTCCACGGACGACCACCCGATGACCCACTACCGGGCACCGCTGGATGCCCGCGGGGTGCTCAGCTCGCGCGAACTGCGCACCCACGAGACCGGCCGGCGAGTCGAGGTCGCGGGTCTGGTCACGCACCGGCAGCGGCCGGCCACGGCATCCGGGATCACGTTCGTGAACCTGGAGGACGAGCACGGGCTCGTGAACGTGATCTGTTCGAAGGGGGTGTGGGACCGCTACCGGCGGGTGCTGCGCGATTCGCCGGCGCTCATCGCCCGTGGGATGCTGGAGCGTTCGCCGGAGGGGGTGACGAACCTCGTCGCCGACGGGTTCGAGGACCTGCGGGTGGGGGTGCAGCACCGCTCGCGGGACTTCAGATGACGGCCGGCTCCAGCGTGCGCAGGGCGGCGAGGCAGCGTTCGGCCGCGATCTCGGCGATGCGCGGATCGGGGGCGAGCGGCAGCGTGACCAGATCGCCGCCGCCGCGCGCGATGACGCGGGCGAAGTGTCCCGGGGCGAGCACATAGCTCGCGATCGCGACGCGGCGCCGCGCGCCGTCCGAGCCCGCTCCGGAGCCTGCGGCACGGACGGCGTCCGCGATGCGGATGCCCGCGCCGGCGGCGAAGCCGGTCGTGACGGGACCGTCCAGGCGGCGGGCGAGCATCGCGGCCATCTGCTGCACATCGACCGCCGCGGCGGGGTCGCTCGAGCCGGCCGCCGCGAGGACCACGGCGTCGCCGGGGCGCACGCCCGCCGCCGTCAGGCGGTCGTGCAGCACGTCGGCGAGCAGCTCGTGGGGACCCAGGGCCGGTGCCGCGCTCGCGCGCCCCGGGTGCTTCGCCACGGCCCGCGCGATGTCGACGTTCGTGTGGAAGCCCGTCGACAGCAGCAGGGGCACGACGACGACCGGGCCGTCGCCGACGCAGCGGTCCACGACCTCGTCGACCGCGGGATCCTGCACGTCGACGAACGCCTCCTCCACCCGGATCCCGGGCAGCAGGCCCCGGATCTGGTCGATGAGCGTGCGGACGGCGGCGCGGCCGGTCGCGTCGGCCGTGCCGTGCGAGCAGGCGATCAGGGTCGTCATCGTGGTTCCTCCGTTCCGGCGGGCTCGAGCCGGTAGCCGCGCTTGACGACCGTCCGGATGATGCCCGGGGCATCCAGCGCCTCGCGCACGCGCGCGATGGCGACATCCACGGCGTGTGCGCTCTCGCCCGAGCGCGGCAGCGCGCTGCACAGGGTCGCTCGCGACACGACGCCGCCGTCCGCGGCGATCAGCGCGCCGAGCAGCGCGATGCCCGAACGCGAGAGGGCGATGAAGCGTCCGTCGAGCACCGCGCCGCCGCTGCGCAGCTCGAGCCGGCCGGCGATCGTGTCGACGGCGGGGGCGTGGCCGCCGCCGAAGTGGGTGACGACCGCACGGACGAGCGACCCGAGCCGACCGCGCTCCGCCACGAGCGGGGTGAAGCCGGCGGTGCGCAGCGGTCCGGCCGTGATCGGGCCCACGGCGGCCATGAGAAGCCGTCTCGTCGCGGCGGCGGCCAGAAGAGCATCGCGGACCTCGGCCCGATCGGCGGCCGCGAGCCACTCCGCAGCGCCCGGGGCGGAGGTGAACAGCACGGCGTCGACCTCGCCTTGCGCGGCGGCGAGCACCGATCGCGTCACGGATGCCGGGTCGGCAGGTGGTCCCCAGCGGTAGACGGTCAGGCTGACGACGTCGGCACCGGCATCCGAGAACAGCTCATCCAGGCCGTCCGCACCCGAACCGTGATGCTGCACGGCGACGCGCCGGCCCGAGACGCCCTCGGCGAGGAGGAAGGCGCCGAGCTCGGCCGACGTCTCCGACTCCGCGACCCAGTCCGCGATGAGCCCCGCCTGCTGGATCGCGCCGCGCGCCTTCGGCCCGCGGGCGACGATCTGCGCCCGTCCGAGCGAGGCGAGCAGTCCGTCGAGCAGTCCCGCCTCTTCCGCCGTCTCCATCCAGCCGCGAAACCCGACGCCGGTGGTGACGACCACGATGTCGGGCGCCGTGCGCACGAGCGCACGCGTCGCGTCGAGGAGCGCCTCGTCGTCGATGTGCGGCACGATGCTGAGCGCCGGCGCTCGGCGCACCTGCGCGCCGTGACGCTCCAGCGCGGCCGCCAGCTCGGAGGAGCGGCGGTCGACGGCGATGACGATCGAGCAGCCCTCGAGGGCCGCCGACAGTCCGGCGCGTGCGGGAGCGGTCACCGTCTCGCCTCACCGATCCTCTCGCCGGCGCTCGCCCCGAGGAGCAGATCGGCGCGGGTCACGTCGCCGATGACGATGACGGCGGGGTTGCGGACGCCCGCGGCGGCGGCCCGCTGCGCCACCGTCGCGAGGGTCGCGCGCGTCGTGCGCTGCGCCGGGGTGTGCCCGCTCTCGACGATCGCGACGGGGCGGTCGCCGTCGGCGCCGGCCGCGAGCGCTGCCGCCGCGAGCCGGGGGAGCGCTGCGACCCCCATGAGGACGACGGTCGTCATCGCCTCATCGACCAGAGCGGCGAGCGTCGTCGGCGTGATCTCGGCCTGGCCGTTGACGACGTGCACGCCCGCCGAGACGCCGCGGTGGGTGACCGGGATGCCGGCGGCTTGCGGTACGGCGATCGCGCTCGTGATGCCCGGCACGACCTCGACGGCGATGCCGGCGGCCAGGCACGCCGCGAGCTCCTCGCCCCCGCGCCCGAAGACGAACGGGTCGCCGCCCTTCAGACGCACGACGCGCTTGCCGCGGCGCGCGTGAGTGATCAGCAGCTCGTTGATCTGCTCCTGCGGCACGGGGTGGTGCCCGGGGCGCTTGCCGACGTCGATGATCTCAACGTCGGGGTCGAGGACGGCGGGCAGCTCGTCCGCCGGCCCCAGCCGGTCAGCGATGACGACATCGGCCTCGGCGAGCAGGCGGCGCCCGCGCACGGTCATGAGGTCGATGGGCCCCGGGCCGCCGCCGACGAGGTCGACGCGTCCCGTGCGCGTCGCGCGGCGCCGACGCAGCGGCAGGGTGCCCTCACGCAGGAGGGCCGCGACGGCGTCGCGCAGGCGCGCGGCGCGGCCGGGGTCCACCCCGGTGTCGGACGCCACCCCGACCACGATGTCGCCCGATCGGGTCTCGGCGGTGAGCCGCGCGCTGCCGTGGGCGCCGTCGGACGTGTTGACGCAGAGGATGCGGCGGGCATCGCACCACTGCGTGACCTCGGCATCCGTGCGCCGGTCGCCGGTCGCGGCGTGCACGAGCCACGCGCCGTCGAGATCGTCCTCCCGCACGCGGCGCGGCGTCCAGGCGACCCGCCCGCTCGCGACCAGCTCGGCCACGGCGGAACTCACCGCGGGCGCGACGACGGTCACGAGCGCGCCGTCGGCGAGCAGGCGCGGCAGCCGGCGCGCGGCGACCGCGCCCCCGCCGGCGAAGAGCACGGCCCGCCCCGCGAACGAGACTCCGAGCATCGTGGTCATGATCCGCCCTCCCACTTGATCAGTACGCGGCCGGCGCCGTCGACCGACACCGGCCAGCGCTGCAGCGTGCGCGCATCCTTGCCCTGCGTGTCCAGGCACAGGCCGGTGCGCAGATCGAAGACCTGCTTGAACATGGGCGAGGCGACGGTCGGGATTCCCTCCCGCGTGCCGACGATGCCCCGCGACATCACCGCCGCGCCGCTGTACGGGTCGACGTTCGACACCGCGTGGACGCGGCCGTCGTGCAGCAGGAAGAGGGCCAGCTGGGCCTTGCCGATCAGGGCGGCGCGCCCGCGCTCGACTTCCAGATCCGCGATGTCGCACACGTCCAGCCAGGCCGCGCGCGTGGCGGTGGCCGCGGCATCCGTCATCGCCAGCGTCATCGTCGCACCTCCAGCACCGTCCCGGCGATGAGCACGCCGCCGCCTTGCCGTTCCTCCTCCGTCGCGGGGCGCGGCTGACCGCGCTCGACGGTGTAGGCGAGGGACGGATCGGGGGTGTCCGGCGCGTTGACGAACGACGCGAACCGGTGGAGCTTCTCGGGATCGTCGAGCGTGGCCTTCCACTCGTCCTCGTAGCCGTCGAGGTGGCGCGCGACGGCGGCGTCGAGGTCGCCGCAGATGCCGAGACTGTCGTCGAAGATCACGGCGCGCAGGCCCTCGATGCCGCCTTCGAGGTCTTCGAACCACGGGGCGGTGCGCTGCAGTCGGTCGGCGGTGAAGATGTAGTACATCAGGAACCGGTCGATCGCGGTGATGAGGGCGTCGTCGTCGAGCGATTCGGCCAGCAGCACCGCGTGCCGGGGAGTGAACCCGCCGTTGCCGCCGACGTACAGGTTCCAGCCGGTCTCGGTCGCGATGACGCCGACGTCCTTGCCGCGGGCCTCGGCGCACTCTCGCGCGCAGCCGGACACGCCGAGCTTGATCTTGTGCGGCGAGCGGAGCCCGCGGTAGCGCAGCTCGAGCCGCACCGCCATGCCGACGGCATCCTGCACGCCGTACCGGCACCACGTCGACCCGACGCAGGACTTCACCGTGCGCAGCGACTTGCCGTAGGCGTGGCCCGACTCGAAGCCCTCGTCGACGAGCCGCTTCCAGATGGCCGGCAGCTGCTCGAGCCGCGCGCCGAACATGTCGATGCGCTGCCCGCCGGTGATCTTCGTGTACAGCCCGAAGTCCTGCGCGACCTGACCGATCACCAGCAGTCCGTGCGGGGTGATCTCGCCGCCGGGGATGCGCGGGACGACCGAGTAGCTGCCGTCCTTCTGCATGTTGGCCATGACGTGGTCGTTCGTGTCCTGCAGCGTCGCGTTCTCGCCGTCGAGCACGTGGGTGCCGGTGAGGGTCGACAGGATGCTGGCCAGCACCGGCTTGCAGATGTCGCACCCGCGCCCCGTGCCGAACCGCTCGATGACGCCGCTGAAGGTGGACAGGCCCGACACGCGCACCGCGTCGAAGAGCTGGCGGCGCGACAGGGCGAAGTGCTCGCAGAGCGCGGTGCTCAGCGTCGCGCCGGTCTTCGCGAGCTCGGTGCCCACGATCTTCTTGATCGTCATGACGCACGAGCCACACGCGGCGCCGGCCTTCGTGCACGCCTTGACGGCTGCGACGTCGCCGCATCCCTCCTCGTGCACGGCGTGGCGGATCGCTCCCGCCGTCACGCTGTTGCACGAGCAGACGAGGGCCGCATCGGGCAGCTCGGCCTTCGGCGCGGCGGCGTTCTCGGGCAGCAGGTAGCCGGCGGGGTCGCCGCCCAGCGCGCCGCCGACGAGCGGGCGGAGGGAGCCGTACGCGGACGCGTCGCCGACGAGGATGCCGCCGAGCAGCGTCTTCGCGTCGTCCGAGAGCACGAGCTTCTTGTAGACGCCCGCGATCGGGTCGGCGTAGACGACGTCGAGCGCGCCGGGGGTCTGCGCGAACGCGTCGCCGAAGCTCGCGACGTCGACGCCCGACAGCTTCAGCTTGGTCGACAGGTCGAACCCCGGGAACTCCGCCTCGCCGCCGAGGAGACCCGTGGCGGCGACTTCGGCCATCGCATAGCCGGGGGCGACGAGCCCGACGGCCTGCCCCTCGAAGCTCGCGACCTCGCCGACCGCGAGGATGCGGCGGTCGGAGGTGCGGCACGCGGCGTCGATGACGACGCCGCCGCGCGGATCGACCTGGAGCTCGGCGTGGCGCGCCAGCTCGTCGCGCGGGCGCACCCCGACGGTGAACACGACGACGTCGGTGCGGGCGTAACTGCCGTCGCGGAACTCGAGCCCGGTGACCCGACCTGCGGCATCCGGATCGAGCCGGGTGGTGATCGCGCCGGTGCGCACGCCGATCCCCCGTGCCTCGATGAGGCGGCGCAGCGCATCGCCGGCGGGCTGGTCGAGTTGCGCCGACATGAGCCGGTCGGAGGACTGGACCACCGTGCAGTCGACGTCGAGGCCGTGCAGTGCGCCCGCGGCCTCGAGCCCGAGCAGGCCGCCACCGATGACGGTGCCGACGAGCGGGCGGCCGAGCTCGGCGGAGCGCCGCGCCACGAAGTCGCGAAGCGCGGCGACGTCATCGAGCGTGCGGTAGACGAAGCATCCCTCGAGGTCGAAGCCGTCGACGGCGAGCCGCGCGGCGTACGATCCCGTGGCGAGCACGAGCCGGTCGTAGCCGACCGATCGGCCGGAGCGGGTGACGACGCGACGCGCGGCGCGGTCGAGGCGGACGACCGGGTCGTCGCCGAGGAACTCGACGCGCTCGTCTTCCGTGACGCTGCGTGCGAGGGTCAGGTCGTCGGCGCTCGCGCCGGCGAAGAACGAGGTGAGCGCGACCCGGTCGTAGGGGAGGCGTCGCTCCTCGCCGATGAGGGTGACGCGCCACGCGTCGCCGGAGCGGCTGAGCAGGCTCTCGACGAAGCGATGGGCGACCATTCCCGCCCCGACCACCACGACGTGCGCGGTGGTGGGGCGGGTGGAGCTCATGTCGTCACGGTACGCGGGCGCTGTTTCGGCGGCGTCAGCGCCATGTTTCCGGTTCTTGACGTGGGGAGCCATGGTCTCTCCGGTCTCGTGCGGGGGTGTGGTGGGCGTCTTCTGGGCTCAGGCGGCGGGCGCCGTGGCAGGGGCGACGTCGGCCGCGGCCGGGGCGGGCGTGCGCCGCGACGATCCACGGGCGTAGGTGAGGTAGAGCGGGATGGCCGTGAAGACGAGCCCGCCGACGAGGTTGCCGACCACGGTCGGGATCTCGTTCCAGACGAGGTAGTCCATGATCGTGAAGTCGCCGCCGAGCATGAGGCCCGAGGGGAAGAGGAACATGTTGACGATGGAGTGCTCGAAGCCCATGTAGAAGAAGAGCATGATCGGCATCCACATCGCGATGATCTTGCCGATGACGTCCTTCGAGACGCACGCGAGGACGACGCCGGTGGAGACCATCCAGTTGCACAGCACGGCGCGGACGAAGAGGGTCAGCATGCCGGCGAAGCCGTGCTCGGCGTAGCCGACCGTGCGGCCCTCGCCGATGTGGCCGATGGCTTCACCGACGGCGTTCGGCGCGTCGGAGAACCCGAACGTGACGACGATGGCCATGAGCACCGCGACGGTGATCGCGCCGATGAGGTTGCCGACGAAGACGAGCCCCCAGTTGCGCAGGATGCCGCCGATGGTGACGCCGGGGCGCTTGTCGAGCCAGGCGAGGGGAGCGAGCACGAACACTCCGGTGAGCAGGTCGTAGCCGAGGAGGTACAGCATGATGAAGCCGACCGGGAACAGCAGCGCGCCGAGCAGCGGCATGCCGGTGTTGACGGTCACCGTGACGGCGAACGCCGCGGCGAGGGTGAGCAGCGCCCCGCCGAGGATCGAGCGGATGATGGTGTCGCGTGCCGAGAGCATCACCTTCGCCGCACCGGCGTCGATGATGGTGGAGACGAGTTCTGCGGGCTTGACGTAGGTCATGTGAAGCGCCTTCCGTGACGGGAGCGCGGCCTCGCGGGCCGATGCCCCGACGCTAGGGCGGCGATGTTTCGCCGGTCGTGCCGCGGATGTGACGGCGCGTAACCGTTTGCTCTCACGGCGCGTTCGCCGTTTGTGAGAAGGAGCGCCGCACCCGTTCCGGGGCACCCTGCGACATCCGCCGTTCCGGCGCATCCGCCACACTGGGGTCATGCGCGCTCTCGTCTACGACCGGTACGGCGGCGTCGAGCGCCTCTCGCTCACCGAGATGCCGCGCCCGCAGCCCGGCCCGGGCGACGTGCTCGTCGAGGTCGTCGCGACCTCGCTCAACCTCAGCGACTGGGAGGGGCTGCGGGGGTCCCCGGCGTACGCGCGGATCGGCGGGCTGTTCCGCCCGGGCCGGCCGGTGCTCGGCTCGGACATCGCCGGTCGGGTCGTCGCGGTCGGCCCGGGGGTGGAGCGCTGGAGCCCGGGCGACGAGGTCTTCGGCGACAACCTGATGCGCAAGGGCGGGCTCGCCGAGTATGCGGTGGTGCCCGAGTCGGCGCTCGCGCGCAAGCCCGCGGCGCTGAGCTTCGAGGTGGCCTCGACGATCCCGCAGTCGGGCGCGATCGCCGAGCAGGCGGTCGCCTTGGCCGCACCCGGGACGCGGATGCTGCTGAACGGCGCGGGCGGCGGGTCGGGATCGTTCGCCCTCCAGCTCGCTGCGGCCGCCGGCATCCGTCTCACCGCCGTCGACAACGCCGCCAAGCTCGACCTCATGCGCTCCCTCGGCGCCGAAAGGGTGCTCGACTACCGCGTCGACGACTTCACGCGGCACGGGCCGTACGACCTCATCGTCGATCTCGTCGCGCGCCGCTCGGTGTTCGCGTACCGGCGGGCGCTCGCGCCGGGCGGTCGGTGCCTCATCGTCGGGGGCACCGTGCGGACGCTCCTGCGGATGCTGACCGTCGGTGCGCTCGCGGGCGCGCTCACCGGCCGCAGGCTGGGGGTCATGGCGGTGCGGCAGGGGCCTGAGCACTTCCTGCCGCTCGCCGAGCGGGTCGCCCGGGGAGAGGTGCGCGCCGTGATCGACTGGGTCTGCCCCCTCGCGCAGGCGCCGCAGGCCTTCGCCGCGCTCGGCGCCGGCCAGGCGCAGGGCAAGATCGTGATCCGGGTGGCGGACTGACCGGCGGCGTCAGGAGAGGCTGCTCGACACGTGCCAGGCGGCGCGGCGCACGGTCCGCTCCAGATCGTGCGCGCGCGAGCGGAAGTCGTCACTGCTGGTCGAGACCGACACCGCGCCGACGGTGCGACCGCTGCGGGCGCGGACGGGCGCAGCGATGCAGGCGAGGTGCGGCATGTACTCGTCCACCTCGATCGCGATCTGCAGGGCGCGCACCTCGTCGAGCTGGGCGAGCAGCATCCGCTCGTCGGTGATCGAGTGCCGCGTGAGGGCGGCGGCGCCGCTGCGCTCCAGGTAGCGGCGCACGCCGTCGTCGTCACGGGCGGCGAGCATGAGCTTGCCGAACGCGGTCGCGTGCGCGGCCTCCGCGAAACCCACGTGCAGCTGGCCGATGCGGGGGAAGGCCGGCGAGTCGGCGGCGTGGGCGACGGCGATGTCGTCGCCGCGGAACACCGTGAGGTACGCGGAGGCGCGCGCCGTGTCGCGCAGCTGCGACAGGAGCGTCCGCACCTCGGGCGTCGCGACGAGCTGCGAGCGGACGGCGCGGCCGAGTCCGTCGACGGCGCGGCCGAGCACGTAGCGCGCGTCGGCGCTGCGGGCGAGGTAGTCGCGGGCGACGAGGGTGCCGAGCAGCCGGTACGCGGTCGCGGTCGACAGGTCGAGGCGGTGGGCGACGTCGGCGGCGGTGAGGCCGTGCGGGGCGGCGGCGATCTCGTCGAGGATGCGCAGCACACGATCGGCAGAACGGATGCCGCTGTCGCGCGCCACGGCATCGTCGCCCATGCCGTCAGTGTAGGCCCGCGCCGATTCGCACAGGATGAGAATCGACGTCGCGGCATCCGGAGTGCGCCGCGCAGGATGCTGTCACCGAACACCGACGTTCCGAAAGGACAGGCCATGGCCGACAGAATCCTCATCATCACCGGCGACGCCGCCGAGACGCTCGAAGTCTTCTACCCCTATCACCGGCTGCAGGAGGCTGGCTACGAGGTGCACATCGGCGCTCCCGAGAAGCGCGCGCTGCAGTTCGTCGTGCACGACTTCGTCGACGGCTTCGACACGTACACCGAGAAGCCCGGGCACCGCTGGAACGCGGATGTCGCGCTCGCCGACGTCGACCCGGCGGACTACGTCGCGATCGTCGTGCCGGGCGGACGCGCCCCGGAGTACCTCCGCAACAACGCCGACGCGCAGCGCATCGTGCGGCACTTCTTCGACCGGCAGGCGCCGGTCGCCGCGACCTGTCACGGCCCGCTGCTGCTCGCGGCGTCGGGGGTGCTCGCCGGGCGCACGTCGTCGGCGTACCCCGAGCTGGCGATCGACGTCACGACCGCCGGCGGGGTCTTCGAGGACGGCGGCGGCGTCGTCGACGGCAACCTCGTCACGGCGCGGGCGTGGCCCGACAACGGCACGTGGATGAAGGCGTTCCTCGAGGTGCTGGAGGGTGCGAAAGTCTCCGCCTGAGGCGGGCAGGACGATGCCCCGGAGCGGATCGCTCCGGGGCATCGTCGTGTAGGGTCAGCGCCGCTGTGGGGTCAGCGTCGCTGTGCGAGGGCGAAGCCGACGCCGCCGTTCTCGTCGACGCGGGCGTCGAGCACGCGGTCGTCGAGCTGGACGGTGGCGGCGGGGTCGACGTAGACGCGGGCGCCGTCGTTCTCGACGACGGTGTCGCCGCGCTCGGGTCCGTCGGCGAGGCTCAGCGCATAGCCGGCCTGGGGGTCGGCTGCCTCGCTGATGCGCAGGCCCCCGGTGTCGGCGGGGAGGTTCGCGGCGAGGTCCTTGACCGCGGTGGTGGCGTTCTCGGTGAGTGTGAGCATGGGGCTCTCCTTCCGTGGATTGCGGACCGGCCACGATTCCGAGAATCGGGCTCGATCGCAACCGGGGACACACCTTGCGGTGCCACTTACACCGAATACGGAGGTTCGGCGCGCGTCAATCCCGTGGCGCGCGTCGACCGTGCGGCGTAGCGTCGAGGGCATGGCGAACGTTGCGGATTTCTTCATCGACACTCTCAAGCGGGCTGGAATCGATCGGATCTGGGGGCTGGCGGGCGATTCGCTCAACGCCCTCACCGACGCGCTGCGCCGCGACGGCCGCATCGAGTGGCTGCACATGCGCCATGAGGAGGCCGCCGCGTTCGCCGCCGGAGCCGACGCCGAGCTGACCGGCGACCTGGCCGTCGTGGCCGGGTCGTGCGGACCGGGCAACCTGCACTTCATCAACGGGCTGTTCGACGCGAACCGCAACCGGGTGCCGGTGCTGGCGATCGCCTCGCACATCCCGTCGGCGGAGATCGGCAGCAACTACTTCCAGGAGACGCACCCGCAGGAGCTGTTCCGGGAGTGCAGCGTGTACTGCGAGCTGATCAGCGACCCGTCGCAGCTGCCGTGGGTGCTGGAGTTCGCCCTCCGTGCCGCGGTGGAAAAGCGTGGAGTGGCCGTCGTGGTGGTCCCCGGTGACGTGTTCTTCAAGGAGGCTCCGGCGCGTCGGCCCTCCGCTCCGATCCGCCAGACGGTCAGCCACGTGCTGCCGGGGGAGGGCGAGCTGCGGGCGGCGGCCGATGTGCTCAACGGCGCGAAGAAGGTCACGATCCTCGCCGGATCCGGTGTCGCGGGGGCGCACGACGAGGTCATCGCGCTCGCCGAGGCGCTGCAGGCGCCGATCGTGCACGCGCTGCGCGGCAAGGAGCACATCGAGAAGGACAACCCGTACGACGTCGGCATGACGGGGCTGCTCGGGTTCGCGTCGGGGTATCGCGCGATGGAGCAGGCCGACGCCCTGCTGATGCTCGGCACCGACTTCCCGTACCGGCAGTTCTACCCGGAGAAGGCGAAGATCGTTCAGGTCGACATCCGCGGCGAGCAGCTCGGTCGCCGCACCCCGATCGACGTCGGACTGGTCGGCGGGGTGAAGGAGACCGCCGTGGCGCTGCGTCCGCTGATCTCCGGCGATCGGTCCTCGAAGCATCTCGATGACAGCGTCAAGCACTACCGGAAGACGCGCAAGCAGCTGGATGACTTGGCCGTCGACGACGGCAAGGAGCCGATCCACCCGCAGTACGTCGCGCGCCTTCTCGATGAGCTGGCGGCGTCGGATGCCGTGTTCACGGCCGATGTCGGCAGCCCGGTGATCTGGGCGTCGCGCTACCTGTCGATGCACGGGGACCGGCGCCTGCTCGGCTCGTTCGCGCACGGATCGATGGCGAACGCCATGCCGCAGGCGCTCGGGGCGCAGGCGGCGGACCGGTCGCGTCAGGTGATCGCGCTCGCCGGCGACGGGGGACTCGCGATGCTGATGGGCGACCTTCTGTCGATCAAGCAGAACAAGCTGCCGATCAAGATCGTCGTGTTCAACAACTCGTCGCTGAACTTCGTCGAGCTGGAGATGAAGGCCGCCGGGATCGTGAACTTCGCGACGGACCTGGAGAACCCGAACTTCGCCGCCGTCGCCGAGTCGCTCGGCATCACCGGCATCCGGGTGGAGAAGGGCGCCGATCTACGCGGGGCCGTCGAGACGATGGTCGCGTCGGACGGCCCGGTGCTGCTGGACGTGGTTACCGCGCGCGAGGAGCTGTCGATGCCCCCGGCGATCACGATCGCGCAGGCGAAGGGCTTCACGGTGTGGGCGCTGCGCACCGTGTTGTCCGGTCGCGGCGACGAGCTGCTGGATCTCGCCGACACCAATCTGTGGCGACGGATGTTCGACTGATCTCGGTGCCGTCCGCGGCGTCGCTCCGAAGCGACGCCGCGGATAGGATTGAGGACAGCCAGCCTCTGTAGCTCAGTGGAAGAGCCACTGCGTCCTAAGCAGCGGGTCGGGGGTTCGAATCCCTCCAGGGGCACCGTCGTTTTCAGCTTTTGACCGGGTATTTCTTGCGTGGCCGCCGTGTCCGGTCGTTGAGCGAGCAGAGCCCCGGTGGTTGGGCGAGCGTGCGCCCCCGGTCGTGCGGGAGCGTGCGCCCCCGGTCATTGAGCCAGGTGCGCCCCGCGGTCGTTGAGCGAGGAGGGCGCGCCCCCGGTCATTGAGCCAGGTGCGCCCCGCGGTCGTCGAGCGAGGAGGGCGCGCCCCCGGTCGTTGAGCGAGGAGCGCAGCGACGAGACGAAACGTCGCAATCGAGCAAGTCCGGCCTCCCCGCGGACGGCGGTAGCTGTCGGTGGGCGCGCCGGCAGCGCCACGAGAGGTGGCGTCGTGGAGTCGCACCGGAACGGAATCCACATTGTCATCGAAGAGGTCGGCGTAGGTGTCGAGCGTCATCGCAGCCGACGCGTGGCCGAGCGTCCGCTGCGCGTCATTCACGTTGGCGCCGGAACGGATCGCCTGGATCGTGTCACCGTCGGGTGATTTCGCGGGTTGAGGATCGTTGAGGCTTGATTTTCCGGGGGTGTTGGTGCCTCGTGCGGGGCACTAACGGCGTCGATCTAGACTCGCTCGGTGGGGTGGTTCGTGCGGAAGGTGCGCACCGCGTCGGGTGCGACGGCGGTGCAGATCGCGTCGAAGACCCGTGGTGTGCGGACGATCGTGGAGCACCTCGGCTCCGCGCACGACGATGAGCAGCTCGCGGTGCTGGTCGCGATCGCGCGGGAGCGGATCGCGGAGCTGGCCGGGCATGTCCCGTTCGATCTGGACGGGCTGGGCGCGACGCCGCCGGCCACGACCGCGCCGACGGTGACCGGGTCGAGGTCCAGGTTGTTGTGGGATGTCCTCGAGGACGCCTACGCCCGTCTCGGGTTCGACGCGGTCGGCAACGACACATTCAAGAAGCTGGTCCTGGCCCGCGTCGTCGAGCCGACCAGCAAGGCGGACACGCTGCGGGTGTGGGACGAGCTCGGTGTCCCGGGTGCGCCGTCGCTGTCGACCGTGTGGCGGACCCTCGCCCGCAGCGTTGAGCAGGACTGGCGGTCGAAGATCGCCGCCGCAGCCTACGCGCATGCGACCCGATCTGGCCCGCTCACCGTCGTGCTCTACGACGTCACCACCCTCTACTTCGAGGCGGAGCGTGAAGACAAGCTCCGCAAGGTCGGGATGAGCAAAGAGCGCCGCGTCGACCCGCAGATCCTCGTCGGCCTCCTCGTGGACCAGGGCGGGTTCCCCCTCGAAGTCCACGAGTTCGCGGGCAACAGGGGCGAGACTCTCACCCTGCTGCCCGTCCTCGACCAGTTCCGCGAACGTCACTCCGCGACCGAGGTCGTGGTCGTCGCGGACGCCGGCATGCTGTCCGCAGCGAACCTGAACCGGCTGGAGGACGCCGGGTTCGGTTTCATCGTCGGCTCCCGCACCTCCTCCGCGCCATACGATCTCGCCGAGCACTACGCGACCGTCGGGAACATCGTCACCGATGGGGAGACGGTCGAGACCACCCGAACCATGGGTGCGGGTGTGAACGCGCGGGAGCGGCGAGTGGTGTGGCAGTACTCCCACAAGCGGAAGATCCGCGACAACATCACGTTGAACAAGCAGATCGAACGCGCCGAGCAGATCGCTGCCGGCACCCGCCCGGCGAAGAAGGACCGGTTCGTCACCCTCGGCACCAAGCCCGGCGTGAACTGGGCAAGAGTCGAGAAGGCCCGCGAATACATCGGCCTCAAGGGGTACGTCACCAACCTCAGCACCGCGACGGCTTCCGCTGCAGAGATCGTGGCGGCCTACCATGACCTGTTCCAGGTCGAGGCGACGTTCCGGATGGCAAAGACCGACCTGCGGGCGAGGCCGATGTTCGCGTCGACCGCGGACTCGATCCACGCGCACCTCACCGTCGTGTTCTGCGCTCTCGCGATCAGCCGGCACCTCTACAAGACCACCGGCGTGACGGTCCGCCGTATCGTCCGCGCGCTGCGCCCGCTGCGTGACGTCACGATCACCATCGACGGACACGAACTCACCGCGACCACCCCGCCAACGGGGGAAGCCGCCGACATCATCGCCGCACTCCGGCCGGGCGTGGGGCACTAAACTGACACGATCCAGGGTTGAGCGAGGAGCGCAGCGACGAGACGAAACGTCGCAATCGAGCAAGTCCGGCCTCCCCGCGGACGGCGGTAGCTGTCGGTGGGCGCGCCGGCAGCGCCACGAGAGGTGGCGTCGTGGAGTCGCACCGGAACGGAATCCACATTGTCATCGAAGAGGTCGGCGTAGGTGTCGAGCGTCATCGCAGCCGACGCGTGGCCGAGCGTCCGCTGCGCGTCATTCACGTTGGCGCCGGAACGGATCGCGGGTGATGTGACGGAGGTTGTGCGGCTTGAGCCGGGGGATGGACGGACCCGTCGCCTGCGCGCGCTTCACCGCCTTCGCGAGCCACCCCTGACTGTCGGAGTTGCGCATGTGCTGGATGAGGAAGTGTCGAAGTCCGAAAGCGAACGCACTATGGCTGCCAGAATGGGTGCATGGATGAGTGCATGCACCTTATGGATCCCGCGACTTGCGCGCTCTGCAGCCCGATAGCGGACTCCGGGATTTCGCGCTCGGGCTCGTATGGCTCCCACGGCGGCGAGACGAAGCAGGACGTGCTCGATGACATCACCCGCATGCTGAGCCTTCCCAGACAGACGGTCTCGGTCGGCTCCAGCCTCCCCAGCGACGTGTTTATTGCAGCCGCGCGTCGCGTGGGAGTAGGCATCGGATCCATGCCCGAGATATGCGAGGCGATCGTGAGGAAGGCGGGGCACTACTACTCCGCCTCATATGACTCACGCGGATCCATCTCGGGCGGCGGTTCGACGGTCACGCTCGAAGGGATCCAGGCAATGAGGTCGGCGTTGCGAGCGCTGTTGTAGCGGTGCCTGGCCAGCCCTGACTCTCAGGTCGGAAGGAAGCCGCTACCAGCTTCGACCAGCAACGTGCACGCTGCGGCGGGCTGGGACAAGCTTCATACTGAATTTGTCTGGACGAGAGGCGCCGGATTGCTGTCGTCCCTGGATGACCGGCTTGAGTGCACCCGCGAGAATTGCAGCGTCGAGCGCAGGTGTGTTGGCGATCCAGAACGCCTCGATGGTTATCGGGATGAAGGCTGCCTTGCGGGTTCTGGACTTCCCGCTCAGGCTCGGTGTCGGTGTCTTGCCCTTGAACGTGTCATGCCAAATCTTGAATGCTCCGTCCTCGTCCATCACGCCTCGCCCGCTCAAGATCAGGAAGCCCAGTCCCTGGTCATCTACGCACGCCCGTACGGCGTCGACATCGTTGAGGAGGACCTGGTCAGCATCCTTCGGTCGCGAAGTCGAGTTCGAGAGTGGAAGATGCTGCTCAGCCGTATGAGACTTCAGATCCCACACATGGTTCAGCGCATAGTCGAAGATTGTGTTCGCGTACTTCACGCGTGGCGGAAACGGGTTCGGACGGAACGCGCGATTAAGAATTTCCCGTCCACGAAACTCGAAGTAGAACCCTGGCCACTCCATTTGATTCTCTTGGCGAGTGCCCTCGTCGCGGAGCCACGCTGTGGCTTTGCGGCCATCCCACGGTTCGGCATGCGCCTGGTGGAGTTTCTGCCAAAGCGCATCGACCAGTGCCGCACCCTCGGCCTGGGGAGTTAGCCCGGCGGCGTATTCACTACCAAGTTTGCCGAGCATGCGTTCTGCGCCCGCCAGAAGTACGTTTAATCCAGATAGGCGAATTGTTTCGCCCGTCGAGATGTACTCGTCTCCCCAAGGGACCGAGAGTTCTCCTGCTATCGCAGCACCGAGCTGAGTCTTGGATAGGCCGCTCCGGTCCAGATGAGGCAGCAACTTGGTGGCAAGATTCTCAAGTACGCTCTTGTGTTCTTTGCTGCCCGGGCCGAGCCACTCCGGTCCGGAACCAGTCAGCGACGAGATTCGCGTGACGGCTTCGATCTTCGACACGGCAGGTTGGAAGGCTTCCCACTCTTCGCCGTCCAGCTTCGGACCGGAATTGGCCGCGGCTTCCTTGAGCGATCCTTCCTGATACGCAATCGATGCGCCGTAGAGCAGCGCATTGACACCCTCCAACGTGAGCATTGTCCTGTCGACAAACTCAGTTGGCTCCCACGGAACCCCCAGCACCTCGGCGAGCGCGGCGCCGAGGTGCGCATTAGTGCTGACCGTTGGGATGTCGACCTCGAGGGCATCGCGAAGGGCGAGCAGAGCCCTCTTCTCACCGCGCGTGCGCTCGGGAGTTGCGCCGGTGAGCGCGCCGATACGAGAGACGGCCTCGGACAGCGTTCCAGCGGGAATGAAGTCAAGGTCGTACAGCTGTTGGGACATGGGCCAGTCGCGCGCAGGATCGCTAGCGACGCACCTCCTCGAACATGTCAGACGCATAGACGTCAGAGAAGCTGAATGTGATGCCGCTCAAGAGTTCCTTATCAATCATGTCGACCAGCTGGCGTGGACGGCGCACGTTCTCGTTCTGTCGTCCAGCGTTGAGCTTCGTGACAAGATCGTTCGATTCGGATGCCTCGAGCGCGGCTACCACCGATCGGGTGGCTTTGAGTCCCGCGGGAAGGGGAAGCGACGAGAGAATTCGGATCGGAAGCGTTATCCCGCCGTCGAGGCAACGCCACCACCAGTAAGGGAGAGAACTGTTCAACAGAACGTACGCTCGCTCCATGTCGGCCTTGCTTCGGAAGTACAGGACGTGCTTGGAGCCACGATCGAGATCTCGTTTTGAAGCGGAGATGTAGTACCTAGGAGTCGACGCGACATGAAGCGCGAACGATGTCTGGGCACGGCACACGAGATCTCCGAGGGTCCGTGAACTCGTGCCGAGAGCATCCCATACGGCTTCGGTCCCCGGCATAACCTTTGCCCACTCGCCGCTTGGTCCCTTTCGCAGATCGACGAGGTAATTCCGCGCGTCTGCCCACATGCGGCTCCTTGAGCGCGACGCCCATCGAAGAATCGGAGTGAGGCGCCAGCCGACATCGGAGGGGGCGGACACCGTGATCGCGGCGCGTACGAAGTTGGTCCTAGACGTGTTCGTTGACCCGTATTTGTAACCGCGGAAGCAGGTGTCGGGGACGTTGTCGAAGACAAGCACATCTCCACCTGAACGTGCTTCGAGAAGCTCGCGCAACGGAGCGTACTTTGCTGCGCTCAAGTGCGATGCGGGCGTTACCGCAACGAAGCCCCTGGACTCTGCCGAGATGCGTTCGAGGAAGTAGGCGTACATCTCGCGCGTAGCGCGGGTTTTAAATCGCGTAATGGGTGCAGCGGCCCCGTAAGGTGGGTTGACCATTACGTAGTCGTGCGCCGGCAATGCCGCTGCGTCCAGAAAGTCGCGTGTCTGGCAGCGCGCGGCAAGCTTTGGGAGACACTCGTCATCGTGATCCGCTGCGAAGCTAGCCACTAGAAGAACCACGGCAGTGCGCAGAGCGATCGGGTCCAGGTCGACAAGCGTTAGGCGCATGGCGACGAACTCTGCAGGGTCTGACATTGAATCGGCGAGGTGCCACGACAGGTTTCCCACGCCGCAGCACGGATCTAGCCAATGTCCTTGGTCGAATCGCATGGCCTGGCGTGCCATATACGAAGCCACGTCGTCGGGGGTGAAATACTGCCCCTGCTGTCGGCGATCGTGGTGGTCCGAGAGCGCCACCAGCGCCTCGTAAACGACTCCAATCTCGCCGATGCTCATTCCCTGAAGCGGGCTCCCTATATCGAGTGGGTCTGCGCCGAGATGCTCGGCCAGCTGCCGGCCCAGATCTGGGCGGCTGTCGACCACTAGTCGCGCGACTGCACGCAACCAGTTGTGTCGTGTCTTTTCGGGCCGTTCATCGAGCAGGGACTGGATCGCGGCACCCACACTGCGCGTCGAGACCGAAGACCCACCAGACGGCATGCCTGATCGAGTGAGACCCGACCGGAGCGGGTGCAGCAGCGCGGTGCTCATCGATGGCTCCTCGATCGTGGCGTGCGGTAAAGCCTGGTCGGCTCACGTCAATTCTGGCTGCTTGCGCAGACATTGCCGGTCGCCGCGCCCGAAAGGACGGCCAGCCGACGAAGGCACTGAATGAGCCGACCCATTCTATGAGACGGAGGCGGCAGTCCTGACGGAGCCACAACGGAGGCGATGAGGAGGCAGAGCTCCCGGCTAGAGGATCATGTGGCGATGCGCGCAGGCGCTCGTGGTGAGCCCCGCCACTTGGAATCACAAACACCTGGATAGCGTGAAGAACGCTCGCATCCTGGCGCCATGCGCGCGGGCCTCCCGCGTGGGAGGCGAGGTGTCGACTCCAGAGGGATCCGACACGCCATCTCATACGGCTCAGTCTTTGCGACGTGCACATGGCCCTGCCCGACGGGCGTCGAAGCGCTCGAAACGTACAGCGCAGCAACCGGTTTGACCCGCGACCAGTTCGCTCTCCGTGGGTGCCGACCGATGACGTCAGCGAGCGTCCGCGACAGCGCGCTGTGCAGCCCCCACGCAGCGTCTGACTGACCGCGCCAGACGAACGCCCCGCTCGCGTACATACTCGTCAGCTCGATGATCGAGGTCTGCAGCTTCTGCCAGCTATCGACGGGCATGTCCCACGGCGCGAACAGTTCCGCGGCATCCGTACTCATCGTCACGCCGCGATCCTCTCATCCAGCGTCGACCGCCGCTGCACGACGCGCCAGACGCTCGACCGCGCTACGGAGGAACGGCTCCGGCGCGAACGCGGGCAGCGTGTCGCGCACATCCCTCCACGCCTGATCCAGTGGTACGCCGCGATGCCGTGCGCCGTACAGCGCGGACACCGCGGCCGTTCGGCTGCGCCCCTCGGCGCAGTGGAGGAACACGCGCTTGCCCTCGGCGCGAAGCGCGGCGACGACATCGGATGCCTCCGTCAGCACGAGATCGAGATTGTCGTTCCGCCCCTCCTGGTCGACCAGCCACACCTGTACGCTCTCGCACCTCGCGGGGACCTGAGCGCGTCCGACCCGGCACAGCGAAACGACAGCGTCGATCTCGGCGGGCAGGCGATCGAGCGCGGCGAGCGATCCGATCCAGGCACCGTCGTCGTGCGGATGCTGATACAGGTAGTCGCTGTGGGCGTACACCGTCGCCCGATCGGCCGCCGGCCAGCCCTCGCGGTCGGGCCGTCCGTGCCGAGCGGCGAGGCAGGCGAGTCGCGTCAACTCGTTCGCGTCGAACCCGGGCCACCCGTGCAGGCGACGCTTGAATGACAGCGGCAAGGCAGAACCGCCCCACACCGCGCCGGCGAGCGACCCCGCGATCGCCGCGACCGTGTCGGTGTCGCCACCACCGCGGACCGCGCGCTCGAGTGCATCACGCAGCGACGTGGCGCCTGCAATCGCCGCGAGGGCTGCCTGAAACGCCCGAACGACCCACCCGTTGCCCGACTGGAAGTCGCGCGGGTGTACGCCGTCTGCGGTCGCTTCGTCGATGAGGCGCTCCCAGCGGTCGCGGCGTTCCGCGGGCAACCACCGCAGCTGGGCGCGCACGTCGTACTTGCCAGTGAGGATCGCATGTCGGATCGCCAGACACCAGAGCGCGCACGCGTCGACGTTGTCGACCTCCCAATGGGTCAGCTGCGCGATCCTGCCTGCGGCCGCCGCGACTTCCTCCGGCGAGCGGTCGAGGTAGCCGAGGGCCACCGGACCGGTGCGCATGAGCGACCCGTTGCCACCGCTGCGGCCCGCCCGGTCATGCGCCGACTCGGCGGCGGAACGCGCGGCATCCTCATCTGCCCCCTCGTCGAGCCGACTGAGTACGGCGCGCGTCTGCGTGCCGACGTCCTTCGCCGTGCGCGACCAATCCTTCCAAGCGGCGACGATCTCGACGATCGACCCGCGGTCTTCGATAGTGCCACCTCGCGCGAGCACGCGGAGGATCGGCATCGCCATGCTGGTGTCATCGGTCCATTCGCCGAGGGCGTGACCGAAGCATCCGATGCCGAACTGCGGCGTGAGACTGTCAGACAGCGCCGGCCCGAACTCGTACTGTGAGCCGAGGGCATCGCCGGCGGCGGAAGCGAGGACGGCGCCGACGGCGCGATCGAGTTGCTGTGCGGAGAGGTGCATCAGTTGCCTGCTTTCTGCGGGGTGAGGAGTCGGCGCGCGCGACGGTAGCGTCGCTGAAGTCGATCGCGGGTGTCGGTGTCGACGGCGTCGAGCCGGTCGCGTCGCGAGCGGTCGTCGAGGTCGGCGAGCTTGATGGCACGAGCGAGCGGGTTGCTCAGGATTCGCTCGTAGTACTGCGGGTCGTCCATGCCCCTGCCGCGCGTGAGCAGGTCGACGACGTGCACGATGGCGTGATGGATGCCGGCGGCCTCGAGCTCTGCCGAGCTCAGGCGCCGGTGCGCTCCGACATCGTGCAGCCAGGCCGCCGCGTGCGCGAGCGGGTAGGCGGTCGGATCGAAGCGGGCGGCCACGCGGGCCACATGCGCGATGAACGGTGCGCCGTCGCGGTCGACCTGCCCGCGGTGAGCGAGCTGGGCGAGACCGCGTGCGAGTACGGTCTGCGCGGATCCATCGAACGGGGCGGTCGACAGCTCGGTTCCCGTCGGCGTCTCCGGTAGGGCAAGGATCTTCTGCGTCACCTCGTCGACGGCGGGGTACTCGGTCCGCTCGTAGAAGAACTGCCACATGCCGTTCACCGGGGCGGAGCCGTGGTACGTGTACACGGCGTGCGGGTGCTCGTCGGCGGGCTGCCCCAGAGGCAGACTCAGGGACGAGTTCGTGAACGGCTTCCCGATATCGGGGAGGTCACCGTACTTAGCGCCGTCGAGCGGCCCCCCGAACAGTTGGCAGGGAACCGTTCCCCTGATCTCATCGCCCATATCGATCATCTCCATTTAGCTCGCGTTCGATCTAAATGGAGTATGGCGTGGGGCTCCGACATTGCGCAATAGTGCGCTAAATTGAGGTCGTGGACATGCGGCCCGACAGCACTGGCAGGCGACTCGAAGATTACCCGCGCCCGTCCGTCGCGGTCGACACCGCGGTTCTGACCGTCGTCGAGGGAGGGCTCGCCGCTGTCCTCGTTCGCGCGCAGGGCGATCGAGCCGAGTGGCGATTGCCGGGGACCTTTCTGCATGAGGGGGAGCGGCTGCGGGATGCGGTCATGCGCTCGTTGCGCGCCAAGGCCGGCATCAGTGGGCTGCGGCCCCGCCAGCTGCACGTGTTCGACTCGCCTGCGCGCGATGATCGCGGATGGGTGCTCTCTGTCGCGCACGTCGACGTCGTCCGGGTGGAGCGGCTCCCGGCATCCGAGAATCTGCGGTTGACGCCGATCAGCCGATTGCCCGCGCTGAAGTACGACCATCGCGAGATCGTCGGGTTCGCCGTGGATGCCGTGCGCGCCGATTACCTCACTGCGCCGGACCCCGCGGATCTGCTGGAGTCGCCCTTCACGATCCGCCAGCTCCGGCTCCTTCACGAGGCCGTGCTGGGGGAGTCGCTCGTGCCTGACACGTTCCGACGCGCGATGCTGCCGCACTTGCGCGCCACCGGCCGCGTGCGCGCGGAGGGCAGGGGGAGGCCGGCGGAGCTGTTCGAGCGGGGATGAGCCCGGCGGCGTGTTGCGCCCGGCGCACGCGTCCGCGCTCGATCACAATGTGCTCGCTCGCCTGCCCCGCTGCCGGGTCCGTCAGGTGGCAGGATGAGCGCGTGACTGCCTCGCTCATCTACACGACGGAGCCCCTGGCGACTCGCGCGCTCGCCGCCGAGATCCGCCACGATCACACGCGTTTCGTCGCTGCCTTGTCGCTCATCATCGGCGACCGTCAGGTCGGGCGATTCGTCGATGTCAGCGCAGAGCACGGCGATCAGAAGATCGACGTCGCACTCACATTCGCGGACCCCGACTATGTCATCGGCATCGAGGCCAAGTTCGACCACACGCTGACCGAGGATCAGGTCGCCCGCGAGCTGAGTGTCGCGGACCAGCTCGTCGTGCTGCTGCTGGACCGGTCGCACGCTCCAGAGTGGGTGGCGAACAGGGATCGCGTCAGCGTCATGACCTGGCGCGAGGCGCTCTCATGTTTCCCCGATTCCCGCCTCACACTCGCAGAGGTCCAGGCTGCACGCGCCGGCAAGAGTGTGGTCGAAGCGCGCCTGCGGCAGCTGATCGATCCGGCCCGACAGCGGCTCGGCGACGGGTGGCGCATTGACAGTAATCGGGGCGGCTCGGGGATGCCGGCGATCAACTTCTACTCGCCAGAGTTCGCCGGCGAACAGCTCCGCGCCGTGCTTCAAGTCGCTCAGCGTGCCATGCCGCCCGCGGGTGAGCCGGTGCCCCTGCGCTTCAGCGTGGGAATCAGCGTGCGCGCCGACAACAAGAGCTATCCGCGGGACGCTCGTGCCACACCGCCGTGGGTCGACGCCGTGCGGCGGTTGCAGACCGAAGTCATCGGTGACCGGGTCGAAGAGCTGCATCTCAGCACCCGGCGTCCGAGCTCCGCGCACGTCAACCCGAAGACCAAGAACGGGCGCGCACACGCCCGCAAACTCGCGATCGTTGACCACCACTTCGCAGACAGCGAGAGGTGGCTGACCACCGGCTACATCGACTGGATCGTCGGCCCGGCATCCCAACGGATGCCGTTGGAGCAGATCGACGTGCTGGCGGAGTCGCTCGTCACGATCCTCGACGAGTGGTACCGCGTCGAGGTGGCGGCACAGCCTAACTCGCACTGATCGACCGGACCCCGACTCGGTGCCGATCCTGTGTCCCCGGTCTCCCATAGTCTCGATGGGGCGGGTTCGCCGACGTGATCATCTGGGGAGTTCTGTGAATAGTCGTCTCGTCGTTCTGTCGTTCATTGCGGTGGCCGCGCTCGCGCTGGGCGGCTGCTCCGCCGCCACCGTGCAGAGCCCCGCTGGGGCCTCGTCCTCGGCTCCGGCGATTGAGGTCGAAGAAGCCGTCACGACCGTTGATGTCCGCATCGCGCGCTCCCTGTTTGATCAGGACGACGCGCTCACAGACGAGCAGATCGTCGCCGCCGCGCGCGAGAAGGGCATCGCGGCGACTGTCGACGGCGACACGGTCGTGTACTCGATGACACCGGCGCAGCAAGCGGAGATGCTGGAGCAGATGCGGTCGTCGGCCCGGGATACCGCGGACGACCTGGTCGCGGATGAGACGAACGCTGTGACCGCCGTCGATTTCGACGAGGCGATGACATCGTTCACCGTCTCCGTCGATGGGGCCCGCTACGGCATGCTCCAGAGTCTGCTCGCGCTTGGCTTCTATCTGCAGGGTGCCCTGTTCCAGCAGTTCAACGGAGTCGGTGCGGACGATATCGATGTGGTGGTGAGCTTCGTCGACGACGCGACCGGCGAGGTGCTCGACACCGGCTCCTACCAGGAGATGCGCAAGAACCTCCAGCAGTAACGTCCGGCCGCTCGCTCTCTCCCTGCCATGCTTGACCAATGACCCAACCCGCTGACCTGCTTGCGGTTCTGATCGACGCCGACAACGTCTCGGCGTCCAAGATCGACGCGGTGCTCTCGGAGGTCGCCCGCTTCGGCACGGCATCGGTCAAGCGCATCTACGGCGATTGGACGAACACGCAGCTGAGCACGTGGAAGCAAGCGGCCAGCGAGCATGTCATCCAGCCAGTGCAGCAGTTCGCGAACACCGTCGGCAAGAATGCGACGGACAGCGCGCTGATCATCGACGCGATGGATCTGCTCTACACGCGTAGGTTCAGCGGATTCTGCATCGTCTCGTCCGACAGCGACTTCACCCGGCTCGCGACGCGCATCCGCGAGGAGGGCGTCACGGTGCACGGGTTCGGAGAGCGCAAGACGCCGGCGGCGTTTCGCAACGCGTGCGATACGTTCACGTATCTCGACGTTCTGCAGGAGCCTCAGGCCGAGCCGACCGTGGCGGCTCCGGCGCGCAAGCCAACGCCGGAACTCCGTCAAGACACCAAGCTCGTGTCAGGCCTGCGCACATGCATCACAACAGCATCCGGCGAGGACGGCTGGGCGAACCTGGCAGTTGTCGGCTCTCTCATGCGTAAGCAGCAGCCCGACTTCGATTCCCGCAACTGGGGCTACGCCAAGCTCTCCGACCTCGTGAAGGCGATCGGGCTGTTCGTCATAGAGCCCCGTCCGGGCGGCGGCATGCAGATTCGGAACAAGGCGAAGTAGCGGGATGCTGACTACGGCGCCGATGTCATTCGCATCCTTCACCAGCGGATGGATTCGACGCGACACCTTTAGTGCGCGCTGAGATCGCTGCGGACGGTGCGTCGCTGCTTTCTCGTCTGCCAGTTACAGCACGTAGACGGCGACGTAGGTGCTGCCGACGATCAGCGCAACCAGCGCGCCGACCGTGGACCACGCGACGACGCGTGGCCAATCGATCCAGCGGCGCGTGCGCTTTCCGGGGCCGAAGCCCTCGGCATCCGACGCCCTCACGAAGTCTTCGAAGCGGATCGTGACGCGCGGCGCCTCTGAGCGTGGACGGGACTCGCTCGTGCGAGGGCGGGCGCGCTCGCGCTGAGGTGAGGGAGCGGTCGCCGTGCGGGGTTGGTCGCCGCCCGGCGCGGTCGTCGGAGTGGTGCGCGGCGGGGCATCAGAGCGCGTCGTCGTCCCGCCGGCGGGCGACGTGCCGCGTGCGGCGTCGCTCGTGAACTTCACGAGGATGTCGTGTGCCTGGCGAGCGAGGTCGAACTCGCGGCCGAGCTGTCGGCGGCGAGCCTCAGTCTCCGACGGATGCCGATCCGGATGCACTTCGCGAGCGCGCCGACGGAACGCGTCCCGGATCTCGGCCACGCTCGCACCGCGGTCCACGCCGAGGGTCTCCCGCGCCTCGTCGAGTGTCACGAGGCATCCACGAGGTATCGCTGATACTCGCGCGCCAACCGCTCGTTCCGCGCGCGCTCAGCGCCCGCCGTCACGTGGGTCAGCAGCTCCGTCGTCATGCGTCGCTTCTTCACCTCGTGCACGATGAGGCACGCCAACGCGAGCAATGCGAAGGCGACGCCCGCCACCCTGAGCACGGGAAGATGCGCGAGGAAAGCCGTGACGAACGTCGCCGTGGCGGCGAAGCTGGCGATGTTGAACGACCGCATCCACCCCTGCAGCGGCGCGTAATACTTGCGCGCCGCAATGTCCCACGTCTTGTTGGTCGTCCAGAACCGCCAGCCCTTCGGCGCAGGCCTCAGCCCGGGCACCGGTGTCCAGCCCTCCGGCGGCTGCCAGAAGGTGTTCGCGCGGATCCAGCGGTCGGTGGGCGTGGGCCAGCCGCGGGGCGTCAGAAAGTCGCCACGCACGCCGGCGACACGGATTCGTCGGGGGGTCACGAATCGGTCCTTCAGTGTCGGTTGATGCTGATCAGCAGAGTAGCGGGATGCGGGGGCCCGGTCGGTGACGCGGGCGGTATTGCCGGGTCGATACGGTGGATCCCATGCCCACGCCGCGCCGCCGCATGCTCCGCCTCCGTGTGACGATCCAGGGGATCGAGCCGGAGATCTGGCGGACAGTCGACGTCGACGAGAGCCTGTCGCTCGCCGACCTGCACCGCGTTCTGCAAGAGGTGTTCGCCTGGCGGAGCTCGCACCTTCACCGCTTCAGCGACGGCGATCCGTGGGCGCGGGAGAACGGCATCCCGCGCATCGGACGCCGGCCTCGCGCGTGGACCGACGCGTGGTCGCTGGCCGAGAGCGACATCGAGGGCGAGGTCGAGGGCGAGGAGGACGAGGCCGACACGACGATCGGCGACGCGATGCGCGATGGCGGGCCGCTCTGGTACGTCTACGACCTGGGCGACGACTGGGTGCACCGCATCGAGCTCATCGACCGCGACAACGCGCGGCCCGGAGAACCACGTGCGAGCCTGGTGATCGGCGAGCGACGCGCGCCGTTCGAAGATTGCGGTGGCATCACCGGGTACTCGGAGACCCTTGAGATCCTCGCCCAGCCCGCCCACCCCGACCATGCCTCGACGGCGAGGTGGGTCCGATCAGCGGTCGGACCGTGGGGGAGCACAGACCCTGACGACGCCGACCTCGACGGTGCCAACGCCGAACTCGGCATCCTCTTCGGCGACGGCGTCGACGACCTGTCGGGACTGGTGAGCGACGCGCCCAAGCTTGCCGCCGACGCGCCCGTGGCGACGTTCGCCGCGTGGCTGTGGCCGGGATCTCGCTCCGAGTTGCGCCGCCACCTGCGCCGCACGGACCTCCTGACGAGTGAGCCTCTTCCCGACGTGGTCGCCGAGATCATCCGCCCGTACGCGTGGCTGATCGACCGGATCGGCGCGGACGGTCTGACGCTGACGAAAGCAGGGTGGATGCCGCCGGCCGCCGTTCTCGAAGGGATGACGGAGCTTGGGTGGCGCGACGAGTGGATCGGCGAGGCGAACCGCGAAGACCTCACGATCCCGATGCGCCACCTCCGGGAAGCCGCGGAACGGCTGCGTCTCATCCGCAAGGTGAAAGGCCGTCTCGAGGTCGTGGCCCGCGTCCGTCCGGCGATCGGGAACCCTGCCCTGCTCGGCGAGCACGTCGGGCGGATGCTGCTGCGCCAGCGGATGACGGATGTCGAGCGCGCCGCCTGCGTCAGCGTCGCGATCGCGCTGGCCGACGGATCGGTGAGCACACGTGATGATGCCGAGGAGCATGCCGCGTGGATCCTGAGCGACCTCGGCTACGTTCAGGCGGACGGCGGCATGGTCGACCGTCGTTCCGGTGCCGCGGTCATCGCGCCGCTGACGACCGCGCTCCAGCCGGTCGGTCTGTGGCGTTGGGGCTACCGGCGTCGTGATGTTGCGGCATCCGACGCGCATCGCGTGCTCGCCCGGCTTGCCTTGCGGTGAGCGAGGGGCATCCGAAGCCGCGGCCGGGCGGTGCCTTTCGGGGGCGCGTGATCTCGCCGACGTGCCGTCGAGAGACGCGGTGCGCGTCACGGACGCGCTTTCGCTCATCGGACGCGTCGACCGTAAGGATTGACTATGGCTGCGATTCCGAGGGCAGTTCGCCCGGCCGTGCGGCACGAGCTGGATGCGCTGGTAGCCGGGGAAAGACCCGAGCTGCTGTACTGGGTACGGCGATACGGGACGCGAGGAACTTCGCTCGTGCGTCAGCCGGAGTCAATCTGGGATCACCCATTCACCGACTTCCTGGTTCGCGAAGACGGCTCCTGCTATGGCGCGGCGCCGTTGTGGACGGTTGACGAGTCGCCGAGCGATCTCAGCGTCGAGTTTGAGATCAGCGCTGACGGAACGGTGCTTCTCACCAACGTGCACGTCATGTAGCCCCGCCGTCTGCGAGCGATCGGCGACCGCCATCTAACGCGGTTCAGTCGTCCGGATGCTGGCTCTGATCCTCCAGGTCGGGCTCGGCGCGCAGGACGAACACCTCCAACCCTGGAGCTAATGAGACATAGGCTCCTCTGCTGCGCCTACCCGCCGAGGTTGCCCTCGGCTTTGATCAGAAGAACTGGCGCGGCAACTGGTTGCCCTTCGTTGTCTACGCAGCGGAGCTTGGCTTCGCCTATGTTGGCGACGAGTTCTGGCTGACCTTCGAGTCCAGCACCCCACGGTGGCACGTCTATGGTGACCGGGCGCGCATCCGCATGTGGTTTCAGCGATTCGCCAACGAGTACGGCGGTGCTTCGTCGCACAGACCGAACCACCCCAGCCCGACACGAGGGGCTAGTGGGCGCATCGGGCCCTGTCACGCTTACGGGCGGCGAACGCGGAGGGTCACGAGCTCGAACGCACGCAGCGTTAGGTGGATACCGTCGCCCTGGCGTAGTGGAGTTGTGTCGCTGAGCTCCCGCTCCAGCAGGTCCGTTCGCACCGCGTCGAGCCATTCGAAGCCGGGGGTGAGCACAGCTGTGCGGTGCGAACCACAGGCTTCGTAGAGCCGCACGATCACGTCCCCGGAGCGATCGTCGGCGAGCTTCACAGCCTCGATCACAACTCCCGAGTCATCGCTCGTGATCGCGGCTGCGACAGTAGCTGATCCCCGCACCGGCATCAGCGGAAGATTCAGGCGGAATCCGGCGTCTATGGCGTCCGGTATCGACGCGGCGGGGAGCACGCTCACACGAAACGTGTGTGACCCTTGGTCGGCCTTGGGGTCGGGGAACAGAGGCGCGCGGACAAGTGTCACGCGCGCCACGGTCTGACCGCCGCCGTCGCTCCCGCCGTCGCGATACACGTCGTGTCCGTAGCTGGCGTCGTTGGCGATAGCGACGCCGTAGTCGCCTTCGCGCAAACGGATCCAACGGTGTGCCACCGTTTCGAATCGCGCGGCATCCCAAGACGTGTTCCCGTGCACCGGACGGGACAGGTGCCCGAACTGGATCTCCGATTCGGCTGAACCCGCGCGCAGAGCGAGCGGGAAAGCGAGCTTGAGCATCTTCTGCCGCTCCCGCCAGTCGACGTCGACCGTGATGTCGAGTGCGCCGGTCGTGACGTCGATGCGGAAGGTCTGCCGAACGCGGCTTGCACCTACGGTTCGACGGACGACGAGCTCCGCTCCTTCGACGGTGATGTCATCGACATCCACGAGCTCTGTGACGAGCGTCCGGTCTTCTGAGTCGATGTTCCACGCGTCCCACTCTCGCGGGGTGTCCCGGACGAGTTGCAGCGCGGCGGTGACACCGCCCGGAAGGACCAGTTCGCGCTCGGACACCTTGTCGCGGATCCGTGTGACCCGTCCCGTCCCGTCGATGCGCCAGTTGGTCCGCGCGTGCTGAACCTCCCATCCGTCGCCTACGTGCTGCCACAGCAGGTCTTCGTCCACCGCGGTGTGCGATACAGAGAGTGCTGGCGCTCCGGCGATGGCGACGGGCGCCGCGTTGGCGGTCAGCGTGAGCGCGCCCTCGCCGGTGAGCGTGTCCAGCGCCGCGGTGATGAGCGCGCTGAGGTCGTGTTCTACCTGCGCATAGGTGCGCTCGGCCTCCTGATGCACCCAGGCGATCGAGGTGCCCGGCAGGATGTCGTGGAATTGGTGGAGGAGCACCGTCCGCCAGAGTCGACCCAGGTCGTCGTACGGGTATGGGTCACCGCGATGCACCGTGGCGAGAGTGCACCACAGCTCTGCGGCGCGCAGGAGATGCTCACTGCGCCGATTGCCGCGCTTCGTGCGCGCCTGCGCACTGTAGGCGCCGCGGTGATACTCGAGATACAGCTCCCCTTCCCACACCGGAGGGGACGGGTACTCGGCTTCGGCGTCCGTGAAGAACCGTTCGGGCGACCCGAGACGCACGCGCGGGGACCCCTCCAGGTTGGCCGTCCGGCGAGCGGCCGCGATCATCTCGCGGGTGGGGCCGCCACCACCGTCTCCCCAGCCGAAGGGCACGAGGGAGTGGGATGCCGCCGCCTTCTCGGCGAACTGCCGCTCAGCGCGGGCAAGCTCAGCGGCGGAGAGTTCCGCGTTGTAGGTGTCGACAGGTGGAAAGTGGGTGAACACGCGGGTCCCGTCGATCCCCTCCCAGAGGAACGTGTGATGCGGCATCCGATTCGTTTCGTTCCACGAGATCTTCTGCGTCAGGAACCAGCGCGATCCTGCCGCGCCGATGATCTGGGGCAACGCCGCCGAGTAACCGAAGGAGTCGGGCAGCCACACGTCGAGCGGTTCCACCCCGAACTCCTCGATGAAAAACCGCTTCCCCTCGATGAACTGGCGGGCGAGCGCCTCTGAGCCCGGCATGTTGGTGTCGGACTCAACCCACATACCGCCGGCTGGGACGAACTGTCCGCCCCGCACGGCGGCACGGATCCGGTCGAAGAGCTCAGGGTAGTGGTCCTTGATCCAGGCGTACTGCTGTGCGGACGAGGCCGTGAAGACGAAGTCGGGCTCGCGCGCGGCGAGATCGAGGACGTTCGAGAAGGTTCGCGCGACCTTACGGACGGTCTCGCGGATCGGCCACAGCCAAGCGGAGTCGATGTGCGCATGCCCGACCGCCGTGACCGTGTGAGACGTCGCGGATGCCGGTGCCGCAAGCACCGCGGCCAGTTCGGAGCGCGCGGCCGGCGCCGTGCCGGCGACGTCGTCCGGGTCGAGCGCGTCGACGGCGCGGCCGAGCGCGGCGATGACGCGAGCGTGTCGCGTGCGATCTGGTTCGAGTTCATCGACGAGTCCGCGCAACGTCCATACGTCCTGGGCGAGCTCCCACACGTTCAGATCGCGCAGCCCCACCTCCATGCGGTCAAGGCGGTAGATCGGCTCGGTCCCCGCTGTGGCGGGATCTCCCAATGGTGTGGGGGCGAAGGTGAAGGTACCGGCGACGCTGGGATTGCTGGCCGCTTCGATGTAGAGGTCGATGGAGTCGTCGGGCAGGGGGACAGTTGCGTTGCGCGGTTCGATCGCCTTGACGATCGAACCGTCCGGGTGGAACACCAGCGCTTCGGCTTGGAATCCCGGTGCGGACTCATCGAACCCCAGATCGACGACCAGCTCGACGGCGGTACCCGGCAGCTCCCGCCAGGCCGCGGGAACCTGTCCGGTCACGTGGAACCAGACGGTCCCCCAGGGGCGCCCCCAGCGCGCCCCCGGGGAGATCGGTGCGAAGGTGTTGTCCACGGCGGCAGAGAACGGCGTCGGCTCACCGGGAACCTCCCAAGCGGTGATCTCGACGGGGGCGATCGCTCGGTAGAGGTGCGGGCCGATGCGGTCGCGGAACAGCCGATCGATGCGCTGGAGGGACAGAACGTCGTTGTTGTGCATGTGTGGCCTTCCGATCAGCCTTTCACCGCGCCGGACAGGGCGAATGTGCCGCCCAGCCCGCGGGTGACCAGGAGGTAGAGCCCCAGGACCGGGACGGAGTACAGGAGTGAGTAGGCGGCGAGGCGGCCGTACGCGACAGTTCCGTACTGGCCGAAGAAGGAGTAGATGGACACGGCGGCGGGCTGCCACTCCGGTGAGTAGAGCAGGACGAAGGGCACAAAGAAGTTTCCCCAGGCCTGCAGGAACACGAAAACGAAGACAACGCTGAGGGCGGGGCGCATAAGGGGGACGACGATGGTCGCGAGTGCCTTCATTGCGCTAGCGCCGTCCACCCACGCGGCTTCTTCCAGGCTCGTCGGCACTGAGTCCATGAAGTTCTTGGTCATCCACAGCGCCATCGGCAGGGAGCTGGCCGCCAGGAACAGCGCCACCGCCCAGGGCTGGTTGATCAGCCGAAGCTGCACGAACAGGCTGTATACGGGCACCATAATCGCGGTGATGGGGAGGCAGCTCGCGAACAGGATGCCGTACAGGAAAGGTCCGTTCAGGCGGGAGCGATAGCGGGAGAGCGGATAGGCAGCCAGGACCGAGAGGACCACCGTGACCACGCCGGCTCCGGTCGACAGCAGCAGGCTGTTCAACAGTGGGATAAGAGTCAGGCTCGGTGTGAGCACTGCGGTGAAGTTGTCGAATGTGGGCTGGGTGGGAAGCTTCACCTGATAGCTGGCGGCCGGGTCGATCGATGCCAGGACCACCCAGGCCAGCGGGAGGGTGAAGACTGCTCCGACCACAACCAAGGTGACGTTCGCCCAGAGCCGGCCGGCGCTGCGGCGTGGAGAAGCCATGCTCGTGACCGTCATTCCCGGTCACCGCTTCGGCGTAGGGACAGCACGTAGCCGACCGAGAAGACGGCGCCCAACAGGAGCATGACCACGGCGATGGCGTTCCCGTAGCCGATGTCGCCGAAGGAGAAGGCCTCTGTATACGCGAAGACGGGGAGCGTCGTCGAGAGCTTCCCGGGGCCGCCCTTTGTCATCACCCAGATCAGGGTAAAGACGGAGAGAGTCTGCAAGGTCGTGAGCAGGAGGTTCGTGAAGATGGTGCTCTTGATCATCGGCAACGTGATGAACCGCAGCCGCTGCCAAGCGCCGGCACCGTCGAGCATGGCCGACTCGGTCACTTCTGGTGGCACATCGTCGAGCGCTGCGCGGTAGATCATCATAGAGAAGGCCGTCCCTCGCCACGTATTGGCGAGGATGATCGACAGCAGCGGTAGCGAGTACAGCCAGTTGGGTCCCTCGATGCCCACGCCCGCGAGCAGCGCGTTGAGGGTGCCGTCGGCGGACAGGAACGCGTAGCTAACGAAAGCGGCGACGATCTCCGGCAGCACCCATGCCGTTACGACGAGAACGCCGACCACTCCGCTGAGCCCCCGGCTGCCGACGCGAAAGAGCACAGCGAGCAGCATTCCCACGACGTTCTGACCGACGATCGCTGATCCGACCACAAACGCGACCGTGATCCCGATCGACAGCGGCAGCACGGGGTCGGCGAACAGCCGCGCGTAGTTGTCCAGCCCGACGAACTGTGGGTTCGCGGCGCCGGGACCGGTCAGTGCGCGATCACTGAGCGACCCGAGAAGCGCCCAGACAATGGGGCCGGCCAAGAAGACCAGCAGGAGGAGCACCGCAGGAAGAATCGGAAGTGCCCGCATCGGCGTGGCGCGGTCGCCACGTCCGCGGCGTCGGCGTTGCGGCGCCGCGGACGACTCCATCGTGAGGACGGACATTCGGGCTACCCCGCAACGACCTTGTCGTCGCCGACGATCTGACGCACGTCCGCGTCGTACTGTGCGGCAGCTTCTTGCGGTGTGGACTGCCCCGTGATCACCGCCTCAGTGGCCTTCTGAGCGGCAACGGAGATCTGCGGATAGTCGCTGTTGGCCGGCCGGAAATGTGTCACCGCAACCGCCGCGGACACATCCCCGACGAACGGGTTCGCCTCCAGGTAGCTCGACTCAGCTGCGACATCCGTTCGCACTGCGATCTGCGCATTGTTGATGGCGTACCAGAGCGAGTTCTTCTCATTCAGGACAGTGGCCATGAACTCGAACGCCAGGTCGGGCACCTTGGTGTGAGCCGATGCGGCGAGCGTCCATCCGCCGGACATCGAGACAGCACCGTCGCCCTGCCCATTCTGCGTCGGGAACAGTGCCACACCCATGACGTCGCCGTACTCCGGCCATTCGTAGGATCCGCCCTTCGCCCAGAACGAAGGCGTGTAGGACCCTTCCACAGTGCCGCCGAGCGTATCCTTCGGGAACATTTCCCCGAACACCGCCTGCCAGATATTGGGATCGAGCGCCTTGTCGGGGCTCACTGCGTAGCCCTCGTCGTAGAGCGTCTTGAGGAAGGTGAGCGAGTCGATGAAGCCCTGCGACTCCACGACCCACTTGCCGCTCGCGTCGTCGTACAGCCCCACGCCGTCCCCTGTGCCGTAGAGCAGCTCGTAGAAGCTCTGCATCACCGTGCCTTCACCGGTTCCGGTGCCCGCGTACATATTGAAGGGGACGACGTCCGGCTGAGTCGACTTAATCTTTGCGGCGACATCGAGGATGTCCTTCCACGTCGCGGGTTGCCACGGGACCGAGACGTCCGCCGCTTCCAGGACGTGCTTGTTGTACCAGATGACGCGGGTGTCCGTTCCGAGCGGGAGCGCGTAGATGCTGCCATCCTCTCCTTGGCCAGCCTTCTTCGCACCCTCGTCGAACTTCGCCCAATCGTCCCACTCGGCGAGGTGATCGTCGAGGTTGAGGAGGTAGCCAGCCTCGACATCCGAGCGCACGTTAAACGTGTCTTCGTAGAACACATCGGGTGCGGTGTCGGCCGACCCGAGAGACAACTGGAGTCGCGTCTTGTAGTCGTCGTCGGTCGCGGTGATCGGTTCGAGGTCGATCGTGACGCCGTCATGGGCCGCCTCGAACTCACTCTTCGCCGTGTTCAGAAGTGTGTCGAGAACGGTGAACGAGTCGGTCTTCGAATAGACGACCGTGACCGTGGTGTCGCCGTCGGAATCAGTCTCTCCGGCGGTGCAAGCGCCGAGGGTGAGGGTGGCGAGGACTGCCGTGGCGATCACGGGGACTGCTGCTCTGAGTTTCATGTCGCTCCTTTGCTCACATGCTTGGTGCAAGGCGCACCCCGCGCGCCTTGGCTCCATTAAGCCAAGCGAATGGAGTAAATTATGTCAAGGGGGTGCTTACGACAACAGCAGCGAGTCCGTCTTCGGGCTCAGGGTGTCGTCGAGCACGAGGCAGGCGGCGCCGATCGCACCGACGTTCGCGCCGAGGGTCGTGCCCACGACTTCGACATCGTGGATGCCGTGCGCCACCAGTCGGGTGGTCAGCGCAAGCGGGATCTGACTCTCGAGCCAGGGCGAGAGTCTCGCCCAGAGGGGGCCGCCGACCACGACACGATCGACATCAAGCAGGTTGCACACCACGGTGATCATGCGCGAGATGCGCTCGCCCACGCGCTCAAGGATGTCGGAGGCGAGGGCGTTCCCGCGCCGCGCGAGAGACACGATTTCGGAGAGAGCGTCATCGACACTGCGCGGATCGCTGCCGACCCGTGACCTCGGCAGCACCGACAGTCTCTCGGCTTCGCCGACAAGCGCGGCCGGCGTGCATGTGACAGCCACGCAGCCGCGCTGTCCGCAGGAGCAGGGTGGGCCGGCGGGGTCGACCACGATGTGCCCGATCTCTCCGGCATTCCCGGACCCGCCTCGGACGACCTCGCCGGAGATCACCAGACCCAAGCCGAGGCCGGTGCCGAGGTAGAGAAACGCGAAGTTGAGATCCCTGATCGTTGGTGAGAGCCACCGCTCGGCGACGGCCGCGGCCGTGACGTCTTTGTCGAGCACGACAGGCAGCCCGGTGGACTCGCTGACCGACCTCTGCAGCGGGACTCGATGCCACGCACCCAAGTTCGGTGGATCGACGATGACGCCGCGTTCGATGTCAATCGGACCTGGGGCCGCGATCCCGACGCCGACGACCCGCTCCCGATCGACGGCGGCGGTCGCCAGTACGCGTTCGACCTGGCGACTGATGAGTCGAACCGTCTTCGCGGGCTCACCGGCGGTAGGCGCTGGGTGGCGGCGGTGCGTGATCACCGTTCCGTCCAGCGCGAGCAGCACGGTTGAAATCACGCTCGGATCCACATGAACCCCGACAGCAAAACGACTATCGCCGACGAGTAGGAGTGGGGTGGGAGGTTTTCCGCGCCCCGAGGTGGTGGTCGAACGCGTACCTTCGGCAATGATGCCGGCTTCGATCATCCGCTGGCAGATGTTCGACACCGTCTGCGCCGACAGTCCTGTTATCGACGCCAATTCGACCCGACTCATGGCCCCCGCGCGGCGGATCTGTTCCAGAATGACCGCCTGGTTGTAGTTGCCCACGCTGGGCTGATTGGCGCCGCGGCTCACAGTCGCCGCCTCCTGTCTCTGATCGGTGGGCAGAAGCGTAGCGCCCCCGGAGCGGATCTGGGGTTACCGCGGAGAGCACAGCGTGCGCCGCGAATTAGGATTGCGTCACGCGCTGATGAGGGGTAGCAAGTCTTGAGCAACAACCACGCCACGTTCATCTGGTCGATCGCGGATCTGCTGCGCGGGAGCTTCAAAGCCCATCAGTATGGCGACATTTGAAGCGCCCTGAGTTTGTTGGAGGCTGCTGACCTTGGAAACGAGGATGGGGTTGTGCCGAGAATGGGAAGCCGACGACGCGTCGCTACTCGGTCGAGGAGAAGGCCGCCGCAGTGCGGATGGTGAGGACGCTGCGTGCCGAGCTTGGCGTCACGCAAGGGACGGTCCAGCGGGTCGCGACGCAGCTCGGATACGGGGTCGAGTCCGTGCGGGTGTGGGTGAAGCAGGCCGACGTCGTCGACGGCGTCACGCCGGGTGTGAGTTCGGCGGAGGCGCAGCGGGTTCGTGAGTTGGAGCAGGAGAGCCGGGAGCTGCGGCGGGCCAACGAGGTGCTCAAACGTGCGGCGTCTTTCTTCGGGGCGGAGCTTGACCGCCACTACCGGAAGTAGTCGCGTTCATCGACGCGAATAAGGACGACCTGGTCGATGGTCGCCGGCTCGGGGTCGAGCTCATCTGCAGACTGCTGCAGGTGGCTCCGAGCAGCTACTACGCCGCCTAGACCCGCGCCCCCTCGGCTCGCACCCGGCGGGGCGAGGAGCTGGTCCCGTAGCTGGTCGAGCTGTGGGAGACCGACTACCGTGTCTACGGGGTCCGCAAGCTCTGGAAAGCCGCCCGGCGCGCCGGCATCATGATCGGCCGGGACCAGACCGCCAGGTTGATGCGGGTCGCCGGGATCGAGGGCGCCAGACGGTCGAAGCGGGTGAAGACGACGCGGCCGGATCCGGCGTCGGCGCGGCACCCGGATCTGGTGAAGCGGGAGTTCACCGCCGAGGCGCCGAACCGGCTCTGGGTGACGGACCTGACGTTCGTTCCCACGTGGGCCGGTGTCGCGTATGTGTGCTTCATCGTTGACGTGTTCTCGCGGATGATCGTCGGCTGGCGGGTCGCGTCGCATATGCGGACCGAGATGGTCCTCGACGCGATCGAGATGGCCCGCTGCTCACGCGGCGCCCGACACGAGGATTTGAGGTGTCACAGCGACGCGGGGTCTCAATTCGCGTCGATTCGCTACGGCGAACGACTTGCGGAGATCGGTGCCACGCCCTCGATCGGGACCGTCGGAGACAGCTATGATAAGGCGCTGGCAGAGACGGTGAACGGCTACTACAAGGCCGAACTCGTCCGCGGACCCGCTCGATCCGGGCCATGGAAGACAGTCGAAGACCTCGAGCTCGCGACCCTCGGCTGGGTGCACTGGCACAACACGCAGCGCCTCCACGGCTACCTCGGCGACGTCCCGCCCGCCGAGTTCGAGACCTCGTTCTATGCTGTCCCCAACGACCACAATCTGCTGTTCGGAATCAAATAGCGCGAGTCTCCATCAGACCCAGGGCGCTTCATAGCCGCCTCCGACCAGCGCGCGAGCTGAGATCGTCACCGGTAGGGGTGATCGTGAGCTCGGAAGCAACCCGCCAAAAGTCGAGGTCGGGTTCGGTCGCGATCGTGCTCATCAATCGTGAGCGTATGCCATACAGGCGACATCGCCTCACGGGAGACGACTCCGCACATACACGGACGTCCAGCGCATTGCTCGCAGAAGAATCGACATGCGACGTCCGATCCGGTCCGTCAGGGCGAATCGGGAAGCGAGGACGTCAGCCGACCATGGCGCTCGCGGCGCCCGCGATGTAGGGGATCAGCCAGATCGCCCAGACGATGATGCTGAACCGGTGGAAGGCGCGCTTCTCGTTCTCGCGGTCGCGCACGAGCACAACCATCGCCCACACGAGGTGAACAGCCATCAGGATTATCGCCGCGGTGCCAGTCCACGCCATGAGCGTGCCGGCTGCGTTCTGCGCGATCCCCGCCGCCCGCTGGTCCGCCGCGATCCGGGTCATGAGGATCGTGCCGGTCGTGTCGCACGCAAGACCGATCGCGAACATGCCCGCGTGCCACCACTTTAGCGTGCGCTGGATTCGTTCGGCCCATACGCCGACGCTGTAGAAGACGAGCGCGGCGGTGATGATCACGATGGCGAGAGGAAGCATGACGCCAGTGTAGTAATCCTTCAGCTGAACTGAAGCCGGACTGCCGCCGCGAGGTGTGGTCGATCCCGACGTCCATCTTTCGATGGAGACGCCGCTCGACTCGACGGGTCATGGCGAATGACGCGGCGGCGACTGAACTGGTCAGGTGCGTTCAGTCTCGTCCTCTCTCTCCCGTGCCCTGACGTCCCGCCGCGGCGCCTGGGTGTCGCTCATCATCGGGATCCTGGTGCTCGTCGGGCTCACCGCAGCGTTCGGTCGCGCGACGATGACCGCAGACAGCCAGATCGCGCCTCCCGATTCCGAAGCGGCGCGAGTTGCCGCGCTCGCCGACGAGTTTCCGGATGCCGATGACCGGACACTTCTCGTCGTTGCGTCTGCGACCGACGGCGGCGCGCTCACGGCGACTCAGACCGACGGTCTCACCAGCCTCGCCGAGGCGTTGACCGGGGTGGACGACGCGCGCGTGCTCGGCCCGTTTCCGAGCCACGACGGCCGCGCCGCCGTCGTGCAGGTGACGGCTCCCATCAGCGGCGACGAGCCGGCGGCCGACCGTGCGCTCGTCGACGAACTCCGCGGCGTCGTCGCAGACAACGGTGTGGGCGGTCTCGCCCTGCAGGTCACCGGTGGCCCGACGTTCGGCGTCGACGTGGCATCCGCCTTCGACGGCGCCGACGTCACGCTTCTGCTCGTGACGATCGGGATCGTCGCGGTGCTGCTCATCTTCACCTACCGCTCGCCGGTGCTCTGGCTCGTCCCGCTGGTGGTCGTCGCCCTCGCCGATCAGGCCGCGAGCAAGGTGACCGCAGCGCTCGGGAGCACCCTCAGCCTGCAGTTCGACACCGGTATCGTGAGTGTCCTCGTGTTCGGCGCCGGCACGAACTACGCGCTGCTGCTGATCTCCCGCTACCGGGAAGCTCTCGCTGCGGAGCCCGACCACCGTCGCGCGCTCGCGGGCGCGTGGCGGGCGACGCTCCCTGCGGTCCTGGCATCCAACCTCACCGTCGTCCTGTCCCTCCTGACCCTCGTCCTTGCCGTCATCCCCGGCACTCGCGGTCTCGGCGTCGCTTGCGCCGTCGGTCTCGTCATCGCACTCGCCGCCGTGCTGCTGGTGCTGACACCGGCCCTCGCCGTGTGCGGCCGGGGCATCTTCTGGCCCTTCGTCCCGCGCGCCGGCGACGCGACCGCGAGTCGGGGCCGTGTCTGGCGGACGGTCGCGCGGTACGTCGTGCAACAACCGTGGGCGCCGCTGGTCGGCGGTGTCGCGCTCCTCGCGATGATGGCCACCGGAGCGTTCGGGGTGTCGGTCGGTCTCAGCCAGGCGGAGAAGTTCCGCGTTCCATCGGAGGCGGCCGCCGGACTGACGGTGCTCGCCGAGCACTTCGACGCGGGCCAGGCGCAGCCGTTCACCATCGTGGCGAATGCGGCGAAGGTCGACGACGTGGTGGCGGAAGCCGAAGGCGTTCCCGGTGTCGCCCGGGTCAGCGTCTCGGCGACGAGCGTCGACGGCCACCTCGTCCGGTTGTCCGTCGTGGGTGGACCGTCGCCGGGAACGCCCGACAGCCGTGCGGTTGTGGTCGACCTGCGAGAGGCCGTGCACGCCGTGTCCGACGCAGACGCCCTCGTGGGCGGTCAGGGTGCGGCGGATCTGGATGCCCGGAACGGCAACGTCCGCGATCTCCTTCTGATCGCGCCGCTCATCCTGCTGGTGACCTTCCTCATCTTGACGGTGCTCCTGCGTGCGGTCGTCGCTCCGCTCCTCCTTCTCGCGGTCAACGCTCTCAGCGCTCTCGCGGCGATCGGGGCGGGGACCTGGCTCGGACGCATCCTGTTCGGTTGGAACGCGCTGGACCTGCAGGTGCCGCTCCTGGCGTTCCTGTTCCTCGTCGCCCTCGGGGTCGACTACACGATCTTCCTCGTGCATCGCGCACGCGCCGAAGCGCGGATGGTCGGCACGCGCGAAGGCATGGTGACCGCCCTCGCGACGACGGGTGGGGTGATCACGAGCGCGGGAATCGTCCTCGCCGGGGTCTTCGCAGCGCTCGGCCTCCTTCCGCTCGTCACGCTCGGGCAGATTGGCCTCATCGTCGGCATCGGCGTGCTCGTCGACACCCTCGTCGTCCGCACCCTCGTCGTCCCTGCGCTTTTCTCGGTGCTCGGCGACCGCATGTGGTGGCCGAACGGGCCCGGGGCAGGCGCCGAACCGGTCGACCCGGGAGAATCGGATCATGTCGTCACCGACAGTGAACCCGACCCCGCATCGCGCGCGCGGACGTGACACGTCCCGACGTGGCCGCCCGGGCGGCAGCGTGAGCTGGGCAATCCGGCTCGGGCAGACCGCGATCACGACGGTGCTTCTCGTCGTCGCCGCCATCCGCGCAGCTGCCGACGGCGTTCCCCTCGCGTGGGTCCTCTCGATCGCGCTCGTCTTCACGGGCTGGTACGTCGGCGGTCTCGTCCTCGGCGCTCGCACGCGCGACCCCGTGCTGGCGACGTGGTGGCTCGGCGGACTGTCGCTCATCTGGGCCGGCGCGGTCGCGATCTCGGCAGAGTTCGTGTGGCTCGCGTTCCCGCTGTGGCTGCTCGCCGGGTTCGTCCTGCGCTTGCCGTGGGCGATCGCTTTCAGCGTCACCATCCTCGCGGTCGTGATCAGCGCACCGCTCCTCCACTCCGGCACGACGAGCTATGCCAACGTGGTCGGTCCCGTCGTGGGCGGCGTCTTCGCCTTCGGCATCGCGCGCGGCTACCTCGAGCTCGTCCGCGACGGCCGAGAGCGCAGGCGTCTCATCGCCTCGCTCGTCGCGGCCCAGGAGGAGACAGCTCAACTGCAGGACGAGCTCGCTCGGACGCAGCGGGAATCAGGCGCCGGGATGGAGCGCACCCGCCTTTCCCGCGACATCCATGACACCGTCGCGCAGTCGCTGTCGTCGATCGGAATGATCGCCCGCGGCGCGGAGTCCGCCTCGGCGCGGGAGATGGCGACCGCGCTCGGCCAGATCGTGCAGCTGGCACACGAGGGCCTCGTCGACGTCCGGCGCATCGCGAACGCGATGGCTCCGGCGGAACTGGAGGGCTCCGCGTTCGGCGATGCGCTCCGGCGCATGCTCGCGCGCCTCGAGGAAGAGACGGGCATCCGCACCGATCTGCACATCGACGAGGCGCTGCCGGCGATCCCCATGGGCGCGGAGGTCGCGCTCCTGCGCACGGTCCAGTCCGCCCTCGCGAACGTCCGTGCGCACGCGGCGGCGCGGCGTGTGGTCGTGACGATGACGGATGCCGGTGACACGGTCCGCCTCGACATCGCCGACGACGGCATCGGGTTCGACGCCACCGGGTGGGACGCGCACGCCGCGCGCCGTACCGACGGGACGGGTTATGGACTGCGGGCGATGCGCGCGCGACTGCGCGAACTCGGCGGCGACCTCGACATCGAGAGCACGCCGGGCGACGGCGTCGCCCTGTCGGCGTCGCTGCCGATCACAGCGAACGGAGCACCCCGATGACCGCCGCACCGGCAGCCCGGCCGCTCGATCCGCGGCCGCACCTGCGCCTGATCGTCGTCGACGACCATCCCATCGTCCGCGCGGGCATGCGGTCGCTGTTCCCCCTGGACGGACCGGTGGAGGTCGTCGGTGAGGCCGCGACGGGCGAGGAGGCCCTCACCCTGGCCCGCCACGTGCGACCCGACGTCGTCCTGTGCGACCTTCGTCTCGGCGACGGTATCGACGGGGTGGAGACGACCCGCCGACTCCGGGCGCTGGACCCTGCTCCCGCCGTCGTGATCCTCACGACCTTCGACCGGGACGTCGAGATTCTCCGTGCGGTGGAGGCCGGCGCCGCCGGCTATCTGCTGAAGGATGCTCGATCCGAGGAGATCACCTCCGCGATCCGCCGGGCGGCGGCGGGGGAGATCGTGCTTTCGCCAGAGCTGACCGCCCGCATGGTGCAGGTCATGCGCGCGCCGCGGGTGCGCCTGACCGACCGTGAGATCGAGGTGCTCGGCCTCCTCGAGACCGGTGCCTCCAACCGCGAGATCGCGAAGACGCTGTTCGTCACCGAGGCCACCGTGAAGACCCACCTCGTGCACCTGTTCGACAAACTCGGTGTCGACAGTCGGTCGCGGGCGGTGGCGGTGGCGCGCGAGGGCGGGTTACTCTGACCGCGATCGGGCGGCGTCCATCTCAACCGTTCGGATGATCCCGGACGCTCCGATGATTGCGAACGTGGATGGTGACGTCGAAAGGAATCCCATGCGTCGCCTGTACATCGCCTCGTTCACCTACATGGTCGCCGGAGTGCTCTCCGGCCTGTTCTATCGCGAGTTCACGAAACTCAACGACTTCCCTGAGGGGCAATCCACGCAGCTCGGGCTCGCGCACACGCATCTGCTCACGCTCGGTTTCATCGTGCTGCTGATCGTGCTCGTCCTCGAGAAGCAGTTCACGCTCTCCCGCAGCAAGATGTTCGGCTGGTTCTTCTGGCTGTACAACGCGGGCGTCGTTCTCACATCCGCCATGCTCATCTGGCACGGGATCCTCACTGTCCTCGGTCAGGAGTCGAGCAAGATGATCGCGGGGATCGCCGGCACCGGGCACATCCTCCTCACTGCCGCGATGGTTCTTCTGTTCCTTGCCCTCGGTCGCGCCCTGACGCACGCCCGTGTGCAGGCGGACGCATCCGCCGAACCCGCACTCGCACCCGCGTCATGACGACGACCGAAGCCCCGATCGACACGCCCCCGACGCGCCGGGAATGGCTCGCACTGACGGTGCTGTCGATCGGGCTCGGCGTCATCGTTCTCGACGGCACGATCGTCGGCGTCGCTCTCCCCGACATCATCGCGGACCTCCACCTCGACCTCACCGACGCGCAGTGGGTCAACAGCCTGTACGCGGTGGTTCTCGCGGCGCTTCTCCTGTCCACCGGCAAGCTCGCCGACCGCTGGGGGCGCAAGAACCTCTTCCTCGCAGGCATCGTCGTCTTCGTGGGTGGCAGCATTCTCGCGGCGATGGCGGATGCCGCTGGTCCCCTCATCGCCGCGCGCGCTGTGCAGGCGGTGGGCGCCGCAATGATCATGCCGTCCACGCTGTCGACGGTGAACGCCGTCTTCCGGGGCCGCTACCGTGCTGCGGCCTTCGGCGTGTGGGGTGCGGTGATCTCGGGTGCGGCGGCGGTCGGCCCGCTCGCGGGTGGCGCGTTGACGCAGTGGGCGTCGTGGCACTGGATCTTCCTCGTGAATGTGCCCCTCGGCATCCTCATCTTCGTCGCCGGCATCCTCGCCGTGCCCGCCACTCGCGGCGTGCAGCACCGACCCGGTGCCGACGTCGACGGCGCGCTCCTCGCGGCGATCGGACTCGGCGCGCTCGTCTTCGCCGTCATCGAAGGTCCTGACCTGGGCTGGTGGACGCCGAGATCCGAACTCAAGATCTTCGGCTGGGTGTGGCCTTCGGATGCCGCCATCTCGGCCGTCCCGGTCGCATTCGCCATCGCGACTGTCGCCCTCGTTCTCTTCGTGATGTGGGAGCGGCACCGCGAGACGGTCCGTCGATCCGCGCTGCTGGACCCGCGGCTGTTCTTCCTCCCGACGTTCTCGTGGGGAAACCTCACGGCGGCGATGGTGGCCGTCGGCGAGTTCGCGATCATCTTCGTGCTGCCCCTGTACCTCATCAACGCGCTCGGCCTCAGCGTGATGTCTGCCGGACTCGTTCTCGCGGCCATGGCGATCGGAGCCTTCCTCTCCGGCGCATCCGCTCGGCATCTCGCCGCGCGGTTCGGCCCCCCGGGTACGGTTCTGATCGGGCTCGGTCTCGAGGTCGTCGGCGTACTCGTCCTCGCGCTGATGATCACGGGCACGACGCCGGGATGGCTGGTCGCGGTTCCGCTCGTCGTCTACGGGCTGGGCTTGGGCCTCGCGTCCGCGCAGCTCACCGGCACCGTTCTGAGGGACGTGCCCGTCGAGGTCTCCGGACAAGGATCTGCGACGCAGAGCACCGTGCGGCAGGTCGGATCAGCGCTCGGCACCGCCTTCGCCGGTGCCGCGCTCTCCGTCTCGCTCGCCCTCACGTTGCCGGTCGCCCTCGCTGACGCCGGCGTCACCGGCACGACGGCTGATCAGCTCGCGGAGGCGACACGAGAATCCGCGGGAACGACGATCGCTCAGCTGCGCGCGACAGCAGCCCCGAGCGCCGTCGCAGATCCCGTCGGCACCGCGAACGCCCTGGCCGAGGGCTTCGCCGACGGAACTCGATGGTCTCTGCTGGTGGCGACCACATTCCTCATCCTGGGCTTCGTCGGAGCGATCCGCTTGCGCCGAGCAGCACGACGCGGGTGAGATGGGCCGAATCCTGCGCACTACTGCGCGTGATTGCCGTCGAGCCCGACGGCGGTGTCGGCCCACGCGCCACTGATCTCATCGCGGCCGACCACGCTCAGTCCGAGGTCTGTGAAGAAGGCGATCGCCTCTTCGATGTCGCGGACGGCGATGCCGACGTTCTCCAGTGCGATGGCCATGGTCGGATGCTACGCCGTGTCGGTCATGCTGGTCTGTCGGGGCGTCAGTAGTGGTCTCTCGTCTGCAGGATCACGATGTGCTCCTCCGTGACGTAGTAGACGAGTCGGTTCTTGTCATCGATGCGGCGAGACCAGGCGCCGGCGAGGACGTGACGAAGCGGTTCGGGCTTGCCGATGCCGTCGAACGGGTCGCGGAGGATGTCCGCGATCAGCGCATTGACTCGCCGCACGGTCTTGCGGTCCTGCGTCTGCCAGTACACGTAGTCCTCCCACCCGTTCGGGTCGAAGACGAGCGCCCGCGTCACGCGTCGAGGAGGTCGTGCCGTTCGAACTCGCCGCGACGTGCACGCTCGACGGCCTGGAGCAGCCGCTCCGCGTTCGCGGGGGTGCGGAGGAGGTACGCCGTCTCGGTGAGCGCGTCGTAGTCGTCCTTCGACATGATCACCGCGTTGCCTCTGCGGGACACGACCTCGACAGTCGTGTGGTCATCGTTGACCTGTTGGATGAGTCCGAACAGGCTCTTTCGCGCTTCGCTCGCAGTGATCGCCGACATGCTGGCCCCTCAGGTAAGTCGTACCAGATACGGTACCACTGCCAACTCGAGCCCGACCCGTCAGCACCATGGCCGTGATCTCACGCCGGCAGGACGACCTTGCGCATGACGGTCTTGTTCTTGCCGATCCGGCGCTCGAATGTGAAGCCCGCCTCCTCGAACATGCCCGGCGTCACGTTGTGCAGGAACGACGCCGACACCCTCTTGCCCGGCTCGACGATGTTCGGGAACGACACCACTTCACCTCCGCCCGCCTGCGCGATCAGATCGAGCGCTCCCCGCAGCGCCTCGAGCGCGACCCCCTGGCGGCGATGGTCGCGGTCGACGAAGAAGCACGTGATGCGCCACGGGGCGGGGTGCGCCTCGCCGGCGTCGTACTCCTTGCGGTGGTAGATGCGGGGCAGCTCGGCAGGGCTGCCGTACTCGCACCACGCGATCGCCTGCTCGCCCTCGAAGACGAGCGCCGCGTGGGCGATGCCCTCCTCGATCATCCGCTTCTTGAACAGCGCGCCACCGGCATCCGCCTTCGTGGTCGTGTCGTCGTGGAAGTAGCTGCAGTAGCAGCCGCCCCACACGCCATTGTGCTTCTCGGCCAGCGCGAGCCACGCCGGATACGTCTCGAGCGTCAACGCTCGGATCTCGTGCGCCGTCATGGCGCCATTGTCCGCCCGAACCGCAGGGGCCGCCAGGTGCGGCGGCAGTGCCCGCGAGCCCTCGCGCTACGCCTCGTCCAGCTCTGCGAGCAACTGCACCGCAGCGCGGGCGTACTCGCTGATCCAGCGATCATGGATGCGCTTGATCGGCAGCGGGGCGAGCGAGAGGTGCCGCTCGCGACCGGACCTGCGGCCGGTGACCAACCCGGCTTCTTCCAGTACTCGCAGATGCTGCAGCACCGTCGTCCGATCGAGCTCCGGAAACAGCGTGCATAGGGCCCCGGTCGTCTGCGTCGACTCCTTCAACGCATCGAGTACCCGCCGCCGCACCGGCGACGCGAGCGCCTTGAAGACCCGATCGTCATCGGCACTCTGGTCCTCGAAGGATGACATGTGATAAAAATACAACATGTCTGAAGCCACTCCGCTCGACGCGCTGTCTTTCACCGTTTCCGGCCGCATCTCCCGGCCCTGCGCAGAGGTCTACGAGGCGGTCGCCGACCCCGCGCAGCTGTCCCGCTACTTCACCACCGGCGGCGCCCGCGGCCGTCTCGAGGTGGGAGCGGACATCACCTGGGACTTCCACGACTTCCCTGGCGCCTTCCCGGTCACCGTCGTCGAAGCCGAACCGCCTCGACGCATCGTCATCGAATGGGATGGCGCCGCCACGACGGGGGAGAAGGGCGTCACGCGAACAACCTTCGAGTTCGAGCCCATCGACGACGACACCCGCACCCTGGTCACGATCAGCGAGTCCTCCTGGCTCGTCACGGCCGAAGGCGCCAAGCACGCCTTCGGCAACTGCGAAGGCTGGACGGGCATGCTCGCCGCGCTGAAGGTCTGGGTCGAACACGGCATCAACCTCCGCGACGGCTTCTACGCGTAGACCGCGATGTCGGCGGCACCGGCGATAGTGGGAGCATGACCACGACGACCTCCGCCCGCGCCGAGGCGCTCGATGTCCTGCGCACCCTCGTCGGGCGCGACGACGCCGACTTCCACGACGGGCAGTTCGAGGCGATCGAGGCCCTCGTCGACCGGCGACGCCGCGCGCTCGTCGTCCAGCGCACCGGATGGGGCAAGTCCGCGGTCTACTTCGTCGCGACGCTGCTGCTCCGGCGCCGCGGCGGCGGCCCGACGGTGCTCGTCTCGCCCCTGCTCGCCCTCATGCGCGACCAAATCGCCGCCGCCCAGCGCGCCGGCGTCCGCGCGGTCGCCATCAACTCCACCAACGCGCACGAATGGCGCGACGTGCTCGCACAGCTCGACCGCGACGAGGTCGACGTGCTGCTGGTCTCGCCTGAGCGCCTCAACAACCCGTCGTTCCGCGACGAGCAACTGCCGCAGCTCGTCGCGCGCATCGGACTTCTCGTCGTCGATGAAGCGCACTGCATCAGCGACTGGGGGCATGACTTCCGCCCCGATTACCGGCGCCTGCGCGATCTCATCGCCCGCATCCCGTCCGGCGTTCCCGTGCTCGCGACGACCGCCACGGCCAACAGCCGCGTCGTGGCCGATGTCGCCGAGCAGCTCGGCGCCCTGGAAGGCGATCAAGAGTCGACGGATGCCGGCGCCCCGGCATCCGATGTGCTCGTCATCCGCGGCCCGCTCGCGCGCGCCTCGCTGCGGCTCGGCGTGCTACGGCTGCCGAACGCGCAGAGCCGGCTCGCCTGGCTGCTCAGCCACCTCGACGACCTGCCCGGCTCAGGCATCATCTACACGCTCACGGTGTCGGCCGCGAACGACACCGCCCGGCTGCTGCGCGACCGCGGGTACGAGGTGCGCGCGTACACCGGCCAGACAGACGCCGACGAACGCGAGGAGTCGGAGGCGCTCCTCAAGGACAACCGCGTGAAGGCGCTCGTCGCCACCAGCGCCCTCGGCATGGGCTTCGACAAGCCCGACCTCGGCTTCGTCGTGCACCTCGGCGCGCCCTCGTCGCCGGTGTCGTACTACCAACAGGTCGGCCGCGCCGGCCGCGCCACGGCATCCGCCGATGTGCTGCTGCTGCCCGGCGCCGAAGACCGCGACATCTGGCACTACTTCGCGACCGCGTCGATGCCCGACGAAGATCGCGCCGGGCGCGTCCTCACGGCCCTCTCGGCGGCCAGCGGACCGCTGTCGACTCCGGCGCTCGAGGCGATGGTCGACATCCGCCGCACGCCGCTCGAACTGCTGCTGAAGGTCCTCGATGTCGACGGCGCCGTCGCGCGTGTGCAAGGCGGCTGGGTCGCGACCGGCCAGCCGTGGACCTACGACGCCGACCGCTACACCCGCATCGCGGCGGAGCGCGTCGCCGAGCAGCAGCACATGATCGAGTACGAGCAGCTCACGACGTGCCGCATGGAGTTCCTGCAGCGCGCGCTCGACGACGACACCGCCGCGCCGTGCGGGCGCTGCGACAACTGCGCCGGCCCGTGGTTCGCGGCGTCGATTGGAAAAGAGGCGACGGATGCCGCGGCCTCCGCCCTCGACCGCGTCGGCGTCCCGATCGAGCCGCGCCGGCAGTGGCCGACTGGTGCCGACCGACTCGGCCTGCCGCTGCGCGGCCGCATCCCGGCGGAGTCGCAGTACGAGGAGGGGAGGGCGCTCGCGCGCCTCACCGACCTCGGCTGGGGCGGAACGCTGCGCGAGATCTTCGCAGCCGGTGCCGCCGACGGCCCCGTGCCGCCGAACGTGCTCGCCGCGTGCGTACGGGTGCTCGCGGACTGGGGGTGGGCGGAGCGGCCGGTCGCCGTCGTGGCGATGCCGTCGCGGTCAAAACCGCAGCTCGTCGCCTCGCTGGCGCGGGGGATCGCCGAGGTCGGACGACTCCCTCTCGTCGGCACCCTCGCCCTCGTGGACGGCGGTCCGACCGGCGGCCCGGGCGGCAACAGCGCCTTCCGGCTCGCGGGCGTGTGGGGGAGGTTCAGCGCCGCGGACCTCGACGTGCCGGCCGGTCCGGTGCTGCTGGTCGACGACCTCGTCGACAGCCGGTGGACGATCACCGCCGCCGCGCACGAGCTGCGCCGCGCCGGCGCCACCGCGGTGCTGCCGTTCGCCCTCGCGCTGCGCGGCTGACGGGTGCGCGCCGGCATCCGGCAGGATCGAGACATGCCGAGTTCGTTCACGCTGGTGACGGATGCCGCGGTGTCGCCCGAGGCCTTGTACGCGCTCTCGCTCGACATCGATGCGCACGTCGCGTCGATGCGGCAGTCGGGCGAGCGCGCCGTCGGCGGCGTCACGAGCGGATCGATCGGTCTTGAGGAGTCCGTCACTTGGCGGGCGCGGCATTTCGGCATCCGGTTCACGATGACCTCGCGGATCACCGAACTCGAAGAGCCGACCCGGTTCGTCGACGAGCAAGTGCGCGGGCCGTTCCGGTCGTTCCGGCACGAGCACCGGTTCGAGCAAGTCGGTAGCGGCACCCGTATGACCGACACGATCGAGCTGGCATCGCCTTTCTTCGGCCGACTCGCCGAGCGCGTCGTGCTGGTGCCGTATCTCCGGCGCCTCATTCGGCAGCGCAACGCTCACTTGCTCACGGCGCTCGGCGTCGCGCCGTCGACCGATCCCGAGGAGGTGACCTGGGAGCCCGGGGTCACTCACCCCTTCCGTGCTGCGCAGAGCGAGACGGTCATCGGCCGCGGCGACGCGTGCTGGCAGCGCGCGGCATCCGAGGTGCTGCGCTGGGGCGTGAAGACGCGCAGCGGCTTCGCCGTCGCATCACCGCATGACGTCATGCCGGGGGAGCGGCTCACCATCACCGCACGCCTCGGGCCGTTCGTCGTGCGCGAGCCCGTGGAGGTCGTCGCGGTGATCCGACAGCCCGACCGCGTCGGGTTCTCGTACCGCGCGCTGCCGGGGCACCCCGTCCGCGGGGAGGAAGCCTTCGTCGTCCATCGTCATGCGGATGCGGTGCTGCTCAGCATCCGCTCACTGACAGCGCCGGCCGCGCGTGGCCCGTGGCGGCCGGCGTATCCGCTGCTGCGGGTGGCGCAGGTGATCGCCCGCCGCCGCTACCGCCGCGCACTGCGGTGACGGGTGCCTGGTGTCATGCGAGCGCGATGGCCGCCCCGCCCACCAATCGGATTCGAGCGGGCGTACACGTGCGGGCGAGTTCAGCGATCAGCTCGCGGAGGCCTCGAACAGCATCCGTTCGTTCCAGCCTGACCGGCGCCTGGTCGCTGCGCATGCGCTCACCAACTCGGCCTCGTCAATCCACACGCCTCTCCGGCGTAGGGGTTCGGGCACCCTGTCGGCGTCGGGAAGGAGGCGACCAGCTGTCCACGGATCCCAGCGCCCGTCGGGGAGCCCCTGCACGTCGCTGACCCATGCCGGTGAGGGCAATCCGGATCGAGTGAGCTCGTGCTCAACGATGCCGGCAATCGCGGCATCCCATGTCGGAGCCAGGGGGAGTGGCGGATCGGTCGTCAAAGCCGCCTTCGCGAGCGGGCCCACGCTCTTGAGGTTGCTGGACAGCTGCACGAGCGCCTGTGCGCGATGTGCGTCGTCGAGATCGCGTCGAAGTGTCTCGGCGGTATCGGCTGCGCTCGCGCGCCGACCGGTATCGACGATGAGCAGACGCGCATCCGTCGCGGCGACAAGTGCCTCAACAGTGCTCAATCGCGCATCTCGACGTCCGGACTCGATCGCGTCCTCGCTCGCTCAACGACCGGTGGGCTGCGCGTGCCACGCCGGGACGCGCCGCCCCGTTCGTTGCGGCGTGAGAGGTTGGGGACATGACTCACCTCTCCGACGCGCTCCACCGCCCCGGAGCGATCATCCGATACTCCGACTCCGGCGGCGACGGCCCGGCGGTTGTCTTCAACCACGGCGCCGGCATGGACCACAGCGTCTTCGCGCCCCAGCTCCAGGCGGTGCGCGCAACAGGCCGACGGGCGATCGTGCACGACCTCCGCGGGCACGGCGCATCGCCCCTCGACGACGGCATCCGGTTCACGGCCGCCGACGCGCTGGAGGATCTCGCCGCACTCCTCGACGCCCTCGATCTGCAGCATCCGGTGCTCGTCGGGCACTCGCTCGGCGGAAACCTGTCGCAAGCGCTCGTGCGCCGCCACCCCGATCGCGCCGCCGGCCTCGTCGTGATCGGCGCCACCTGGAACGCCGGCCCCCTCACCCCGGCGGAGCGCCTCGCGCTGCGCCTTGCGGCTCCGATGCTCGGACTCATCCCCGCCGGGCGCCTGCCCGGGCTCATGGCGAAGGCGTCGGCCGTCACTCCGGCCGCCGTCGCCGCCACCGAGGCGATGTTCCGACGAATGCCGAAGCGCACGTTCCTGGATGTCTGGCGCGCCACGGTCTCGCTCGTCGACCCCGACCCGGCCTATCGCACACCGGTACCCCTCGGCCTCATCCGCGGCGCCGACGACCGTACCGGCAACATCGCCACGGCGATGCCGCGGTGGGCCGCGGCCGAGGGCGTGACCGAGCGCGTCATCCCGCATGCCGGACACGTCGCCACTCTCGACGCACCGGAGGCGACGACAGCGGCACTCCTCACGCTCGTCTGACCGCGACCGGGCGGCCGCGGAGGGATGCCGGCGCGACCGGCGGTCGCCACGACACGGCGTCGGGCGGGGATGCCGGGATGGCGCGCTGCGCGCCCCTAGGCTCGAGCTCATGCGTGGAATCTGGGGCCTCGCCGCCGTCGCTGCTGCCGTCCTCGTCCTGGCGGGATGCGCCGCCGAACCGACGCCGCTGGCGACACCGCCTGCCAGTACGGCGGCCGAACCCGCGGTGACGATCGACGCTGTCGTCGACGGCGACACGATCGAGACGAGCGCCGGAACGGTGCGCATCATCGGGATCGACGCGCCCGAACGCGGCGAATGCGGGTACGACGAGGCCTCCGCGCTCGTCGCGTCGCTCCTGCGTCCGGGGGATGCCGTCGTCCTGCAGCTTCCCGACGGTGAGAACGATCAGGACCAGCACGGCAGGCTGCTGCGCTACGTCGACACGGTCGACGGCGTCGACGTCGCCGCCGCGGTGCTCGCCGCGGGCCTCGCCGTCGCGCGGTACGACTCGACCGAGGGGTATCCCGCGCACCCGCGCGAGACCGCCTATCGTGCCGGCCAGCTCGCCACCCTCACCGCCTCCGGCGACGTGAGCACGACCGCGTGTGCCGCCGCGGCGCAGGCCGCCGCTGAGGCCGAGCAAGCCAGGATCGCCGCAGAGCAGCAGGCAGCGCAGGCTCCCGCTGCGCCCGCCGTCGACGAGTGGTGGCGGCAGTACTCGTCGTGCACGAAGCTCAAGAAGAACACCAACGGACACCCCACGGGGCCGTTCTCGCGGGACAACCCGGCAGAGGCCGCCGTGTACGACTGGTTCGCGAACGGCACCGGCAACAACGGCGACGGCGAAGGCGACGGCCTCGCGTGTGAGTAGGCGAGCGCGACCATGAGCCACGCGCCGCGCGACCTGGCAGAGTGAGTCCATGACCGATGTCGACGTCGATGCCGAGCTTGCGGCGCTGCGAGCCCGCGCGTACGGGGCGGATGCCGACATCCACGACGATCCGGTCGCGCTCGCGCGACTGCGGGATCTCGAGGAGCGCCGCCGCATCATGGGGGAGGCGGCCGTCGCGCCATCGGCACCGGCCGCACCGGCGGTCGCGCCGCCACCGTCCGCGTTCGTGTTCGCGTCACTCGTTGCCGGCACCGACGCCCGCCCGGATGCCGGCCACACCCCCGACCACACCCTCGACCCGGGCCGCGACCGGGCCGCAGACCCCGCGGCAGACCCGGCCGTCGCGCCCGCGGCATCCGACACCGCGCCGCGCTCGCGTGGACGCCTGCTCCTCGCCTGCGCTGTCACCGCGCTCGCGACGGCGGCCATCACCGGCGGCATCACCCTGTGGGCGACCTCGGCGGGCGCCGACCGCCCCGACGCCGTCGTGCGCCCCGCGGTCGATCCCACCCCGAACGAGACGCTCGACGATCAGGTCACCGACATCGTCCAGTTCGACGACTTCCACGGCATGCAGGTAGCCGCCGGGACGCTCTCCGAAGACCGGACGCAGCGCTGCGTTTTCATCACCATCCCGCAGGGCCAATTCAGGAGCGGCACCGGCGCCTGCGCGATCGCTCCCTTCGATCCCCAACTCGACCTCGCCCTCGCCACCTACGCCGGCTCGGAGATCGCCGACGCCTTCGGCGCTGACGCCGTGCTGCGGCTGCGCGTCGTCGGCGACGAGCTGCGCGTCTTCGTCGCCCACGAGCCCGCCGACACCGGCGCCTGACCTCGTGACCCGATCACCGCGTGGGAGCGCGCGGGAACGGCGCCGACTTGGCGTGATCGGCTGGTGAGCCGTCGTCCCCGCCACCGCGTTCCGGTCGCCATCGCGACGCTCGCCGCCGCGGCCGTGGTGATCGCGATCGCGGCCGTGATCGTGGGCCCGGCCATCTGGCAGGCGGCCACCACCCGGCTCGCCGACCGCGACACGTCGATGACCCTGACGGCGGCCGGCGCGACGGCCGAGATCCCCGTGGCGGCCGGCTGGTCGTACAGCACGCCACCGTTCGGCGAGAGCCGGGTGACACTCCACAGCGCCGACGGCGCGATGACCGTCCAGTTTCAGGTGACGGCGGATGGCGGGGCGGAGGAGGCCGCGCGCGCCCTCGGCGGCGAGGTCACCGCCTTCGACACCGAGCCGATCGGGCAGGCGGAGGTCGTCCATGCCCGCACGCGCGACCGCGCCGCCGTGGCCGGTGCCGTCGCCGCCGCCCGCAGCGCGGCGACCGGAACGGCGTACGCCCCCGCCGTGTTCGACGCCGGCGCGGGACTCGGCGCCCGAGGCGGCGGCGCCGTCCCGGGCGGGATCGTGTATCACGGCCGACCGGTTGACCCGGTCGGCCGCGCCGTCAGTGGGCCGCGTCGTACGCCTCGAGGACGGATGCTGGGACGCGCCCTCGCTCGGACACGGTGTACCCGTTGGCGCTCGCCCACTCCCGGATGGGGCCGTAGTCGCGCTGACCGGAGCGGCGCTGCGGAGCCCGGCCGCCGCCTCCGCTGCTTCCGCGACGCGGCGCGCTCGCGGTGGAGCGTGCCGAGACCGACCGGGCGGCGGCGATGAAGGGGGCGAGCGCCGCGCGCAGCGCGGCGGCGTTCTCGTCGGTGAGGTCGATCTCGTAGGCGGTGCCGTCGAGCGAGAACAGTACGGTCTCGCCGGCGCCCACCTCCAGCACGGTGCCGTCGAGGTCATCCACGAGCTGATGCACGATTCTGCGGGCCATGAGGGGAGCCTAGGGCAGCAGCCCGGCGCGCCGGGCCTTGGCGACGGCGGCGTGGCGCGTCCCAGCATCCAGCTTCGCCATCGCGGACTGCAGGTACGACTTCACCGTTCCCTCGCGCAGTGCCAGCGTGACGGCGATCTCGGCGTTGGTCTGGCCGAGCGCGGCGCACGCCAGCACATCGGTCTCGCGCGGCGACAGCTTCACGTCCAGCGGCTCGACAGCCGCAGCGCCGTCGTGCGAGAGCGCGGCCAGCCGGCGTTCGATCTCGCCGAGCCGCTGCCGCAGACCGAGGTCGGCGACGTCGGCGCCGATGCGGCGGAGCTCCGCGTACGTCTCCCGCAGCTCTTCGCGCGCCGCGACATCCAGGCTGGGCGTCGCATCGGGGGAGGGGACCAGCGACAGCCGGCGGTTCACCTCGTCGCGCACCCGCAGCTCGGTCGCCAGGTCCGACGCGACCTGCAGCGCGTTGCGCGCGGTGTTCTCCTGCAGCGGCGACTGCGCCCACGACCCGCAGTACAGCATCCCGCGCGCCTTGCCCGAGACGACCACCGGCACCGCGAACAGCGTCGCGATGCCCTCGCCGAGAATGGCACGGTCGTAGTCATGCGTGATGTTGCGGGACGAGCGGTAGTCCAGCGCCAGCCGGGGACGGCGCTCGACGAGCGCACGACCGCCGAGGCCGCGGGTGGCCTGCACCACGAGTCCCGAGATCGAGGGCGTGCGGGTGCCGACGATCGACGTCACCTCGACCGAATTGCCGCGCTCGAAGCCACCGAAGGCCACGGGCATACCCGTGCGGGCGGCGAGGTCGCCGACAGCGTGGGTCAGCAGATCCTGACCTGAGGCGAGGGCTTCGACTGCCATCGCATCTACCTACTTCCGGGGGTGACGGCTGCGTCACTCGTTTTCGTAGCGTCGACGATATCACGCGGCCGGTCGAGGACGACCGGACGCCTCGATTCGTCGAGCTGAAGAAAAGGCATCGCAGATTCGTGTGGCCGCTGACGATCGCGTTCCTCGTCTGGTACTTCGCCTACGTGCTGCTGTCGTCGTTCGCGACGGAGTTCATGTCGACCCCGGTGTTCGGCGCCGTCAACGTCGGCCTGCTGATGGGGCTCGGCCAGTTCGTCACGACGTTCGCGATCACCATGTGGTACGTCTCGTACGCGAACCGCCGGCTCGACCCGGTCTCCGCGGAGATCCGCGCCGACCTCGAGGCGCAGGAGGCCGGCCGATGAGACTCCGACAGCTTCAGGGGCCGTGGGAGGCCGCCGCGGCCACCGTGACCGCCGACAACAACCCGGTGCTCAACATCTCGATCTTCGGCGCGTTCGTCGCGGTGACGCTCTTCATCGTCATCCGCGCGAGCCGCAACAACAAGACCGCCGCCGACTACTACGCCGCCGGCCGTTCGTTCACCGGGCCGCAGAACGGCTTCGCGATCGCCGGGGACTATCTGTCCGCGGCATCCTTCCTCGGCATCTGCGGTGCCATCGCCATCAACGGCTACGACGGGTTCCTCTACTCCATCGGGTTCCTCGTGGCGTGGCTCGTCGCGCTGCTGCTGGTCGCCGAGCTCATGCGCAACACCGGCAAGTTCACGATGGCGGACGTGCTCTCGTTCCGCCTGAAGCAGGGCCCCGTGCGGATGGCCGCGGCCATCACGACCCTCGCGGTGTGCTTCTTCTACCTGCTCGCGCAGATGGCCGGCGCCGGCGGGCTCGTCTCGCTGCTGCTCGGCATCCACGAGCAGATCGGCCAGTCGATCGTCATCGGCGTCGTCGGCGTGCTCACGTTCGTCTACGTGCTGATCGGCGGCATGAAGGGCACCACCTGGGTGCAGATCGTGAAGGCGTTCCTGCTCATCGGCGGGGCCATCGTCATGACCATCTGGGTGCTCGCCATCAACGGGTTCAACTTCAACACGCTGCTGGAGTCGGCCGTGGCCGCCTCGACGACCGACCCCAAGGACGCGATCCTCGGCCCCGGCCTGCAGTACGGCAAGAACCCGTGGGACTTCATCTCCCTCGCGATCGCGCTCGTGCTCGGCACCGCCGGCCTGCCGCACGTGCTGATGCGCTTCTACACGGTGCCGACGGCCAAGGAGGCGCGGCGTTCGGTGGTGTGGGCGATCTGGCTGATCGGCCTTTTCTACCTGCTGACCCTCGTGCTCGGCTACGGCGCCGGCGCGCTCGTCGGCCCGGAGGTCATCAAGGCGGCACCGGGCGGCGTGAACTCCGCGGCCCCGCTGCTCGCGCAGGCGCTCGGCGGTCCGCTGCTGCTCGGCTTCATCTCGGCCGTCGCGTTCGCGACGATCCTCGCGGTCGTGGCCGGCCTCACGATCACGGCCGCGGCATCCTTCGCCCACGACATCTACGCGAACGTCGTGAAGAAGGGCAAGGTCGCCCCCGACGGGGAGGTCAAGGTCGCGCGTCGCACGGTGATCGTCATCGGCATCCTCGCGATCCTCGGCGGCATCGGCGTGCAGGGACAGAACGTCGCGTTCCTCGTGGCGCTCGCCTTCGCCGTCGCGGCATCGGCGAACCTGCCCACGATCCTGTACTCGCTGTACTGGCGGAAGTTCACCACCCGCGGCGCGGTGTGGAGCATGTACGGCGGACTGGCCGCGGCCATCATCCTCATCGTGCTCTCGCCGGTGTTCTGGGGCACCGAGACCAGCGTCTTCAAGAACGTCGGCGTCGCGATCTGGCCGCTGAACAACCCGGGGATCGTGTCGATCCCGCTCGGGTTCTTCCTCGGCTGGCTCGGATCGGTGACCTCGCGGCGCGCGGAAGACCCCGTCAAGGCGGCCGAGATGGAGGTGCGCTCGCTCACCGGCTACGGCGCCGAGAAGGCGGTCGACCACTAGTAGTACTTGGTTAGGTTCTTGTTAATGGTCGTGATGACTGTTAACCTCGCGGCGTGCGGGCGGATGAGATCGAGCGGGTGCGGGCCGAGTTGGACGGGTTCGTCGGGGAGGTGTTCGCGTCGCTTGCGCGGAAGGATCAGCGGGCCAAGGGCGGCTGGTATCTGCGGGGGCTGATGCTGGAGGGGCGCCGCAAGTCGATGCAGCCGATGGGGGATCGGCTCGGGATCGACTATCAGCAGCTGCAGCAGTTCGTGTCCTCGTCGCCGTGGCCGGTGGAACCGGTGCGCCGGCAGCTCGCGCGGAAGGCGGTGGGGCTGATCGGGCCGGAGGCGTGGGTGGTCGATGACACCGGGTTCGTCAAGGACGGCCCGGCATCCCCGGGGGTCGCCAGGCAGTACTCGGGCACGCTCGGGAAGGTCGGGAACGTGCAGATCGGCGTCACCGTGCACGCCGTGACGGACACTGCGTCGTGCCCGTTGGACTGGCGACTGTTCCTCCCCGAGGCGTGGGACGACACCTGTTCGGAGAGCAACGAACACGCCGAGCTGGTCGCTGCCCGACGGGTCAAGGCGCAGATCCCGGACACGGTCCGGCACCGCGCGAAGTGGGAGCTTGCGTTGGAGATGATCGACGAGCTTCGCGCCTGGGGCCTTGTCCCGCCGGTGATGGTCGGTGATGCCGGCTACGGGGAGATCGGGTACTTCCGCACCGGCCTGACCGAGCGAGAGATCCCCTACGTGGTGCAGGTGAAGTCATCCACCAGCCTGCACGACGCCCAGGCCCGGTTCGAGATACCCACCCCGACAGGGAAGCCGGGGCGACCGTTCACGCAGGCGAGTTACCAGGGCACGCCGGTGCAAGCGAAGACCTACGCCCAGGCGCTGCCAGCCAGCGCGTTCGCGGAGGTGTCCTGGCGGCAAGGCTCCAAGGGGATCATGACCAGCCGATTCACCGCAGCCCGCGTGCGTCCCGCGAACCGGAACCTGCCCAAGAATCCGGACGGGTCGCTGCCCGACTGCTGGCTCCTCGTCGAATGGCCCGAAGACGCCACCGAGCCCACCGACTACTGGCTATCCACTCTCGCCGAGGACACGCCGATCGCCGAGCTGGTCCGGCTTGGGAAGATCCGCTGGCGCATCGAGCACGACTACCGCGAACTCAAACACGGCCTCGGCCTGGACCACTTCGAAGGCCGCACCTGGCTGGGCTGGCACCACCACGTCACCCTCGTGACCGCGGCGCACCTCTTCGTCACGACACAGCGCCTCACCACAGCCCCAAAAGCGGCCGGGGCAGCCTGACCTTCTACGAGACCCTCCGCGAACTCCAGACCGCGGTCATCCGTCTCATGTCATGTTGCCCCTACTGCCGAAGAGCCGGACCAACCTAACCAAGTACTACTAGCGGTCTGTTCTACACACCGAGACCCCGCGTCGCGACGCGGGGTCTCGGCGTCTGCGCGGGGTCTCGGTGTGGGTCCGCGACCGGCCTACACGGCCGCGGAGTCTGGCCCGCCGGCGCGGTCCGCGCCGGCGGCGGCCTCGAGGTCGAGCAGGAAGCGCTTGCGCTCGGGGTGGCCGCCGTACTCGCCGATCGACCCGTCGCTGCGCACGACACGGTGTGCGGGCACGACGATCGAGATGGGTGTGCGGGCACAGGCCGACCCGGCGGCGCGGTGTGCGCGGGGGGAACCCGCCAGGATCGCGACCTCGCCGTACGATGCCGTCTCGCCGTAGGGGATCGTGCAGATGGCCTCCAGCGCCCGCCGCGCGAAGCCGTCGACGCCGGACAGATCGAGGGCGAGATCGAAGTCCCGACGGATGCCGGCGAAGTACTCGTCCAGTTGCGTCGTGACCGCGGCGGTCGCCGCCTCGTCGGGCACCGGCACGGCGCGCAGTTGCGCGCTGACCTCGGCGAGTGCGGCCTCGCGGGCGCCGACGGCGATCTCGAGCAGGTGGAGGACGGCGAGGCCCTCGTCGGTCGTGACGACGAGAGCCTCGCCGATCGGCGTCGGGTGCACCGAGTATGCGGCGGAGGGGGTCATGCGTCCATGATGGCGGCGCCGCGGCATCCGCCCGCCACGAGCGGCCCCGATTGTGGACAACCCGAGGCGGAGGCCCGCGGGGGAGAGGGCGATGACACCTCACCAGGCCACAGGCGTCACATCAGCCCCAATCCCGCGACAACCCGCCGCGTTGCGGGTGTCGGCCCGCGGCGGAGCCTAAGGTGTCGAGTGTGTGGCGAGCAGACGGTGGCGCCGTGCGAGGCGTGAGTGACGCCGACCACGGATACTCGGTGACCCCGGCCGACCTCGACCTGTCCGAGCCGGGCGTCGTGGTGACCCACGTGGCCGAGTCCGAGCGGGCGCGCCTGCGCGAGGAGGCAGCGCAGCTGGGCGGCCGCTCGACGCTGCTGCACTACACCGACGCCGGTGACGCGGGCATCGACATCACGAAGGCCCACCCCGGGAGCCTGCCCCAGTTCATCACCGGACGCTCGACGCTGCTGTCGAACCTGTTCCGCGACGAGGTGGCGCTGCGCACCGCGCGCCTCGCGGCCGAGCGCATCGCCGCAAAGGACGTCGAACTGCGCACCACGCGGGGCCTCGACGCTGTGCACCTCGCCGTCGCGATCGCCGGGTGGCGCATCGGCGGCGTCTCGTACGCCGCGCCCGTTCTGCTGCGTCCCCTCGCCATCCGCCGCCATCACGCCGACTTCGACCTCAAGCTGCACGGCTCGTTCACGCTCAACCCCGAGCTCGTCGCCGCCGCGCGCACGCACTTCGGCATCGTGCTCGACGGCCGCGCGCTCGCCGAGCTCGCCTACGACGACGGCGTCTTCAAGCCGCAGCCGGTCATCGACCACCTGCGCGCCCTCACGGCACACGTCGACACCTTCACGGTGCTGCCGCGCCTGGTCGTGTCGACCTTCGCGGACGTGTCCTCGGCGATGGGCCGCGACGCCGGCGACCTCGACCACCCCGTCCTCAACGCCCTCGCCGGACACGACGCCGACCGCGAAGACCTCTCCATCGTGCGGATGCCGCCGCCCGCCGTCGACGCCGATGAGCGCCCGCCGGCCGCGGACCGGCTGCTGCTGGACGCCGACGCGGAGCAGGAGGCCGTGCTCGCGCGCATCGTGGCGGGGCAGTCGCTCGCCGTGCACACGCTGCCAGGCACCGGTGGCACCCAGACCGTCATCAACGCCGTCGGCGAACTCGTCCGCGCCGGCAAGCGCGTGCTCGTCGTCAGCGCCCGCCGCTCCACGCTCGAAGGCGTCCGCCATCGCCTCGCCGGCATCGGCCTGCCCGGTCTCGCCGTGTCGCCGCGTCACCTGCACCGCGACCTCATCCGCGCGATCGCCCGCAACGAGAAGGCCACCCAGCCCAAGGTCGCCGACGTCGACGACGCCCTGGTGCGCCTGCGCACCGTGCTGCGCGACTATCGCGATGCGCTCACGCAGCGGCATCCGCGGGTCGAGGTCTCGCCGCTGGAGGCGCTGCGCACCCTCACGACGATCGCCGCGGGCACCCCGCAGCCGTCGGCCGCCACGCGGTTCGACATCGCGACGCTGCAGGCGCTCGGCACCCGCCGCGCCGAGGCCGCGCACGCGCTCGCGACCGCCGCGCGACTGGGGGAGTTCCGCTTCGGGCCCGACGACTCGCCGTGGTACGGCGTGGCCTTCGCGACCACCCAGCAGGCGCGCGACGCGCACGCCCTCGCGGGGCGCCTGCACCGCACCGATGTGCCGGCGATCCTCGAACGCGGCTACGCGCTCATCGCGCAGACGCGGATGCGTCCGTTCTCGACCGTCGCCGAGCTCGGCGCCTACGTGCAGCTGCTGCAGGGCATCCGCGCGTCGCTCGACCGGTTCAGCCTGACGGTGTTCGAGCGTCCCCTCGGCGAGCTCATCCAGGCGCACGCGCCGCGCCGCGACGCGCCGTCGCTGTCGGGCGCTCAGCGCCGGCGGCTGAAGGGGCTGTCGAAGGAGTACGTGCGTCCCGGCATGCACATCACCGATATGCATGAGTCGCTCGTGCGAGTGCAGCAGCAGCGGACGCAGTGGCAGCAGCTCGTCGAGCCCGGCGTCATCCCCGAGATCCCGCTGGGGCTCGACGACGTCGCCGCCGCCTGGCAGCGGGTGGCCGCCGACCTCGGCCAGCTCGACCGGGTGCTCGGACGCACCGAGTCGCTCGCGTCGCTGCCGATCCCGCACCTGCTGCGCACCCTGGCCGGCCTCGCCGCCGAATCCGACGTGTTCGACAACCTCGTCGAGCGGGCGACCCTCCGGGGCGAGCTCGCCGAGATGGGTCTGGAGGAGCTGCTCACCGAGCTGTCGGTGCGGCACGTGCCCGAAGCGCACGTCGCCGCCGAGTTCGAGTTCGCGTGGTGGCAGTCGGCGCTGGAGGCGATGCTGCGCTCCGACCGGGCGCTGCTCGGCGCGAACACGGCGGTCGTGGACCGGCTCGAGCGCGACTACCGCCTCGTCGACGAGGCGCACGCTGCGTCGGCCGGGCCGCTGCTGGCCGCGGAGCTCGCGACCAAATGGCGCATCGCCGTCGTCGACGAGGCCGATGAGGCCGCGCGGCTCAAGCACCTGCTGCGCTCGGGCGGGGCGAACGCCGCCGAACTCGTCGCCGCGGCGCCGACGCTCGTGCGCACGCTGGCGCCGGTGTGGCTCGCCTCGCCGTATGAGGTGCCGCAGATTCCGGATGCCACCCCGTTCGACGTCGTCATCGTGGCGGATGCCGGGGCGCTCTGCCTCGCCGAAGCCGCACCCGCGCTGCGGCGCGGCGGCCAGATCGTCGCGTTCGGCGACCCGGTGACGCAGAAGCCCACGCCCTTCCGCGTCGGGGCGGGAGCGGCGACCGCCGACGACGAGCCCGAGGGCGACTTCGACGAGGTCAGCGTCTTCGAGCGTCTCACCGAGCTCATCCCCGTGGACACGCTCACCCGCAGCTACCGCGCCGGCGGCGAAGATCTCGCCGAGCTCGTCAACGACGCGTTCTACGACGGCCGGCTCGTCTCGATCCCCTGGGCGGGGTCATACCTCGGCCGCGGGAGCCTCAGCGTCGACTACGTCGAGGGCGGCACCGGAACCCCCGACCCCGTGACCGGCGCGGTGGAGAGCCCCGATGCCGAGGTCGCCCGGGTCGTCACCCTCGTCGTCGAGCACGCCGTCAACCGTCCGACCGAGTCGCTCATGGTCGTCACCGCGTCGGTGCGCCACGCCGAGCGGGTGCGCCAGGCGGTGGCCGCGGCCTTCGCCGGGCGCTCGGACGTCGCCGACTTCGTCGGCCGCGACACGGCCGAGCCCTTCGCCGTGCTGGGCCTGGAGGAATCGGTCGCCGAGAGCCGCGACCGAGTGGTGTTCTCCCTCGGGTTCGGCCTCACCAAGCACGGCCGCGTGCTCAGCGACTTCGGCGACCTGTCGGGCGAAGACGGCGAGCGTCTGCTCACCGTCGGCATGACCCGCGCGCGTCGCTCGATGGTCATCGTCTCCTCGATCCGTCCGTCCGCGTTCGACGAGGGACGGCTGGAGTCGGGGGCGGCGACGCTCATGTCGATCCTCGGCGGCATCGCCGCCCGCGCCCGCCAGTCGCGGCTGGAGGATCTCGCCGACCCGCTCACGCTGACCCTCGCCGGGCACCTGCGCGCGCTCGGGATCTCCGTCGACGTCGACTATCGTGGCCGGCTGCCGCTGGTCGCGCAATACAAGGGCAAGGCCGTCGTGGTCGAGAGCGACTCCGACACGGTGCGTGAGACGCTGCGGGAGAGCCTGCGGCTGCGGCCGCAGGTGCTGCGCCGGCTCGGCTGGCACTACGTCCGCGTGCACGCGTTCGACCTCTACAGCGACCCGGCCGGGGTCGCCGCGCGGATCGCCGCGATCCTCGGCGCCCCGCCGGAGACGCCCACGGCCGACACGGTGACCCAGCCGATCGATGTCCTCGACTGAGACGGATGCCGGTGATGCCGCCGACCGGCGACAGCGAGTCGTGCGGGTGCGGGGCGCGCGCCGCGCGCAGCTAACGCCCGCGCCGGGGAGCGACCCGGACCCGGAGCTGCCGGCGCGACGCGACGATGCCCCCACCCCGAGGGCGGGGGCATCAGGCCCCAACGACGAGCAGCTGCGGCGGGACGTGCCGCCGCACTACTGACGCGGGCGTCCTTGTTCTGGAACGGCGTGGGGCGTTTCGTCTCGCTCGTTCCTCGCTCGCTCAACGACCGGTGGGCGGGGCGCTCAACGACCGGTGGGCGGGGCGCTCAGCGACCGGTGGGGGAGGCGTTGCGCTCGAGGAGGTCGCGGATCTGGATGAGCAGTTCCTGCTCTGTGGGGAGCTTCTCCTCGGCATCCTCGGAGACACCGGCCTTGGCGGCCTGGCGCTCCTTCCACAGGTTCATCGGATAGACGAACACGAAATACACCACGATCGCCACAGCGAGGAAGCTGATGAGCGCGCTGATCAGGTCGCCGATCGGGAAGGTGACCGTCCCGCCCCAGACCGCGGGAACCGGGATGCCCGGAACGCCGTTGTCGTCCGGCTTCCAGAACACCTCGATGAGCGGGGTGATGATGGACGACACGATCGCGTTGACCACAGCGGTGAAGGCGGCGCCGATGACGACGGCGACGGCGAGATCGATGACGTTGCCGCGCATGATGAAGTCTTTGAAGCCCTTGATCACGATGCGTCTCCTGTCTCCGGCTGCGGCCGGCCTACGAACCCGACGGTGCGGGTGAGGACTTCGCCTCGGGCTTCGATGATGTCGGACTCGGCGCCGACGCGCCACCCGCGGCATCCTTCTTGCCAACCGTCCCACCGGCACGCGAGTCGGTGCGGTAGAAGCCGGAGCCGTTGAAGGTCACGCCCACCGATCCGTACTGCTTGCGGACGGGTCCGCCGCACTCGGGGCATTCGGTCAGGGCGGCGTCGGAGAAGGACTGGACGGCGTCGAAGCGGTGGCCGCACTGCGTGCAGGCATAGGCGTAGGTGGGCATGTGTCCTCGGTATCTTGCGGGTCAGCGTCGATGCGGGGCGAGCACGACGGTTCGGGTGGGTGTCACGACGCCGGTCACCGGCTGGTCGTGGAGATCGCGGGGCACTTCGTCGACGAGCTCCGAGTCGAAGACGACGGCGTACACCGGCGGGCAGTGCTCCATGGAGCCGAGGGTCTTGTCGAAGTAGCCCCGTCCCCACCCGAGTCGCATGCCGGTGCCGTCCACCGCGGCGGCGGGGACGATCAGCAGGTCGACGTCGTTGACCGCCAGTGGGCTCAGCACCTCGCCGACCGGCTCCGGCATGCCGAACAGCCCCTCGGTGATGTCGCCGTCCGGGTCGGCGACGACCCAGTCGAGAAGACCGTCGGCCCGGGTCACCGGAAGCAGGACGCGGATGCCGCGGCGCACCGCGTCGGCGACGAACTCGTGCGTCCCGGGCTCGGTCGGAGCCGACAGGAAGCACGAGATCGACCGGGCGCCGACACTCGCGACGAGCGCGTCGAGCTGGGCTTTGACACCCTCGGCGGCGGCGGTGCGCGCCGCGTCGGAGCGTTGCTGGCGGCGTTCGCGAAGCTCCGCGCGCAGCGCGCGCTTGGCGTCGGCGATCCCGTCGGTCATGGTCCGATTGTAGGCGGCGCGTCGCGGCCCGCGTCGCGGCGGTAGGCGAGCGGGTGACCCGGCCGGTAGTGTGGCGACATGGCTTCCACCCCCATCAAGGCCGTCATTCCGGCCGCCGGTCTCGGCACGCGCTTCCTGCCCGCGACGAAGGCGATGCCGAAGGAGATGCTCCCGGTCGTCGACAAGCCCGCCATCCAGTACGTGGTGGAAGAGGCGGTCGCGGCGGGGGTCGACGACATCCTGATCATCCTGGGGCGCAACAAGAACAACATCTCCAATCACTTCGACTCGGTGCCCGAGCTCGAGCAGAAGCTGAGTGACAAGGGCGACCACGAGAAGCTGCGTCACGTGCAGGCCTCGAGTGAGCTCGCCGACATCCACTTCGTGCGTCAGGGCGAGCCGCGCGGCCTTGGCCACGCCGTGTACCGCGCGCGCAACCACATCGGCGACTCGACGTTTGCCGTCATGCTGGGCGACGACCTGATCGACGAGCGCGACCCGCTGCTGCCGAAGATGCTCGCCGAGAACGAGCGCACGGGACTCACCGTCATCGCCCTCATGGAGGTCGATCCCGAGCACGTGCACCTGTACGGTGTCGCGTCGGTCGAGCCGACCGACGACCCCGACGTGGTGCGGGTCACGGGCCTCGTCGAGAAGCCCAAGCGTGAGGACGCGCCCTCGAACTACGCCGTCATCGGCCGCTACGTGCTGACGCCGCAGGTGTTCGACATCCTCGAGCGCACGGCGCCCGGCAAGGGCGGCGAGATCCAGCTCACCGACGCGCTGCAGGAGCTCGCCGTCACCGACGGGGTGCTCGGCGTCGTGTTCCGCGGCCGCCGCTACGACACCGGTGACAAGGTCGACTACATCAAGGCCATCGTCCAGCTGGCGAGCGACCGCGACGACCTCGGCCCCGCGCTGCGGCCGTGGCTGAAGGACTTCGCGGCGCAACTGTGACGTCGCACGGCGCGGACATTCACCGTAGGAAGGGATGCCGGTGGACCTGACCGCGCCGCGCCAGCACGGGCCCGTCGCGATCCGGCTCGTGAAGCAGCGCGACGCGCGCATCCTGCAGTCCGAACTGCTGAGCAACCGCGGATGGCTCCGCCCGTGGGAGGCGACGAGCCCCGACGGGCCGGTGTCGTTCGACATGCGCGTCGGCGTCCGGCGGCTGCTGCAGCAGTACCGCGACGGGGGCGGGGTGCCGTTCGTCATGGAGTACGACGGCGAGATCGCCGGTCAGCTGAACGTGTGGGGCATCGCCCGTGGGTCGCTGTCGTCGGCGACGATCGGATACTGGGTCAGCGAGCGCTTCGCCGGGCGCGGCATCACCCCGACGTCGGTGGCGCTGGCGACCGACGTGTGCTTCCGCGAGATGGGGCTGCACCGCATGGAGATCTGCATCCGGCCGGAGAACAGCGCCAGCCTGCGCGTCGTCGCGAAGCTCGGGTTCCGCTACGAGGGGCTGCGGCGGCGGTTCATCCACATCGCGGGGGACTGGCGCGACCACTATGCCTTCGCGCTCGTGCGTGAAGAGGTCCCCGAGGGCGTGCTGCAACGATGGGTGTCGGGCCGCGCGCCGGCGCAGGCCGCGGACATCCCGCAGTCCGACCGGATCGGCTGACACCGGCATCCGGTCTACGGCATGGCGCCGTCAGAACCTTCAAGGTGAACATGAACCTCAGACACGCGGGGCGCATGCCGGGCTGAGGCGGGCGGCGGCCCTACCGTGGAGCCCATGGGTGGACAGGTTCTCGGCGGCGGCGTGGTCGTCCTCGTCGCCGTCGTGCTCTGGCTGGTCTATCTGCTGCCGTCGTGGCACGGGCGCCATCAGTACTACGCCGCCGAGCGCAACGCCGTGCGGCTGAACCAGGCCCTGCGCGTGCTCGCCGAGACGAGCGAGACGCCGCAGGAGGTGCGACTCGAGCTCAACGCCCGCACCGCCCTCGCCCAGCAGCGGCTGGCCCGTCAGGCGCAGTCCGAGCGGGAACAGGCCGAACTCGAACGCGCCCGCGCCGAGCTGGCGGTGACGAAGCTGCAGGCGAAGGCCGAAGCGGCCGCCGCCCGTGAGCGCGCGGCGGCCGAGGCCCGCGCCGCGAAGGCCAGCCCTGCCCTCCGCCGCGCCGGGGCGCGACGCCGCGCCCGGCTGGTCACCACGATCGTCGCCGTCGCGGCCCTCGTGCTCGCCGGCTGGGGCGGTGTCGAGGTGGCCACCAGCGGCTCCTCGGTGCTGCTGTGGACGGCGCTGGCTGCGCTTGCCACCTGCATCGTGCTGCTGCAGCGGATGTCGGTCGTGCGTCGCCACAGCGAGGTACGCGTCGCGGCGCCCGCGACCGTCCGCGTCGCGGCCGACCTGCAGGATGTCTCCCTCGCCTCCGATCGCGTCGCGTGGACGCCCCGCGAGCTTCCCCGCCCGCTCACCGCGTCGGCGGGATCGCGCGCCGCGAGCGTGCTCGACGAGGCGGACGCGCGGGAGGCGCTGCGCCGCGCCGCTTTCGAAGAAGCCATGCGCGCGCGCGCCGAGGCGCAGCGTCCGCCGTCGATCGTCGCCGCGCGCGCCGCGCGCCGCGATGTCGAGTTCGCCGGCGGCCCCGGCGCGGGCGACGAGGCGATCGAGGAGCACGTGCGGCGTCTGCTGGAGCGGCGCGCGAGCGGACAGTGACACCCGCCTGACACGCGGGGAGCTCGGCCTGCGATCGCCGACCCGCAGTCGGTTCTCCGGCAGACCCGCGAACGGCGCTGCAGGCCGAGTCGCTCGGTGCGCTCGAGGATCAGCTCGATCTGGAATGCGCCCCGTTCGGCGGGGTCGTCCGAGGTCGACGTCGACGTGCGTGCGCACCGCGGTCGTGCCGTGCGCAACGAACTGCTCGAGCACGTTGCGGGTGATCTGCGCCGACGGCATCCCGATCTCGTCGCGCCCGGCACGCTCGTGCCGGATGCGCCCCTCGGTGCCGCCCTCGCCGCCGTAGGACTGCCACGGCAGCCCCCACCACGACTTGTCGATGTGCGCGTGGGCGTTCACGAAGCCCGGCAGTGCCAGCAGGCCGCGCCCGTCCACGCCCGCGTCCACGCCGGCATCCGCGGGACGGATGCCGGTGATGCGGCCGTCCTCAAGTGTCAGGTCGACGGGGGTGTCGCCCCAGGGCGGACGTTGCGGAGCAGGGGAGGGGTCGCAAAGGTCATCACCCTCGTCTCGCGCCCTGCGGCACTGCCGGCCGTCCAGAGCACCGCACCGCGCGTGATAACCTAACTGAGGTTCACGGGCCTGTGGCGCAGTTGGTAGCGCGCCTCGTTCGCATCGAGGAGGTCAGGGGTTCGAATCCCCTCAGGTCCACCGAAGAAACCCCCCGCTCGCGCGGGGGGTTTCATGTTTGGGGGGCGGACGTCACACCGCTTTCCTTGACTTGAGCCTCAGGCGGCGCTCTCGCGGGCGCGGAGGTCCTTCCGCAGGATCTTGCCCGCGGAGGACTTCGGGATCGCGTCGATGAACTCCACCCGGCGCACCTTCTTGTGCGGGGCGACGTTCTCGGCGACGAACGCCATGACCTCCTCCTCGGTGAGCCCGGAGTCCGGCGCCGGCACGATGAACGCCTTCGGGATCTCCTGCTTGTCGTCGTCGAGGACGCCGATGACCGCGGCATCCATCACCTTCGGGTGCCCCAGCAGCAGCGCCTCGAGCTCGGCGGGGGCGATCTGGTAGCCGTGGTACTTGATGAGCTCCTTGACGCGGTCGACCATCGAGAAGTAGCCGCCCTCGTGGGCGACGGCGACGTCGCCGGTGTGGAGGAACCCGTCGGCATCGAGCGTCTCGGCCGTCGCCTCCGGCTTGTTCAGGTATCCGAGCATGACGTTCGGCCCCTTCACCCACAGCTCACCCGGGCGGGTCTGGCCGTCCTCGCCGAACTCGGTGATCTCCTCGCCCGTCTCGGTGTCGACGAGCTTGCAGACGATGTTGGGGAGTGTCACCCCGACGGAGCTGACCGGGATGTCGTCGCGCTGGTACGGCATGGCGTGTGAGACTGGGCTGAGCTCGCTCATGCCGTAGCCCTGCATCATGCGCGCGCCGATGCGACGCCCGGCGAGCTCGGCGGTCTCTCCGTCGAGCGGCGCCGCGCCGGAGAAGACGGCGTGCACCGTCGAGATGTCGAACTGGTCGACGATGGGGTGCTTGGCCAGGGCGACGGCGATCGGCGGCGCGATGTACAGGTACGTGCACCCGAACTTCTGGATGATCGTGAGGAACTCCACCAGGTCGAACCGGGGCACGGTGACGAGCGTCGCGCGCTGCTTCAGCGCCAGGTTCAGCAGCACCGTCATGCCGTAGATGTGGAAGAACGGCAGCACCGCGAGCACGCGGTCGGTCGGGCGGAGATCGATGCCGACGCGGCACTGCGCCACGTTCGCGACCAGATTGCGGTGGCTCAGCATGACCCCCTTCGGGATGCCGGTGGTGCCGGACGAATAGGGGAGCACCGCGACGTGGGTTGCGGGGTCGAAGCTCGCCTCGGGGGCGGTCCGCCCCTCGGTCAGCAGCTCGCGCAGGTTCGGGTGGCCGCCCGTTTCTGAAGAGGGGGCGCCGTCCAGCACGATGAGTCGTTCGGCGGGGATGCCGACGGCATCCGCCGCGGCCTCCGCCTGCGGCAGCAGGGGACTCACCGTGACGAGCCAGGTGGCCCCGGCATCCGTCAGCTGCTTCTGGATCTCGCCCGGCGTGTACAGCGAGTTGATCGTCGTGACCGTCGCGCCGGCGCGGAGGATGCCGTGGAACACCGTCGCGAAGGCGGGGACGTTCGGGCACAGCACCCCCAGCACCGTGTCGGTGGTCACGCCCCGGGCCGCCAGCGCCCCGGCGAACGCGCCGATCTGCGCCTTGAGAGCGCCGTACGTCGTCTCGGCGCCCGTCGCCGGATCGATCAGCGCGACGCGGGCGCTGTCCTCGGCACTGAGATCGCCGAACAGATCGTCGTAGATGCTGAGCTCGGGGATCTCGACATCGGGGAAGGGGCTGGTGAACACGGGCGGTCTCCTTCGACGGCGGTGCGCGGACCTGGCGACGCTGCCGGGTGGCTACATCATGCCATCCGGCGCGGACGCGGTTCCACACATCGCGGAACCGCGTGCCGCGCCGGGTGTCGGGCTCGCCCCGGGTCTCAGGCCGACGCGCCCGCCAGCTGCCCGGCGCTGAGACGCTCGGCCGCGCGCTCCTCGGCGGCGGCGAGCGGGGTGATGCCGCGCGCGGCGGCGGCCGCGAAGATGTCCCGCAGGGTGTCGCCGATGCCGGCGACACGGTCCATGATCTCGGCGCGCGTGCCGAGATGCTTGGCCTCCAGGTCGAGGTAGACGACGCCGCCGGCGTTCACCACGAAGTCGGGCGCGTACAGGATGCCGCGGGCCGCGAGCCGATCGGCGCCGGACCGCTCCGCCAGCGGGTTGTTCGCCGGGCCGCAGACCGCGCGGGCCGCCAGTGCGTCGATGACGTCGTCGTCCAGGACGCCGCCGATGCCGGCCGGCACGAACACGTCCGCCTCGACGAGGTGCTCGGTGCCTGGCTCGACCCAGCGGGCGCCGAGTTCGGCGGCGAGATCGCGCTTGGCCGGGTTGACGTCGGTGACGGTGAGCACGGCGCCCTCCGCCGACAGGCGCACGGCGAGACGGCTGCCGACCTGACCGAGCCCGGACACGGTGATGCGCCGGCCGGCGACCTCCGGCGAGCCGGTGGACTCGGCGAGGGTCGCGCGCAGCGACTCGTACACGCCGAGACTGGTCGGACCGGCCGGTTCACCGGACCCGCCGACAGCGTCGGGCAGACCCACGACGTGCGCGGTGCGCTCGCTGACGACGAGCATGTCGTCCGTCGTCGACCCGACGTCCTCGGCGGTGCGATACCGGCCCTCGAACCGCTCGACGGCGTCGCCGAGGTCGAGGTACGCGGCGCGGCGGCGCTCCGGGTCGAGCGTCGTGCCCGGCGGCAGACAGATGACCGACTTTCCGCCGCCGGCATCGAGGCCCGCGGCGGCGTTCTTCAGGGTCATCGCGGCGGACAGGCGCAGGGCGTCGCCGACGGCGTCGCTCCAGTGCGGATACGTCCACATGCGGGCGCCGCCCAGGGCGGAGCCGAGCACCGAGGAGTGGAGGGCGACGGTGATGACGAGGCCGCTGCGCGGGCCCGTGGTCACCTCCACGCGCTCGTGGGTGAAATCGGGCAGGGGCAGGGTGTGCGTCATCGCATCCTCTTTCGGCTGGCCTTGTGGGCTGTGCTCTGCGGGTGCCGCGGCGTTGCGGCATCCGTCTCCCATTGTGCCACTCGACGGCCGCGGCGGCGGGGCCGGGCCGGGCGGGCGCGGTGAGGCGGTGGCGGGGCCGGGCCGGGCGGGCGCGGTGAGGCGGCGGCGGGGTCGGGCGGGCGGCCGCGCGTGGGTCGGGCGGGCGGCCGCGCGTGGGTCGGGCGGGCGGCCGCGGTGTGCGAAAAGCAGGCTGGATCGACCCGCAGGCCGCCGCCCGGGCCCCGGAAGGACGATCCAGCCTGCTTTTGAGACGCGGTTCGGGCGATACGGTGGCACCATGACCGAGAATCTGCCGCCCCGCAGCCGCCTGGTCCACGACGCGGTGCGCGCGGCGGGCATCGGCGGCGAGATCGTCGTGCTGCCGGATGCCGCGTCCACCGCGCCGCTGGCCGCGGCCGCCCTGGGGGTGGAGGTGGGGGCGATCGCCAACAGCCTCGTGTTCTTCTCCGACGGCGCGCCGCTGCTCGTCATGACCAGCGGCGCGCACCGCGTCGACACGGCAGCGCTCGCCGAGCGCCTCGGCCGCGGGAAGATCCAGCGCGCGACGCCCGAACAGGTGCGCGAGGCGACGGGGCAGGCGATCGGCGGCGTCGCGCCGACCGGCCACCCCGCGCCCCTCACCACCGTCGTCGACGAGGCGCTGGCGGCCTACCCGGAGATCTGGGCGGCCGGCGGCACGCCCCACACGGTCTTCCCGCTGACCTTCGACGACCTCGTGCGCCTCACCGGCGGCACGGTGCTGAAGGTCGACTGACCGGTCTCGATCACGCCCTCAGGATGTCCCACGCCGTCACGGCGGCTGCGGCCGACCACGCCTGCGGGCGGCACGCCGCCGGGTAGGGCGCGGGACGCGGCAGATCGGTCGCCGCGTCGCCGGCGTGCAGCTCGGGCACGCGGTAGTCGAACGCCTCCGCTGCGGCGAGCATGCCGGCGACCGCGGAGTGCCGTTCGTGTCGTTCGGCCGCCCCTGGGGCGCGGACGACCTCGGCGCCCCCGCGCACCACTGGGTCGGCGTCGACGGCGCGTCGGGGACGGCGCAGGCGACCGCCCACGCGTTGCGCACCGCCGGCGCGCGCGTCGCCTTCCTCGGCTGGCCGGCGGGATCGGCGACGGGAGATGACCGCGAGCGCGGGTGGCGCGAGACGCTGCCGACGGATGCCGCGGCCCCGCGTCACGGGCGTCACGGGCGCGTGAGGCCGTTGGAGAGGGCCGGGCGCGAGGGGCGGGAGCGCGAGGCGGGACCGGAGCCGTAGAGCCGCTGCTGCAGGTCCGCTGCGGCAGCAGTCACCTGCGCGACGACGGATGCCGGGGGTGCGGCGTCGGGGGTGGGTGGTGCGGCGTCGGACCCGGGTGGCGCGTCGACGGGGCCGGGTGGCGCAGCGGCGGCCGGCGCGTCGGTCCCGGTGCCGACCGGCCAGGTGACGGCGATGGCCGCGACCGGCCAACCCGCGTGGTCGTGCACGGCGGCCGCGACGGAGCGGAAGCCGAGCGTCACCTCGCCGTCCTCCGTCGCGATCCCGGTCTGGCGCACCGTCCGCAGCAGCTCACGCAGTTCGTGGGGAGTCCGCGGACCGCGACCCGTGCGGTCGGCGAAGACCCCGGCATCCGGGTACAGCGCCCGCACCTGCTCACGGGGGAGCTGCGCCAGCATCGCACGCCCGGTCGCGGTGAGGTGGGCGGGCAGGCGCACGCCGACGTCGGTCACGAGCGCGGGACGGCGCGGCGCGCGCTCCTCGACGAGATACAGCACATCACGCCCGGTCATGACGGCCAGGTGCGCGCTCTCGCCGGTGCGGTCGGCGAGAGCGGCGACGAGCGGGCGGCCGAGGCGGGCGAGTGGCTGCTGCCGGGCGAAACCCCCGGCGAGCTCGAACGCGGCCGTGCCGAGTCCCCACCGGTGCTCCGGGCCCAGATGCACAACGAAGCCGTGCTCGGCCAGCGTCCGCAGCAGGTGGTAGACGCTCGACCGCGGGATGCCGAGGGTGTCGGCGATCGTCCGGGCGGCGACCGGCCCGCGCTGGCGGGCGAGGAACGACAGGATCCGCAGCGTCTGGTCGGCGGCGGGCACCTGCGGCCCGGCGGGGGTATCTGGGATCACAGACACAGAATGGCACACCCCGCTGGCGACGCGGCCGGCGGCGGAGTGGAATCGCAGCATGCGCCGCACTGCCGCCTCCGAGGTCTCCGCCCCTGTCGTCATCGGCGCGGAGCCGTTGACGGTCGCCGCCGTCGTGGGCGTCGCCCGTCACGGCGCGCCCGTGCAGGTCGCACCCGCCGCGCGGGAGCGCGTCGCGGCATCCCGCGCCCTCATCGAGCGCCTCGCCGACGACCCGGAGCCGCACTACGGCATCTCGACGGGCTTCGGGGCGCTCGCGACGACGTTCATCGCGCCGGAGCGCCGGCGGCAGCTGCAGGTCTCGCTCATCCGGTCGCACGCCGCCGGCACGGGCGCCGAGGTCGAGCGCGAGGTCGTCCGGGCGCTCATGCTGCTGCGGCTGCAGACGCTCGCATCGGGGCGCACCGGGGTCCGGCCGGTCGTCGTGGAGACCTACGCCGCGATGCTGAACGCGGGCATCACGCCGATCGTCCGCGAGTACGGGTCGCTGGGGTGCTCGGGCGACCTCGCGCCGCTCTCGCACGTCGCACTTGCTGCGATGGGCGAGGGCGAGGTGCGCACGGCGACGGGCGAGACGGTGGCGGCCGCGGACGCGCTGGCCGCCGCCGGCATCCGGCCCCTCGTGCTGGAGGAGAAGGAGGGGCTCGCCCTCATCAACGGCACCGACGGCATGCTGGGCATGCTCGCCCTCGCGCTCGCCGACCTCGAAGAGTTGCTCACCGTCGCCGACGTCACCGCGGCGATCTCGATCGAGAGTCAGCTCGGCACCGACGCCGTCTTCGCCGCCGACCTCATGGCGCTGCGGCCGCAGTCGGGGCAGGCCGCCTCGGCGGCGAACCTCCGCGCCTTCCTCGCCGGGTCGCCGATCGTCGCGAGCCACCGCGATCCCGCCGTGTGCACGCGGGTGCAGGATGCCTATTCCCTGCGGTGCTCGCCGCAGGTGCACGGTGCCGCCCGCGACACGCTCGCGCACGCGCGCACGATCGCGGAGCGGGAACTCGCGGCATCCGTCGACAACCCGGTCGTGACGCTCGACGGCCGCGTCGAGTCGAACGGCAACTTCCACGGCGCGCCGGTCGGGTACGTCCTGGACTTCCTCGCGATCGCCGTCGCCGACGTCGCCTCGATCGCCGAGCGCCGCACCGACCGGGCGCTGGATCGCACGCGCAGCAACGGCCTGCCGCCGTTCCTGGCCGACGAGGTCGGGGTCGACTCGGGCCTCATGATCGCGCAGTATGCCGCGGCGGGCATCGTCTCGGAGCTGAAGCGGCTCGCGGTGCCGGCGTCGGTCGATTCGATCCCGTCGTCGGCGATGCAGGAGGACCACGTCTCGATGGGCTGGGCCGCCGCGCGCAAGCTGCGGCGCGGCATCGACGGGCTCGCGCGCGTGCTCGCGATCGAGCTCGTGACCGGCTGCCGCGCCCTCGACCTGCGCGCGCCCCTGCAGCCCGGGCCCGTCACGGCGGCGGTGCGCGACCTCGTCCGCGCTGCGGGCGTTGCCGGCCCGGGTCCCGACCGGCACGTCTCGCCCGATCTGGAGCTGGCGACCGAACTGGTGCTGTCCGGTGCCGTGGCTGCCGCGGCGTCCGCAGCGGCGGCCACCTCGCCCGCTCGCGCGGACAGACCCGCAGAAACTCCACAAGAATCCGCCTGAACCCGAGGACAAGCCCATGAACGCGCCAGATCCCACTCAGATCCGTGGAGTTTCTGAGGACGCCACCCCGCGCCCCGCCGTCCGCGCGCCGCGCGGCGCCGCGCGCACCGCGAAGAGCTGGGGTGCGGAGGCCGCGAAGCGGATGCTCATGAACAACCTCGACCCCGAGGTTGCCGAGCACCCCGAGGATCTCGTCGTCTACGGCGGCACGGGCCGTGCGGCGCGTTCGTGGGAGGCGTACGACGCAATCGTCCGCACCCTCGACGAGCTCGAGCCCGACGAGACGCTGCTCGTGCAGTCCGGCAAACCCGTCGGGGTGTTCCGCACCCACGAGTGGGCGCCGCGGGTGCTGATCGCGAACTCGAACCTCGTCGGCGACTGGGCGACCTGGCCGGAGTTCCGGCGGCTCGAGCACCTCGGGCTCACGATGTACGGCCAGATGACGGCCGGCTCGTGGATCTACATCGGCACGCAGGGCATTCTGCAGGGGACGTACGAGACGTTCGCCGCGGTCGCCCGGTCGCTGCGCGAGCGTCGCGGCGGCCGCGACGACCTCGCCGGCACTCTCACCCTCACCGCCGGGGCCGGCGGCATGGGTGGCGCGCAGCCGCTCGCGGTCACGATGAACGGGGGAGCGGTGCTCCTCGTCGACGTCGACGCGTCGCGGCTGCGCCGCCGGGTCGAGCACGGCTACCTCGATGAGGTCGCCCCCGATCTCGATGCCGCCGTCGCTCGCGCGTCGGCCGCGCGCGAGGCCGGCGAGGCGATGTCGGTCGGCGTCGTGGGCAACGCGGCCCAGGTCTTCCCCGAGCTCCTGCGCCGCCACACCGCGGGCGCGGTGCACATCGACATCGTGACCGACCAGACGAGCGCCCACGACCCGCTCGCCTACCTGCCGATCGGCGTCAGCGTGAACGAGTGGAAGGATGCCGCGGCATCCGACCCCGAGGCGTTCACCGCGCGGGCGCGCGCGTCGATGGCGGCGCACGTGGCGGCGATGGTCGGGTTCCAGGATGCCGGGGCCGCCGTCTTCGACTACGGCAACTCGATCCGGCGCGAGGCCGAGCTCGGCGGGTGCGCGCGGGCGTTCGCGTTCCCGGGGTTCGTCCCGGCGTACATCCGCCCGCTGTTCGCCGAGGGCCGCGGCCCGTTCCGCTGGGTCGCGCTGTCGGGCGATCCGGAGGACATCGCCAAGACCGACCGCGCCGTCGCGGAGCTGTTCCCCGAGGATGCCGCGCTCCGCCGCTGGCTCGACAAGGCGGGCGAGAAGGTGCACTTCGAGGGCCTCCCCGCGCGCATCTGCTGGTTGGGCTACCAAGAGCGCCACCTCGCGGGGCTGCGTTTCAACGAGATGGTGGCGTCTGGCGAGCTCGCCGGGCCCATCGTGATCGGCCGCGATCACCTCGACGCCGGCTCGGTCGCGAGCCCCTACCGGGAGACGGAGGCGATGGCCGACGGCTCGGACGCCATCGCCGACTGGCCGCTGTTGAACGCGCTGCTGAACACGGCATCGGGTGCGACGTGGGTGTCGATCCACCACGGCGGCGGCGTCGGCATCGGGCGCTCGATCCACGCCGGCCAGGTCACGGTCGCCGACGGCACGGCGCTCGCCGCGGAGAAGCTCGAACGGGTCCTGACGAACGACCCCGGGACCGGCGTCATGCGGCACGTCGACGCCGGCTACGAGCGGGCGCGCGAGGTCGCGCGCGAGCGCGGGCTGACCGTTCCGATGATGGATGCCGGCGCATGAGCGCCGACATCCTGTTCACGAATATCGGCGAGCTCACCACCAACGCCCCGGGACTGGGCGATGACCCCGACGACCGGACCGGTCTGATGCGCGACGCCGCGCTCCTCGTCGTCGACGGCCGCGTCGCCTGGGTCGGCCCCGCCGCCGACGCGCCCGCCCCGGCGGCGGCTCAGGCCCCGAACCGCGAGAGAACAACGAAGCGCCGAGAAAACGGGTATGCCCCACGCTCTCGGCGTGCAGATGTTCTCTCGCGGAGCCGCGGGGTGGCGGATGCCGGCGACCGCGACGGTGAGGGGGCGGATGCCGCGGTGGTGGATGCCGGTGGGCGAGCGGTCATCCCGGGGTTCGTCGACAGTCACACGCACCTGGTGTTCGCCGGCGACCGCGCCGACGAGTTCGAGGCGCGCATGCGCGGTGAGGCGTATGCCGCAGGAGGCATTCGTCGCACGGTGGCGGCGACGCGCGCGGCGACGGATGCCGAGTTGCGCGCTCGTCTGGCGCGGTTCGTCGCCGAGCTGCACGCTCAGGGCACGACCACGTTCGAGGTCAAGACCGGCTATGACCTCACGGTGGCCGGTGAGGCCCGGCTGGCGCGTCTCGCGCGGGAGGTCACCGACGAGGTCACCTTCCTCGGGGCCCACGTCGTTCCCGCCGAGTTCGCCGACGACCGCGCCGCTTACATCGACCTGGTGTGCGGCCCCATGCTCGAGGCGGTCCGGCCACACGCCCGGTGGATCGATGTCTTCTGCGAGACGGGCGCGTTCACCGCGGAGGAGTCCGAGCGGGTCCTGCGGGCGGGTCTGGCCGCCGGGCTCGGCGTCCGCGTCCACGGCAACCAGCTGGGGGCGGGCGAGGGGGTACGGATCGCGGTCGAGCGCGGGGCGGCATCCGTTGACCACTGCACGTACCCGACCGACGATGACGTCGCGGCGCTCGCGGCGTCCGACACCGTCGCGACGCTGCTGCCGGGGGTCGAGTTCTCCACGCGGCATCCGTACCCCGACGCGCGGCGCCTCATCGACGCCGGGGTCACGGTCGCGATCGCGAGCGACGCCAATCCGGGCACGAGCTTCACGACATCGATGCCGCTCATGATCGCGCTCGCCGTGCGGGAGATGAGGATGACGGTCGCGGAGGCGGTGTGGTCCGCGACGGCCGGGGGTGCCCGGGCGCTGCGGAGGGCCGACGTCGGGCACCTCGGCGTCGGGGCGCGCGCGCATGTCGTGCTCCTCGATGCGCCGACGCGCACGCACCTCGCCTACCGGCCCGGCGTGCCGCTCGTCAGAGCGGTCTACCGCGACGGAGCCCCGCTCGGGTGAGATCGTCGCCGGCCGCGTCAGCGATGCGGGCGGCGACGGCGCAGCACGAGCACGACCGCGAGGGCGACGACCGCGAGGACGGCGAGCCCGACACCGACCGGAACCGTGAGGTCGATCGAGCCGGTGTCGTTGCAGGGATCCTGCGCGACGACGCACGACGCCCAGACGAGGGTCGCGGCGGTCATCGCGCGTGCCCCGGGGCGTCGAAGCTCCAGCTGTCGGGATCGGTCGCCGTCGCGACATCCCAGTCGGGAGTCTCCCACTGGAAGGTCGCGACGGCGCAGGTCGGCATGTGCCCGATCGCGCCGCCCGACAGGTGCTCGGCGAGCACCGTCATGCCGGGATCGTGCGCCACGATGACGACGCCGTCCGCCCCGGCCCGACCGCGCGCGCCCGCCGCGGAGAGGAGCTTCGCCGCCGGGGCGCCGTACAGGTCCGGGTCGAGTTCGGGCTCGAGGCCCAGTGTGGCGCCGAAGAATCCGGCGGTGGTGCGGGCGCGCAGCGCGGTGGACGACAGCAGCGCATCCAGGCGCAGTCCGGTCGCCGCCAGACGCCGCGCCGCGGCGGGAGCATCGCGCAGGCCGCGACTGTTCAGCGGCCGGTCGTGGTCGTCGAGCCCGGGGTCTCCCCAGTCGCTCTTGGCGTGACGGACGAGGACGAGCGTGGTCATGACGGATCCCTTCGGGCGGCCAGTCCCGCCAGCAGCTCCAGCACGCACAGCGCCGCGAGGCGCACGGTGCGCTGATCGGGGGTGTCGGCGGTCGCGTCGACCTCGACGATGTCGGCGCTGCGCACCCGCGCGTCGCTCGACAGCGCCCGCACCAGCGTGCGCAGTTCGCTCGCCTGCAGGCCCCCGGGAACCGAGGCGGGGCAGGCCGGGGCGACCGAACGATCGCAGACGTCGACGTCGACGTCCAGGTGGATGCCGCGGCCCGCGCCGCCGGCGTGGCCAGCGGTCGCTCCCGACCCGCCCGAGCCGCCGCCCGCACCCGCGACCTCGAGTGCCTCCGCGACGACGTCAGCGGCACCGCGACGGCGCAGCTCGTCGAGCGTGATGACGCGGATGCCGAGGTCGGCGGCGCGGCGCGCGTACGCGGCGGAGTTCGCGAAGTCCGCGATCCCGATCTGCACGACGCGATGCGGGTCGAGTCCGCCCGCGATGAGGCGCCGCACCGGCGAGCCGTTGGAGACCCCTTCGCGCAGATCGAAGTGGGCGTCCAGGGTGATGAGGCCCACGGCATCCGCCCCCTGGGCCACGGCGCAGGTGACGGAGTTGTCGCCGCCCAGGGCGATGACGAGGTCGCTGCGCCCGGTGAGATCCGCGACCCGCGCGCGTACCGCCGCCTCGCCGGCGGGACCGTCGGGGTCGGCGACGTCGCCGGCATCCGCGATGCGCAGCACCTCGTTAAGGTCATGGGGCTCACCGGGCCCGATGACGGTCGGGCTGTAGCGCGTCAGGGCCTCGCGGATCGCGGCCGGCGTGGCGTGGGCGCCCGTCGGGGACAGCGACGTGCGGAAGGCGGGGATGCCGAGGATCACCGCGTCCCACGCGGGCGCCGAATCCGCGTCGGGCCAGCCGCCGGCGCGGGGCCACAGGTCGTCGTGCGAGAGCGCCATCAGCCGACGTACACCCAGGCGTCGCGGCCGCTCGCGAGCCGCACCGGGACCCGCCGGTACAGGGCGACCTCGTACTCGTCCGCGGCGTCGAGTTCGTCGGCGGTGAGGAGCAGCACCCTGCCGACGACCTTGTCGACGGCGCTGCCGGTCGCCCGCAGCACCGGATGCACCGACAGACCGGAGAGATCGACGACACGGGTGTCATCGATCTCGACGTAGTCGATCGTGTACCCGGGGAGGGCGTCGGGTTCGCCCGCGACCAGCCGCCCGAACGTGTCGAGCTGCACCTCGGCATCCTGCAGCGTGCCGTAGGTGAACAGGAGCTGATCGCGAGGGAGATCGGTCACCTCGCCAGGCTACCGCCGGCGGCATCCCGCGACCAGGAGATCGGGGCGGCGGCTACCCCAGCACGGCGTGGGCGATCGCGAAGATCGCAAGGCCGGCCAGGGCGCCGACGATCGTGCCGTTGAGGCGGATGTACTGCAGGTCGCGGCCGACCATGAGCTCGATCTTCTCGGTCGTCTCGGCCGGGTCCCACTTCTCGACGGTATCGGTGATGATCGAGGCGATGTCGTGCCGGTACCGGTCGACGAGGAAGACCGCGGCATCCGCCACGCGCGTGTCGACGCGCTGCTGCAACGCGGCATCCGTCGCGAGGCGCTCGCCGATCTCGCCGAGCGCGGCGACGATGCGCCGCCGTAGTCCGCTCGCCGGGTCGCCGAGCGCGGTGAGCAGGCCCGCCTTCGCGGTGTTCCACGCCTCGGCGGCGAGCTCGCGCACGCGCGCGCTGTCGAACACCGAGCTCTTCGCGTCCTCCAGACGCCCGATGGTCGTGGGGTCGTGCTGGAGGTTGTCGGCGAGGCGCTCCAGGTAGCGGTCGATGGCGCGGCGCGCGGGGTGGTCGGGGTCGGCCTGGACGGCCGCGGCGAACTTGACGGCCTCGTGGTAGACGGTGTCGTCGACCAGGCGCATCGCGACCGACGGCACCCACGAGGGGAGGCGCCGCGAGACGAGGCCGCTGAAGGAATCGCGGTTGGCGTTCAGCCACGTGACGATGCTGTCGACGCCGAGATCGACCGCGCCGCGGTGCGCGTCGGCGGCGACCACCCGCGACAGCCACGCGCCGAGCGTCGGGGCCCACTCCGGGTCGAGCAGGTGCTCGCGGGCGAGGTCGCTGATGAGGTCCTGCACCTCGTCGTCGCTGAGGGCGCGCAGGATGCCGGCGGCGACCGTCGACGCCTCGGCGCCGACCGTCTCGGCGTGCGCCGGGTCGCGCAGCCACGCGCCGGCCGTCGCGGCGATGGGAGTCGATTCCAGCTTGGCGCGCACGACGCGGCCCTCGAGGAAGTTGGTCTCGACGAACTCTCCGAGGCTCCGGCCGATCTCGTCCTTGCGGCGCGGAATGATCGCGGTGTGTGGGATCGGGATGCCGAGCGGGTGACGGAACAGGGCGGTCACCGCGAACCAGTCGGCGAGGGCGCCCACCATGCCGCCCTCGGCGGCGGCCCGGACGTAGGCGAGCCACGGATGCTGCTCCTGCAGGACGAATGCGATGACGAACACGATCGCCATGACGACGAGGGCGCCGAGCGCGACGCCCTTCATGACCTGCAGCGACCGTCGGCGCTCCCGATCGGCGGGGCTCAGCAGTTCGGTCGGGGTGCGCGCCATCTGGGTAGTCTCGCACGCGGCGTATCCTGACGGCGTGATCGAAGACATCCGCAAGCGCGCGCTGCACCGCACCAGCATTCTCGAGGGCCAGGTTCGGGGGCTCGCACGGATGATCGAGAACGAGGACTACTGCATGGACATCATCGCCCAATCCCGGGCGATCCAGAAGGCGCTCGCGTCACTGGACAAGCTGCTCATCGAGAACCACCTGCGCACCCATGTGGCCCACATGTTCGCCGAAGGCGGGGAGCACCGGGAGCAGGCCGTCGCCGAACTCCTCAAGGCCTACGACCTCGAGACTCGCTGACCGCGGCATCCGTTCAGGTGGCCACCGGCCCGAGCCACGCGGCGGCGACCGTCGAATGGGCCGACTCCGGGTCGGAAGGGTGGAACATACCGGCGAGCACGTCGCGGTACAGGCGGCTGAGCTCGCTGCGGGTGAAATACGACGATCCACCGGCGACGAGCATGGCCTCGTCGACGATCTGCTTCGCCACGACGACGGCGCGATGTTTCAGTCCGCTGAGCTTGGCGAACCACAGCGCGCCGTGATCGGCCTGCGCGTCGACGTCGGCGCTGAGCGCGGCGAGCTGCGGCAGCATCCCGTCGTAGGCCAGCGCCATCTCCGCGATGCGCCAGCGGATGTCGGGATCGTCGCTGTACGCGAGTCCGGTCTTCTTCGACCTGCGGCTCTTCGCGGTGTCGACGGCGAGATCGAGCGCGCGGCGGGCGACGCCGGTGTAGACGGATGCCAGGAGCACCTCGAACACGCTGAAGATCCCGAACACGATGGGGTCGGGGTTCGGGCCGGGGTCGACGATCCGCACGACCCGATCCGCGGGGGCGACGGCGCCGTGCAGTTCCGTGGTCCGCGACTGCGTACCGCGCATGCCGAGGGTGTCCCAATCGTCGCGGGTGACGACGGCGTCGTCGCGGTCGACGAACGCGTACACCAGCTTCGGATGGTCGGGATCTGTCGTGTCGAGCCCGTGCAGCCCCAACCGGGTCCACACCGGGCCGAGCGAGGTGAAGATCTTCGTCCCGGTGAACGCATAACCGCCGTCGCCGGTGGGCACGGCGGCGGTGTCGCTGCCGAACAGGACGAGGTCGTTGCCGGCCTCGCTGATCCCGAACGCGTAGACCTCTCCCGCCACGGCGCCCTCCTGCACGAACCGCAGCGTGTCGATGCCGCGGTCGGCGAGCACCTTCGCCACACCCGTCCACACCAGGTGCATGTTGACCGCGAGGGCGGTCGCGGGCGCCGCCGCGGCCAGGCGCTGCTGCAGCAGCGACGCCTCGGCGAGGCCCCATCCCGCGCCGCCGAGCGAGGTCGGAACCAGGATGCCGAGGTATCCGGCATCCGTCAGGTCGGCGAGATCGTCCTCGGGGAAGACGTTGTCACGGTCGACCTGGGCGGCACGGGAGCGGAACCGCTCCAGCAGCTCGTCGGGGAGGATGGCGGCGGGATCGAAGGCGGTCACTCCTCCATCCTGCCCCCGGGGCGGTGCGGGCGGGGCAGGATGAGGAGATGATCTCCACCGATCTGGCCCTGTCGCTGCGCCATGCCGGGCTCGTCTGGCACCCGGCATCCGGCGACCGTTTCCAACTCGACGAGCCGGAGTTCGAGGCCGACGTCTTCACTGTCAGCGAGATGACCATCGAGCCGCGCACCTATCCGACGGGGACGATCCTCGCCTTCAACGGCACGACGGAGTGGGCGCTGGATTCGGTCGCCCTCGAGGACGCGCTGTGGCTGCCGCGCGAGGACCAGCTGCGCGAGCTCCTTCGCGGCGCGTTCCGCAGGCTGGAGCGGCTGGCGGACACGCACCGCGTCGACATCGAGTTCGCGGGGGAGCGGCAGAGTTTCGAGCATCCGCAGCCCGAGGACGCCTACGGACTCGCGCTGCTCGCGGTGCTGCGGCGCATCGCCTGACCCGGCGGGCGGCCGCGACGGCGCGACGCGTCGCAGCGCACGGCGAGGCTCACGTCAGCGCGTCGAGCAGCTGACGCATGGTCTCCTCGGGCTTGTCGCGATGCGGCGAGTGGCCCGCGCCGGCGACCACCGACATCGTCACGACGGGGTTCGCGAGCACCTCCTGGGCCAGGGATCCCTTGAAGATGGAGTACACCTTCGGGTCGCTCGCGATGACATGGGTGGGCACGGTGAGCCGCGCGGCGGCCTCACGCACGTCCCACGGGGTGTTCTGCGCGCTGGTCTGCTCGACCGCCCACCGGCTGGCCTGCTGCGCCGACAGCGCCTTCAACTCGATGTCGTGCGGGTGCCAGTGCGGGTGCTCGGCGCGCACGGCGTCGACCGATGTGTCGGCGAAGGCGCGCTCCTGGCTGTTTCGCACGACCTGCCGGTCGTGGTCGGCGAGATGGATGCCGGGGTCGATGAGCACGAGGCGGCGCGTCCACGCCGGGGCGTTCGCGCTCGCGACCGTCGCCGCGGCGCCGCCCAGCGAATGCCCGATCACGAGGTCCCACGGTTCGCCGTCGGTAGCCCCGGTGTGGACGACGTCGGCGGCGTACGCGGCGATGGAGTAGTCCAGGGCGCGGGGCGCTACGCCGTGGCCGCGCAGGTCGACCGCGGTCGCGTGCCACCCGGCATCCGCCAGCGTCACGCCGTACCGCCACATGAGGGCGCCGTTGGAGCCGAGCCCGTGGATCAGGAGGGCGTGCTTCGCGGCGTGCGGCGCGCCCCACGCGAGGGTGGGAAGGGTCACGGGCGTCGGCATGGATTCAGCCTAGACGCGCCGCTGAGGTGGGCGTCTCAGGTGATGACGGGCACCGGTTCGGTGTCGGGGATGGGGCTGGCATCGCGGCCGCGCAGGTCGGGGAAGCCGCGGACGAACACGACGGCGACGAGGGCGCCGACGATCGCGAAGCCGGCCGCCGCCGCGTAGGCGCCGGCGTGACCGACGCCGTCGATGAGGAATCCGGCGATCGCCGAGCCGAGCGCCGCGCCGATGAGCTGGCCGGTGCCGATCCAGCCGTATGCCTCGGCCGTTTCGCTGAACTTGACGGATGCCGAGGTCATCGCGAACATCACGGCGAGCGCCGGTGCGATGCCCACGCCGGCCACGACGAGGCACGCGCTGACCCACCACGGCGTCGCGGCGGAGGTGACGTCGCCGACGACGAAGATCGCGGCGACGAGGCCGACCGCGACGATCGCCATGCGGCGCGCCATCGCCCACGGGCCGATCGGGATATGGCCGAACGCGAGGCCGCCCGCGAGGCTGCCGACCGAGAACACGGCCAGCACGAGGCCCGCCTCGAGTCCGCCGTGCCCGAACGTGGCGACGACGGCGGCCTCGACGGCCGCGCACGCGCCGATGAGCAGGAAGCCGATGACGGTCGCGAGCAGAACGACGGGCTTGCCGAGCACCTTGCCGAACGCGCGACGGCTGCGCGGGATGCGGACGCGGCCCACCTCCGGCGAGAGAATGAACCACGCGCCGCCGGCAACGAGGAACACGACGATGAGCAGCAGGCCGGGCACCGTTCCGGCCTGCGTGGCCACGAGCGTGATGACGACGGGCGCGAGGATCCAGATGATCTCCTGCAGGCTCGCGTCGAGGGAGAACAGCGGCGTGAGCTGGCGGGCGTTGACGAGCTTGGGGTAGATCGTGCGGACCGCCGACTGCACGGGCGGCGTCGACAGGCCCGCCACGAGACCGAAGGCCATGTACCCGGCGATCCCCATCGGAATGAGCGCGAGCGCCAGCAGCGCGACGGCGCAGACCGCCGTCGTCAGCGTCAGCACGCGGCGCATTCCCCAGATGCCCATCCACCGGCTCGTCACCGGCCCCGAGGTCGCCTGACCGACGGATGCCGCGGCCAGCACGAGTCCCGCGGCGCCGTAGGAGCCCGTCATCTGCTCGACGTGCAGCAGGATCGCGAGGCTCGTCATGCCGTTCGGGAAGCGCGCCGTCAGCTGCGCCGCGATGATGCGCGCCACGCCCGGCGCGCGCAGCAATTCCCGGTATCCCGCCACCCCTCCACGGTACCGCTCGGCTCCCGGCATCCGGTCACGCGGACTCCGACGCAGGGGAGGCTGTCGCGCGTGCTGCGCGACACGCCGACGACACGCCGAAGGGGAGTTTCCACACCCGAATCCGTGTCGGAGGCCCGGCGTATCGTCCGAGGCTGTGGATGGATCACGACCGGCCCGGTGAAATGCCCGCGATTCAGGCATTTTTCAGGTTCGCAGGATCGCCGCGATCTGTGGATGAAACGGTGGACAAGCTGTGTTGTACATGGGGAGAGCGGTGCAAAACTACACGGATGTAACTACTAGCCCTTGTGGTGCCCCCCATTGTCCGTACCCATATGTAGTATTGGACTCCCGGCGGGGCACTGCCGGAGAACTGGGCAGGACCGAGGGGAGACAAGGATCGACATGGCGATCACGGTTTACACGAAGCCGTCGTGCGTGCAGTGCAACGCGACGTACCGGGCACTGGACTCGAAGGGCATCGAATACGAGGTCCTCGACCTGTCCGAAGACCCGGCAGCGCTCGAGCGCGTGAAGTCGCTGGGCTACTTGCAGGCGCCGGTCGTCGTCACCGACGAAGACCACTGGTCGGGCTTCCGTCCCGACAAGATCGACGAGCTCGCCTCGCGTCTGGCGTGACCGCTTCCGGTCGCCCTGCGAGCGCCGCGAGACGAAACGCCGCAAGCGATCGGAGACAGGATGATCACGGCGACGCAGGCCCCGCTGCTCGTCTACTTCTCGAGCGTGTCGGGCAACACCGCACGATTCATCGAGAAGCTGGGGATGCCGGCCAAGCGCATCCCGTTGCTGCCCACCGACCCCGGGATCGAGGTGGACGAGCCGTTCGTGCTCGTCACCCCGACCTACGGGGGCGGCCAGGGGCGCGGCACGGAGAAGGGCGCTGTCCCCAAACAGGTGATCCGCTTCCTCAACGATGAGAAGCACCGTCACCTGATCCGCGGAGTCATCTCCGCGGGCAACACCAACTTCGGCGAGCACTACTGTCTCGCCGGCGACATCATCAGCCGCAAGTGCACCGTGCCGCACTTGTACCGGCTCGAACTGTTCGGCACGCCAGAAGACGTCGCCCGCGTGAGCGACGGATTGGAACGATGGTGGAAACTGCAGTGACCCAGGCGGAATTCAAGACCGACGCGCGATTCGAGGGTCTGGACTACCACGCCCTGAACGCCATGCTGAACCTGTACGGCGCGGACGGGAAGATCCAGTTCGACGCCGACAAGCGCGCCGCGCGGGAGTACTTCCTGCAGCACGTGAACCAGAACACCGTGTTCTTCCACTCGCTCAAGGAGCGCCTGGACTACCTCGTCGAGAAGGAGTACTACGAGGGCGCGGTGCTGGAGAAGTACCCGTTCGAGTTCATCCAGCGCCTCAACGACCGGGCGTACGCGGCGAAGTTCCGCTTCGAGACGTTCCTCGGGGCGTTCAAGTACTACACCAGCTACACGCTGAAGACCTTCGACGGCAAGCGCTACCTCGAGCGCTTCGAGGACCGCGTCGTGATGACGGCCCTCGCCCTCGCCGACGGCGATCAGCGACTGGCCACGCAGCTGGTCGACGAGATCATCTCCGGGCGCTTCCAGCCCGCGACCCCGACGTTCCTCAACGCCGGCAAGGCGCAGCGCGGCGAGCTCGTCAGCTGCTTCCTGCTGCGCATCGAGGACAACATGGAGTCGATTGCCCGCGGCATCAACTCCGCGCTGCAGCTGTCCAAGCGCGGCGGCGGTGTCGCGCTGCTGCTGTCGAACATCCGCGAGGCGGGCGCGCCGATCAAGCAGATCGAGAACCAGTCCAGCGGCATCATCCCCGTCATGAAGCTGCTCGAAGACAGCTTCAGCTACGCCAACCAGCTGGGCGCCCGGCAGGGTGCCGGCGCGGTGTACCTGTCGGCGCACCACCCCGACATCCTGCGGTTCCTCGACACCAAGCGCGAGAACGCCGACGAGAAGATCCGCATCAAGACGCTGTCGCTCGGTGTCGTCATCCCCGACATCACCTTCGAGCTGGCGCGCAACGACGAGGACATGTACCTGTTCTCGCCGTACGACGTCGAGAAGGTCTACGGGGTGCCGTTCGGCGACATCTCGGTGACCGAGAAGTACCGCGAGATGGTCGACGACGCGCGCATCAAGAAGACGAAGATCAACGCGCGCGAGTTCTTCCAGACCCTCGCCGAGATCCAGTTCGAGTCGGGCTACCCGTACATCATGTTCGAGGACACGGTGAACAAGGCCAACCCGATCAAGGGCCGGATCAACATGTCGAACCTGTGCAGTGAGATCCTGCAGGTGAACACCCCGACGACGTTCAACGAGGACCTCTCGTACGACCAGATCGGCAAGGACATCTCCTGCAACCTGGGCTCGATGAACATCGCCCTGGCCATGGACGGCCGCGACCTCGCCGGCACGGTGGAGACCAGCATCCGGGCGCTGACGGCGGTCAGCGACCAGAGTCACATCCGCTCGGTGCGCTCCATCGAGGACGGCAACGACCGCTCGCACGCGATTGGACTCGGGCAGATGAACCTGCACGGCTACCTCGCCCGCGAGCACGTGTACTACGGCTCGGAAGAGGGCGTGGACTTCACGAACATCTACTTCTACACGGTGCTCTTCCACGCGCTGCGCGCCTCCAACAAGATCGCGATCGAGCGCGGCACCGCTTTCGACGGGTTCGCCGACTCGACGTACGCGTCGGGGGAGTTCTTCGACAAGTACACGGATGCCGCGTGGGAGCCGCAGACCGACAAGGTCAAGGAGCTGTTCGCCGGCATCCACATCCCGACGCAGGACGACTGGCGCGAGCTGAAGGCCTCGATCCAGGAGCACGGCATCTACAACCAGAACCTGCAGGCCGTGCCGCCGACCGGGTCGATCTCGTACATCAACAACTCGACGAGCTCGATCCACCCGATCGCGTCGAAGATCGAGATCCGCAAGGAAGGCAAGATCGGTCGCGTCTACTACCCGGCGCCGTTCATGACGAACGAGAACCTGGAGTACTACCAGGACGCGTACGAGATCGGCTACGAGAAGGTCATCGACACGTATGCCGCCGCCACCCAGCACGTCGACCAGGGCCTGTCGCTGACGCTGTTCTTCAAGGACACCGCCACCACCCGCGACATCAACAAGGCGCAGATCTACGCGTGGCGCAAGGGCATCAAGACGATCTACTACATCCGCCTGCGGCAGATGGCGCTCGAGGGCACCGACATGACCGAGTGCGTTTCGTGCATGCTGTGATGCTCCGACCTGGTCTTTTTTGAGAAGGAATACACGATGACCCCTCCCGAGCCGCTCAAGCTCATCGACCACGTCCAGGCGATCAACTGGAACCGCATCCAGGACGACAAGGACCTCGAGGTGTGGAACCGCCTCGTGAACAACTTCTGGCTGCCCGAGAAGGTGCCGCTGTCCAACGACATCCAGTCGTGGGCGACGCTCACTCCTGAGGAGCAGACCACCACGATGCGGGTGTTCACCGGGCTGACGCTCCTGGACACGATCCAGGGGACAGTCGGCGCCGTCTCGCTCATCCCCGACGCGATCACTCCTCACGAGGAGGCCGTCTACACGAACATCGCGTTCATGGAGTCGGTGCACGCGAAGAGCTACTCGTCGATCTTCTCGACGCTGTGCTCGACGCCCGAGATCGACGACGCGTTCCGCTGGTCGGTGGAGAACGAGAACCTTCAGAAGAAGGCGCGCATCGTCATGGACTACTACCGCGGTGACGAGCCCCTCAAGCGCAAGGTGGCCTCGACGCTGCTGGAGTCGTTCCTGTTCTACTCGGGCTTCTACCTGCCGCTGTACTGGTCGAGCAAGGCCAAGCTGACGAACACGGCCGACATCATCCGCCTCATCATCCGCGACGAGGCCGTGCACGGGTACTACATCGGTTACAAGTTCCAGAAGGGGCTCGAGAAGCTCAGCCAGGCCGAGCGCGACGAGCTGAAGGACTACACGTTCTCGCTGCTGTATGAGCTCTACGACAACGAGGTGCAGTACACGCAGGACCTCTACGACGGCATCGGCCTGACCGAGGACGTCAAGAAGTTCCTGCACTACAACGCGAACAAGGCGCTGATGAACCTCGGCTACGAGCCGATGTTCCCCGCGCAGGTGACCAACGTGAACCCGGCGATCCTGTCGGCGCTCTCGCCGAACGCCGACGAGAATCACGACTTCTTCAGCGGGTCGGGCAGCTCGTACGTCATCGGCAAGGCGGTTGCCACCGAGGACGACGACTGGGACTTCTGACCTCCCGTGTGCGGCGTCATAGAAGGTGGCATTTGCGTCCACTGATGTTGGCGCTACTCACAGGACTCGGCGCAGATTCGGTAGTTGGCGCATGAAAACACTGGGGAGTCGGAAATCCGACCTCTCAGAACGCTCGGTCGGGGGCTAAGAGGACGGAGGTGGCGCGATGGGCAACCAACATCGTGAGACACCCGCGTCGCTGACTCCGGGGTGGCCCGAAGCGAGTTCTCCCGATTCGGCAGCAGAGACCGCCCGTGTGTTCGCGAACGCGCTGCGGGACGCGATAGGAAACCGAAGCGTGCGCTCCGTCGCATCGTCGGCGGGACTCGATGAGGCCACCGTGCGTCGAGTGCTGACCGGCGACGCTTGGCCGGACCTGCGGACGGTCGCACGGCTTGAGGACGCGTTGTTACGTCCGCTGTACCCGCGTTGGGGGGATGCCTAGCGCGGGAGATGTCCGAGGCCGCGGGCACGATGTGTACAGGCACCGAACGAGTTTCCTGGGGAGGAACCATGGCAAAGAGTCTGAGCGAGTTGCTCGAAGAGATCCGTGATGACATCGACGAGGAACTGAAGTCGACGCCCGACGTGGTCGAGAAGTCGGCTGACACATTCGATGTCGACAAACTCCCGATAAACAAAAGGGAATGGCACAAGCTCGACGACGTCGTTGCGGTGGCAGTGGATCTCAAGGGCTCATCGAAGATGAGTACCGGCAAGCACGCAGCTTCGACCGCAAGCATCTACGAGGCCTCGACGGACAACGCCGTGCGCGTCCTTCATCACTTCGGCGCGGACTTCATTCAGATTCAAGGCGATGGAGCGTTCGGCCTGTTCTGGGGCGAGCGGCGATACGAGCGCGCCATGTGTGCGGCCATCACGGTCAAGACATTCAGCGAGCACCTGACCGCAAAGATCGAGGCGAAATGGCCCTATGCGCCGGCCACCGGGTACAAGGTTGGCGTAGCCAGCGGGCGTGTACTCGCCAAGCGCATCGGTACCCCTCGGAACCCGGCCGAGCAAGAGCCGATCTGGTCGGGCAAGCCCGTCAACTATGCGGTGAAGGCCGCACAGGCTGCCGAAGCCGGCGAGCTCATCGTCACAGGCGATGTGTGGGTGGAGATCGAGAACAACGACTACTTCGTTGCGTCGTGCGGTCACGCCGGTGATGACGTCGGCGAAGTCGCCGAACTCTGGGAGAACGTGACCATCGAGCATGTGCCCGATGACGCGCAGGAGGGTCGAGTTCTACGAAGCGTCTGGTGCTCCTACTGCGGTGACGAGTTCTGTGATGCAGTTCTCGCGGGTAAGACTACGAGACACGACGCCACGGCCGTCTCTGAGAATGCACGCACGTCTGCCCTACGATCCGGCCTCGCAAAGGTGCGTGCGAAGCGGCGGAAGCGCTATGAGGACCGGGTACGCGGGCTGGCGCGCTAGTGTCGGGACTCGAAGCGCCTGCTATCTGCTCACTAAGCTGAGATGCGTTCGGCTAGCTGAGAAATCGACCGCGATGTTGAGACCAAGCGTGGCGACAGCCGGTGACTATGGCCGCGGAACCACGCCCTGTCCTGCCGAGCAGGTCGCGGAGGGATCTTCCCACGCGGTCCTGACGCCACACGACGACGGTGTCACCAGCGGCAGGAGGTCGAGCATGTGGGCGTTCTCCTGGCGGTCGGAGGTAGCCGAGACGGTCTCCACGAAGATTCAGGAGCAACCTGCATCACGCATCGCATCGAGCTGCAGTTGCGTGTTTCGGTAGCTGGCCGAAGCCTGCGCGTAGCCGATTACCTCGCCCGACGGGGGACTGTACCGATAGTCGTCGCACCTGTCACCTGTCGGGACGTTGATTGTGGGACTGAGTATTGACACACGCGGCTAGCGGACATGAAAACCTATCCGCGTCGCGCCGCGGTTGTCCCGCTAACGGTCGTTTTCGCGACACAGCAGTGGACGCGAGTTATCGAGACGGTCAGTTCCTCAGTTGGCGGATGCAACAGGACCGGGAACGGCGTCCGGCGCGGTGGCTTGTCAACGGGTACTCCGCCGTCGGCGAGTACCTGTAGCCGTGCAACGTGATCTAGGGGCGCGCATAGGTTATGGATTCGTAGGAGATGTCGAAAGTCGTGGTCACGCATCGTCTATGCGTGACGGCCGTGTCTACGCGGTGGCGCCGAGCAGGATGACGGTGAGCGCGACGCTCTGGCCGTCGACGAAGTCGAAGCGGAGATAGTGGTCGCCGACGAGGTAGAGGTCCATGTCGGGGTCCTCGTGGCGTGTGGCGCCGTAGTGCGCGCGGATGTCGGCTCGGCTCGCGGGGAGGGTGAGCCCTGGCACCAGCGCGCCCAGCGCGGGATAGGCGGCATCCTCGTCGTCGGCGACCAGGCGGATGAGGGCCGCGACGAGCACCTGCTCGCGGAACTGCAGCGTGACGCCTGAGCGTTCAGACACCTGGTACTGCCAGGCGGCACCGTCGCGTTCTTCCTCGAAGGACTCCGACGGCGGGCCGGCGAGGGCCATCACGGTCAGGTGCTCGGGCGAGTACATCGTCTGGCCGACAGCGTCCAGGAACGCAGCGAGCTCGTTCGGGGCATCCGGCGAAGTCATGATTCCACTATGCGTGGTGGATGGCCCGGTCGCCGGCGTCCGGCCCCCCACCTCTGTACGCCGGGGGCGCTGACCCCTACTGTCAGGCCATGGACTTCGCAGCGGCCGCGTCGATTCTTGTCGCCATCGGCGCCCTGTGTGCCGCCGCGTGGAGCGTGTTCCAGATCTACCAGCGCTCAAACGCGGGGAGCAGGTACGACCGGTGGCGGAATATCCGTGAGTCCCTAGCGAAGAACTCGACGGCGTACACCGTCGCACGCGACGAGGAGGAGAAGGCCCTAATCTCTCTGGTGGCGACGAGGGAGAGGATGCCCGCGATAGCTCAAGAGGTGTTTTGGGCCATCACCATCGTGGTGGTAGGGCCGCTCAGCATCCTGCTGGCCGGTCAGTACATCACGTCGCCGGAGGGCGAAGAGGTACTCGCGTGGAGTGATCTGACATGGTGGCGGCCGACACTGCTCTTCATCGGGCTGCTTGCTCCTTTGATGGCGCTCTTTGCTTTGATGTTCGGCCTCTACGTCGAGATCTACCACTTCGGCAGGGCGTTCATCGCTGGCGAAGTGGAGGCGCGGACTCGTCTCGGGTTGAACGGCGGTGCCCACTTGAAGTACCGCAGCACGGAGTCGAAGAAACCTCCCGCGCCATGACATGAGGGCGGTCGAAGCTCTAGGAGAAGACTGGCGCCCTCTTCTCAATGAACGCGCTGACCCCTTCGATTCCGTCAGCGCTGAAGATCGATACTTCGCAGTGTTCCTCAAGCGCATCGCGCACCGCGACGAGTCCTTCACGTATCAGTGAACGGTTGGCGTAGCGCTTGCTCTTGGCGACCGCGTCCCGGCCCTTCGTCATCAGCCCGGCTACCACTAGGCCGACCTCTTGCCGCAGGCCGTGGTCGGGAACGACGCGCGTATTTAGTCCAGATTGGAAGGCTCTCTGGGCGGTGTAAGGCTCGGTGGTGAGGGACAGCTCTAGCGCGGCTCGCCGGACGCCCAGACTTTGCGTCGACCCGACGAATACCGTCGCCCACAGCCCGAGTCGGGCTTCTGGGAGTTGAAAGGTCGCAGAGTCGACGGCGATGACGATGTCGCAGAACTGAAGGAGTTCGACACCACTTCCGAGGGCCGCGCCGTGGACCTCTGCGATGATCGGCAAGGGGCTGCGCGCCATTGCTTCCAAAGTGGGCACCGTGGTGTCCTGGAAGTATCGTTTCGCGTCGGAGGGCGTAGGGAACACTTCTGCCTCCTTGATGTCGTTCCCCGCACAGAACACTGGACCATCAGAACGGATAACCACGACGCGCGAGTTCGTGTCCGCCTCCGCCCTGCGGAGTTCGTCCAAGATGCTCGACCACGACTCCGCATTGAGGGCATTGCGTCTTGACGGCCGGTTGAGGCCCAACGTCACTCGACCACCATCGCGGGTGACTACGACCGCTTTATCTGTCATCTCATCTTCTCCTTGTGTCAGCACTCGTCCAAGTTGACTGCTGGGCGGCCCGGCGAACCGGGGCGTTGCTCGCGCCGTAGCCGCTGTATCCGCCATCCCTTTGCAGAAGTTCGAGGAACAGGTCCCCGTACGCGCGTGTGTACAACTGCCAATACCGGCCGCCCGAGGAGTCTTCGTCGTAGAGGACGTTGGATCGTCGGAGTCGCTCGAGTTCTACATCGGTCAACTCGAACCGAGCGGCAAGGTCGTCATAGTAGTTGTCAGGAATCCGGAGCATTCCGACACCGCGCTCCGCCATCGCCTCCGCAGCGTGAAAGATGTCTGTCACACGGAGCCCCAGATGCGTGGGCGGGACATGGTTGTTCTCGGGTCGAAGGCCGGACGGATCCACCGTCAGGACGAGCCGCACAGACCCATCGTCGTTCTCTAGGGCCTGGCTCAGAATGAGACCTCGGGGGTCTGCGATGTCCACCGGTACGAGCGGTCGGAGCCCGGCAACGGCACGGTAGAACAGCACTCCTTCATCGAATCGGTCCCACGGTTGAGCTAGCGAGATGTGGTCGATTGCCACCACGCCGATAGGCGCAAGAGTGCCCGGCGTTTTCGGTTGACCGCCGGCCGTCGACGATGAAACGAATCGAATTCGTGTGCGATCCGGGGCTATGACTTCGGTCACAGGACCGTCTGTTCGCGTGGGGCCAAGTTGATCCTCAGCGGACGCGATGGCGGCCGCGACGTCGGGGACGCGTAGTGCCATGCCCCCTACCATGGGCAGTTCTCGGTCTGCGCTCGCCTCAGTCACCACTACTTGCGCGTCCGCTTGCAACCACACGCTTTCGTGCTCGTGGGAGAGCGCGGAGCGTGTGAACCCTGTCAGCGCGAGCAGCGATTCCACCATGGCCGGGTGCGCTGAGGTAAGCGAGACGGCGTCCACCGATTTCGCTGCGGTGGCTTGGTGCTGTGTGCTGCTTGTCAGTCGTTCGAGATAGCGGAGCGAGCGGAGGCCGTCTACCGCGGTCGTTCGTGTATCCGACTGCCGGAAGACGTCGTTGAACACTTCGAGCGATAGCGGGCCACTGTATCCGACCGTCTGCACGGCCCGTACGAAACCTGCCAAGTCGAACACCCCTTGGCCTGGGAAAAGTCGATGGTGTCGACTGCGCGTGAGAGGGTCCAGAGACAGTCCTCGAGCGTCTGCGATCTGGCAGAAGAAGAGTCTGTCGGCGGGGAGGGTGTCGATTTCAGACAGGTCGTCGCCGATGGACAGGATGTGGAAGCTATCGAGGCAGGTGCCGACCGCTGAGTGGTCAGCTGCTGCCGCCAAGCGCCACGCGTGGTCGTACGTCGCGACGTACTTGCCCCACGCCAATGCCTCGTAGGCAACCCAGAGCCCCGACGCGGCAGCGATGCCACCAAGCTGGTGGAGTTGGTCGGCGATGAGCGCGTCATCCTGCTCCGTTGCTGTCCCCACGTTGGAGCACAGCAGTACTCCGGGCGCACCGAGTTCGGCGGCCAGATCCACCTTGCGGGCAAATCTGCGGGCGTTCGCGGCGAACGCGGATGGCTGGACCCCTTCGACGTCACGGATGGGCTGGAACAGCTCGACCGTGAGACCGAACGAGCGAACAAGCTCGCCGATGGCGCGAGGTGAGAGTCGGCTCGAGATCACATCCATGTCCATGATCTCGATACCGTCGAACCCCGCGTGCGCGCAGGCCTCGATCTTCTCCTCGAGCGTGCCGGCAAGGCAGACGGTGGCGATTGAGGATCTCATCGTCGTTCTGCAATCAGGCTCTGGAAGTCAGCCCACATGGCACTAATGTCGGGCTGGACGTGGTGGAAGAGTTGGAACGAACACGCGGCCTGGTGTACCAGCATGCGACCGCCGTTTACGGTGGTTGCGCCGCGAACACGCGCGTCCCGGAGCAGAGCGGTCTCAGCCGGCGCGTACAGGACGTCGGCCACCCACATCCCCTCTCGGAGGTGCTCAGGGGGGAGGGGCGTGCCCGGGTGAGCGGCAGCACCCATGGTGCTCGCGTTGATGACACCCGTTGCGGCTTTCATCGCCTCGGCGACCTGGTCACGGTCTCCGGAGCGAATCTGCATAGCGGGAAAAGCCCGGGACATACGCTCGGCCAAGCGGGCCGCTTTGGAGAGGTCGAGATCGATGATCCACAGTTGCTCGACGTCGCGTTCGAGGGTGGCGAACGCGGCCGCGGCACCCGCGCCGCCCGCCCCGAACTGAACTACTCGTCCGCCCGCGATATCGCCGATGCCGTCGTCAAGCTCCGCGCCGAAGCCGTCGACGTCGGTGTTGAACCCCTGCGTCCCGTTCGGGCCGTACACGATGGTGTTGACGGCTCCAACGGCCTCTGCCACGGGGTCGAGGTCGTCAACCGAGTGGAAGGCGACTTCTTTGAACGGCTGGGTGACGTTCGCCCCGACCAGGCGCATGTCGGCAGCGTACTGGAGCATGTCGACGCCGGTCAGGTTCTCCACCTCCGCGTCGAGCAGCACGTATGACACATCGATGTTCGCCCGCTTCGCGGCCCGTTCGTGCAGCGCCGGGCTCAACGAATAGCTGATTCCGCCGCCCAGAAGCGCTGTCCGTCGCACACTCACTCCATCACCAACCCGCCGTCGACGCTCAAACATTGGCCCGTGATTTCAGACGCGCGGTCGCTCGATAGAAACACCACCGCCTGCGCGATGGCCTCGGCGGACTGCGGGCGCGCGAGCGGGATTGGGGCGAGGTATTCAGCCCGGATAGCCTCCTCATCGACCCGCCGCAGGTCGGCCAACGCCGCATAGTGCTGCAACATCAAGTCAGTTTCGACAACGGCCGGGCACACCGCGTTCACCCGGATGCGCGGAGCGAGTTCACGGGCAAGACTCTTCGTCAACCCGAGCTGGCCCGCCTTCGATGTCGCGTAGGCGAGGATGTGCGACTCCCCACGCTTCCCGGCCTGGCTGGCGACGTTCACAATCGAACCTCCCTCATTGAGCAGGCCGGCGAATGCTCGGCACATGAGGAAGGTCCCCGTGAGGTTGACGCTGAGCACACGCGTCCAGTCTTCGAGCGTCGTCTCAGCGAGCGCGGCACGAGCCGACACGGACGCGTTGTTGACCAGAACATCCACGCTGCCGTACTGGTGCTCGACAGCTGCCGCCAGCGCGGTCACCTCGTCCTCAGCACTGATGTCGCACCGATGGAACGTCATGTTCGCGGGACGAGTCGTGGGTTCGCTGGTCCCGACGGTGACCACTTGCATGCCCTCCGCGACGAGTGCTTCGGCAATGGCCAACCCAATGCCACGAGTTCCCCCGGTCACCACCGCCACGGGGGCGGAGCTTCCGCCGGTCTTGTTCACAGCCATGTGATGACCACCTTTCGTCGGAGCATCTGCGCTTCGAGATTGAGAAAGTCCGGTATCCGGAGAAGGCCTGCAGTCGAGTCGCTGGCGTAGTCCCCGACGACCACCGTGCGCGCCCCGCTGGCTATACCTGCGAGCAGTCCCGCTTCAGCGTCCTCGAACACAACCGACTCTGACGCGGCCGCGCTCAGCTGACGAAGAGCCGCCCGATAGCCCTCCGGTGAAGGCTTGCCTTGAGCTACGTCGTCAGCGGTGATGAGGACGTCGGGTACGGCGATGCCGGTCGCAACCAGACGCTGGACGGCGATCTGTCGACTGGCGGACGTGACGACCGCGAGCCGGTCGCGCCCAATGCTGCCGATGAAGTCCGCTGCACCCGGAACCTCTCGGACGGCGTCGGACCCGGCGATCTCTTCGTCCGTGATGCGGGTCATCTCGATAGCGAAGTGCGCATCATCGTCTGAGAACCGACGGACGGTCGCTGATGTCGGTCGCCCATGGGCGAACTCGATTACCTCCGCGAAATCCAGACCGTTCCGGCTGGCGAAGGCTCGCCAGATCGACTCGACTAGCTCCGTGGAGTCGACGAGAGTGCCATCCATGTCGAAGAGCAGAGCGTCCGCGTGGATCGACGTCATCGGAACAGCGCCTCGGTTGCCTCACGAACATCCCGCGCATGCTGCAGATCGCCAACCCGCGCGCGATTGGATGCCGACGGGACTTCTGTCGCCCACAGTAGATGGGCGGGAAGCGCGTTCCTGAGCTCTTGCAACGGCAAGCCCCCCATGCCGGGCGCAAGCCGAGCTGAACGGCCCTCCGAGCGCAACTCCAGCGGAATGTCGCTCGGGGCGATAGCTGGGGCATCGCTCCACTGCACGTATGACCAGATGGATGGGTCGAGGGCGCGGACGTCGTCGACCGTGTCGCCGGCACGGTGGAGGTGAAGGGTGTCCAGCTGGACGCGTATTCCCGCTTCTCCCGCGATCTTGCTCGCAACGGACAGCCTGCTCACAGTCTTCCAGGCCATCGGCTCAAGCGCGGGGGTCAGCCCGAGCGGCCGACAGATGTCCGCAAGAGTGTGAAGTGAGGCGGTCAATCGGGCCAGATCTGGATCGTCCGCAACAACGTTGACGAACTGCGCCCCGAGTGCTGCCCCCGACTCGAGGAGGGGCTCCCACTTCGTCACATCCGTGGCCGCCTTTACCGCGAACACTTCGATGTCGAGGACCGCAAGTCCGGTGTCCTCCAACCGGGAGGCCACCTCCCGATGACGCGGACGTCCCACCCTGAGGTCGGGGACGGTCTCGTCAGGATCTGCCCCATGCAGCCGGAGGCCGAGCGCGCCGTATCCGGCCTCCGCCGCCAGCAAGATGAACTCCTCAGGCGGCATGCCGACGAACGTGAGGTACTCGATTCCCATCGCTCTAGGAGCCAAACGATTCTCCAAAAACAAACTTCTTTCTAGTCCGGAATGCAGTTCCAATAATGCTAGTGTGGTCGACGCCTGTCCAGCATTCAAGGGAGATGCAATGACTCTCGTTCAACCGACACCGTCCGGATCCGTGGGCGTCGGCCCTCGCCGTCTGACTCCGCAAGAGGCCGTCGCGGAGATAACAGACGGTGCGACGGTCGCCATCGCAGGGTCCGGTGGGGGCGTGCTCGAGCCTGACGCGCTCATCATGGCGCTCGGCGAGCGATATCGAGCCGAGGGCCATCCGCGCGATCTCACCATCGTTCACAGCATGGGCCTGGGTGACAAGATTTCCCGCGGTATGAGCTACCTGGCGCAGCCCGGTCTCATCAAGCGCATCATCGGCGGCCACATGGGAAACAGCACCCACATCGGCGAGATGATCCGCGAGAACCAACTGGAGGCGTACAACGTCCCTCTCGGCGTTCTCAGCCAGTTGTTCCGCGACACGGCTGCCGGCCGGCCGGGACTCCTCACCAAGACCGGCCTCGGCACTTTCGTCGATCCCCGCCTGGGTGGACCCGGGCTGAACGAAATCTCCACGGCGGAGCTCGTCGAGGTGACGGAGATCGACGGGGAGGAGTATCTCTTCTATCGGTCGATTCCGCTGGACTTCGCATTCGTCCGAGGCAGCTACGCGGACGAGGCGGGCAACATCGCCTACGACAACGAGCCGTCCTACCTGGACACGTTGGAGACGTGCATGGCGGTGCGCCGCGGTCGAGGCGAGGGCACGGGGCGCGCGTACCTGCAGGTCAAATCGATCCTGGACGAGCGCTTTCACCCGCGTAGGGCACGCATTCCGGCCATGCTCGTTGACGCACTCGTGGAGTACCCGGAGCAATGGCAAACGTATGTCTCCGAGCAGAACGATGTGCTCGCCGGCAACGAGCGTCTGCCAGAGGAAGCGTTCGCACCCATGCCTTTCTCCTGGCGGAAGGTGATTGCGCGACGGGCAGCCGCTGAGGTGCGCCCAGGTGACGTCGTCAACCTCGGAGTCGGTGTCCCCGACGGGGTTGCGTCGGTCCTGCAGGAGCGGAAGATGCTCGACCAGATCACAATGACCAATGAACACGGCGTCGTTGGTGGAGTGACCTCGCTTGGCATGACGTTCGGCGCCTCGATGAACTTCGACTCGTTGCTCACGATGCCCAACATCATCGACCTCTATCAGGGTGGGCTGCTCGACATCGCCTTCCTCGGGTTCGCGCAGGCGGACCAAGAGGGCAACGTCAACGTCTCCCTCTACAACGGCGAGATCATGGGTGCTGGTGGGTTCATCGACATCACTCAGAACGCTCGTCGTGTCGTCTTCTGTGGCTCGTTCACAGCGGGTGGGCTTCGGCCTTCATTCACCGACGGCCAGATCTCCATCGACCAGGAGGGCCGCACCGCGAAGTTTGTCGACCATGTCGAGCAGATCACCTTCTCAGGCACTCAGGCCAGAGCGCGCGGACAGGAAGTTCACATCGTGACGGAGAGGGCTGTCTTCGCTCTCGGAGACAACGGTCTCGAACTCGTGGAGCTTGCGCCCGGAGTCGACTTCGAGCGAGATGTTGCCGCGCACTGTGGCTTCCCCGTGACCGCCCATGACACTCGCCTCATGCCAGCCACCTACTTCGAAAGCGATGACAAATGAAAATCGAAACCCGCGGACCTGTCCGGCACTTCATCCTCGACCGCCCCGACAGCCTCAATGCGTTGAACACCGCACAGTGGACGGCGCTGCTCACCGAACTGCGCGTGGCGGAAGATGACCCCGGTGTCCGAGCCATCTTGCTCTCCGCGGAAGGTCGAGCCTTCTGCGCGGGCAACGACATCAAGGAGACCAGCCGCTTCGCGGGGAAGGGGGACGCGCGCGCGTACTTCCTCGATCTGATGGTCCCAGCGCTGGCCGCGCTCGCTTCCAGCCGCCTGCCCATTGTGGCGGCGGCCCACGGGATGGCGCTCGGCGCGGGGCTGGAGCTTCTGCAGTTCTGTGACGTTGTCATCGCGGGGGAGTCCTGCCGGTTCCAGCTGCCGGAGACCAAGATCGGACTGTGGGCCACCGTCTACCTCGGCTCCGCAAGCCACGGCGGTGGACGCCGGATGTCCCAGTACCTCACGCTGACCTCCGAGCCCATCGACGCGCGCACTGCTCACGAGGCCGGACTCGTAACGACAGTGGTCCCGGACGACCAGCTGCTCGAGAGGGCGCTCGAGGTTGCGACATCCATCGCAGGCAACGCACCGGAGGCGGTGGCAGCGAGCAAGGCGTTCGCCAATCGCACCCTCATCAACGAGTGCATTCCCGTCGTGCGCGACGCGCTGACATCCCTCATCGACCACACCCTCTTCGAGCCCGAGGGTCGGGAGGGCATCACGTCGTTCATTGAGAAGCGACGGCCGCAGTTCGCCTGAAACAACACATCGGCCCTCCCCGCCACGGCGGGGAGGGCCGATGTTCGTCTAGGCGGGTGTGGCAGCGACCTGGACCGTGAGTCCGGTTGCTGCCGACTCCTGAACGGCGTCCATGAGCCGCATTGTCCGGGCGACATCGGAGATGAGCACAGCGGGCGGAACCTCACCGCGCGCGACCTGTGCGAAGTGGGCAAGCTGCCGCGTATAGGAGTCGCCGCGAGACACGGCGACATACTCGGCCGACAACGAATGGTTCCAGTCTTCGACTCCAGGATGGCGGTGCACTTCCAGAGTCGGGAATGTCAGCGACCCATGCGTCCCCGCAGCGAAGTAGCACGCGGCACCAGGTCTGAAGGGGAAGGCGTCTTCATCCTCGGTTGCCTGATCCCATGTCCAGGGAGACACCGCGGCATCCGAGCAGATGTAGGTACCCAGCGCGCCGGACTCTGTCTCGAAGGTCACAGTCGCGGTATCGGGAACCGCCAGACCGCGAGTCCGCGACGAATACTGCGCGCTGACCGAGCGGAACTCGCCGAAGAGTGTGCGGAACAGATCGAGATCATGCACTGCATTGATGAGGACCACGCCTGAGCCCGGCGCGCGTCGCCAGTCAGGGGCGAAGTAGGAGTCGGCCTTTCGAGCCGTCCACATTCCATTGATGGTCAGCACGTCTCCGATGGCACCGTCGGTCAGGAGCTTCTTCGCAACCGCCACAGATGGATGATGACGACGGTGGTGCCCGACCAAGACCGGAGCACCCACATTCTCAATCGCGAGGAGCGGCGCCATCGCCGGCGACGAGGTCGAGAGTGGTTTTTCCACCAGGGCGGCGATTCCGCGCTCGTGTGCATCGATGGTCGTCCGCACATGGGCATCGTTTGGATTCGCGATAATCACGGCATCCAGCCCCGCGTCCATCATCGCCTCATGGGTCTTAAAAGCTGGCACTCCCACCGCGTCGGCCAGCTCACGCGAGTAGGGATCAGCGACTCCGACAAGAGCGAAGTCAGTCGAACGCGAAAGCGTCTCAGCGTGGCGACGGCCCATGAAGCCGCCCCCAACGATACCGACGCGAAGCAAAGAATGTGTCATGATTGGAATAGTATTCCAGTTGTGATCGACGTACCAAAGATCTGACTAAGCTGACGAACCTTCGCTGCCGCAGGTTTCGAGGAGAGCGAGCGAACATGAACGTGAACGAGCACGACGCGCGCCCACAGTCGCCGTCCGGCACTACGGGCTCGAACCGTGAGATGGGCATCGCATATCTCACGCTCGCCCCACTACCCGCACCGGAAGCGGTCACCGTCGCATCGGAGGCCGGCGCTGACTTCCTCGGCGTGCGCGTGAAGCCCTTCAACGCGAACGATCCGAGCCTCGACATGGAACCGCGCTCGCGAACTCTCCGCGAAACGGCAACCCGACTCGGTGACACTGGCCTGCACGTCCTCGACATAGAGTTCGTCCTCCTTGATGAGACAATCCGACGAGACGACTGGCTGCCCGCGCTGGAGTCGGGCGCCTTTCTCGGAGCGTCCCTGCTGTCGGTCGCCATATCGGACTCAGATCGCAGCCGCGCTCTCGACAATCTCGCTGCTCTCACAGCCGATGCCGCCGCACATGGCATCCGGCCTGCGCTCGAGCCAATCAGCTACCAGCGCCTCAGCACTTTGTCGGAGGCGCTTTCCGCGGCACGCGCGACAGGTTCGGCTGTTCTCGTCGATCCCCTTCATCTCACGCGCGCCCACACGCCGTTCGACACCGTCGCCGACGTCGAGGCGGACCTGTTCCCCGTCCTGCAACTCTGCGACGCCCCGGCCGACGCTCCGGGGGACGGGGGCATCCTTGCGCTCTCCACGGAGTCGCGCTCGAACCGCTTGCCCGTCGGAGCCGGCGAACTGCCGCTCGCGAAGTTCGTACGGTTCGCGCCGCCAAGCATCCCGGTGAGCGTGGAGGTGCCCAACACCGCGCTCCGCGAGCGGATGTCGGACGTGGACTTCGTTGCGGTGAATCTGCGCGCTGCCCGCGATCTGCTTGCCACGCTCGCGTCGGCGACAGGCGAGCAATCATGACCGGCAACTTTGATTTCCCGGAGTCCGTTGACTTCCTCGTCATCGGTGCTGGGGCAGCCGGCCTCGCGTCCGCCCTGGTGGCCGCAGACAACGGCCTTCGAGCCGTGGTGTTGGAGAAGACGGAGTATCTGGGCGGGACAACTGCGTACAGTGCGGGGACGTGCTGGATGCCGGGCCATTCGCTGTTTGGGGATGACGCGGACGGGGATCGTGGGGCGGGCGAGAAGTACCTCGACGCACTCGTCGGTGACAAGGCGCCCAAGGAACTTCGTCAGCAGTACCTGGCCGTCGGTCCGACGATGCTGGAACGTCTTTCCCGTCTGGGGGTAACGTTCCGGCACTCCCGCACTGTTGTGGACTACCACCCGGAACTGCCCGGCGCGGGCGTGGGGAGAGCACTCGAGCCCGAACCGTTCGATGGGCGCACTCTGGGGCGGGACCGGTTCAGCCACATCCGTCCGCCAGTTCCAGAATTCGCGCTCTTCGGCGGCAGCCTGATGGTGCGCCGAGCCGAGGTCAACGATCTCATGGGCATTTTCCACGCCTCGCCAAAGGCGGTGCTGCTCGCCCTTCGCCTGGGCTGGCGATGGTTATTCGACATCCTGAGGTACCCCCGCGGGACTCGGCTGACGATGGGGAATGCTCTGGTCGGCACTCTCTACTACCAGCTCCTCAAACGTGGTGGTGAGGTGCGACTGAACGCAAACGTCAAGCGACTCCTCATAGAAGACGGCCGAGTGAGCGGTGCGGTTGTTGAATCCGACGGACGGGAACAGACCATCAATGTCACGCGCGGCGTAGTGCTCGCAGGTGGGGGATTCGCTGCTGGAAGGCAGTGGCGGGAACGGCTGCTGCCGAAACCCACCCCCCAGTACACGCGTGCGGCAGTCGGGGCGTCGGGCGAAACGCTCGCTCTCGGCGTGGAGGCGGGCGGGGTGATTGGCGACCACGGCGACAACGCCTTCTGGTTCCCGTCGTCAGTCGGGACTCGTCGCGACGGATCGCTGGCGGTCTTTCCCCACATCTGGGACAGGGCGAAACCAGGCATTATCGCGGTGGCCAAGTCGGGGCGCCGCTTCGTCGATGAGTCCGTGTCGTACCACCGCTTCACCCGGGCGATGTATGACGCGCAGCGCGCCGGCGACGAAGCGGTTCCCGCGTGGCTGGTCCTCGACCAGCAGACGCTGCGCCGGTACGGGCTGGGTCTTATCCGCCCCATGGTTCCCGCCGCGGTGCGACGTCGCTATGTACGGCAGGGATACATCATCGAGGCGTCGAGCATTGCGGAGCTCGCCGAACGCATCGGGGTGGATCCTGCAGGACTTGAAGCCACGGTCCGCGAGAGCAATGTGGCGGCGGCCGACGGCCTCGACAAAGACTTCGGAAAAGGCTCGAGCTCGTTCGGGCTACAGTACGGCGACCCTCAGCATCGTCCAAGCCCCAACCTGGGCCCGATATCTCGTCCCCCGTACTATGCGCTCGCTGTGGTCCCAACCCCGTTGAGTACCGCCGCCGGGCTGAAAACGGATAAGGACGCGCGGGTCGTCGATGCCACCGGACAGCCGATTCCTGGTCTCTACGCGTGCGGCAACGATGCAGACTCGGTGATGGCAGCCGAATATCCGGGTGCAGGATGCCAGGTCGGCGCCGGGCTGACGTTCGGCTTCTTGGCTGCCCAACACGCCACGCGCAAGTAGTTTCGAGTCCGGCCCCGTAGCGGGTCGGGATGTCGCGCCCATCTCGGGCCGGTGTCGACGTGGAGTCGTGAAGGTGGGGCCGAGGTCGTCACGAAGAGCGCCACGGGGGTGCTCAAACTAGTCGAGGAACGCGGGTGCCGGCTGTGACCAGTGCCGATGAAGAAGTGCGATCTGCTCGGGCAGGACCCGAGCGGTCGAGAGGGGCGGAAGGTCGTCCAGCGAGAACCATCCAATCCCGCTTGTCTCGTTGCTCTCGAAATCCGCAGAGACGGGTTGCAGGAGTTCGCAGACGAACAGCAGCTTGTAAATGTGCCGGTCGTAGGCGGGAGTGTGCGGCCAGCGTTCGCGGTCCACTACAGCTGCCAGATGCACTGCCCGTACGTGGGCGCCCGCCTCTTCCAGCACCTCTCGCTCGATAGCCTCCCTCGGTGTCTCCAAAACATCAGCCCACCCGCCTGGCAGCGTCCAGAGCCCGTGGTCCGCGGATTCGCGTACGAGGAGGACGTTGCCTTCCTCGTCGAAGATGCCCGCGCGCACATCGACCTTCGGCGTCGCGTAACCGGCTGCCAAAGCAATCTCGTAGTCAAATGCCGGCAGGGGCCTAGAGCAGACCGCTGCCATGAGCTCGTGCGCAAGCTTGCCGACATCGACATAGCGACCACGGTCGAATGGATCGTCGGCGAACCCTAGGCCGGTCTCCGCGATTGCGGCAAGTTTGATTGCGATGCGTCGCAACGCGTCGCCGGGGTTCTCGTCCATTTGATGCGGCCTCTCCCCTCGGGGGGCGTCTCATCCGCGACTGCGTGGGCAGCGGTCCCCGAAGTCGAATCTCGAATGCGTCGGCGTCACCACGCCGCCCACATTCGCCGGAATCTCAGGACCCGGTGAGCCCCACTCAGGCGCCGTCCATGACGCGGCCGTCGAGCGCGCCAGCGGTCTGTTCCAGGAGCGTCGTGAGCTCTTGTGCAGCCTCTCGCAGAGGCACGCTCAGTTCACGAAGGCGAGCTTCGTCGAGCCGAGCCGTCGGCCCCGCGACACTCAACACTCCGGCGACCGAGTCGCCATCGAACACTGGCGCCGCCACGGACCCGATCCCGCGGGTATACATGTCTATCGCGATGGCATACCCCTGTTTGCGAGTGGTCTCCATGATTTCGCGGAGCTCGTCAATCGTCTGGGGAGCGTTCGGAGCGAAGTCTTCTCGCGAACCGATGCCCTGCTGCAGGATGCGGGTCAGTGCCTCCTGCTCAGGAATGAAGCTCATCCAGCCCAAACCTGTGGCCGAGCAGCTCAAGGTCACCGCGACGCCAGACTCGGGGTCGTAGCGAAGTCCGGAGCGCATGCCCTGGGCCTTCACCGCCCATACCATTGTGTTGTTGTCGGTGTCCACCATGGCGAGTCTTACCAGCTCTTGCGAGCGCTCGGCCAAGGAATCGAGGATCGGCTTCGACACACTCACCAGGTCGTTCGCGGCCAGGTGGCGCAGACCCAGTGCGGCGATCTTGAGCCCGAGGGCGTAGTTCCCCATCTCGCCCTTCTGATGGACGAACCCCGCGTCGATGAGTTCGGCCAGGAGGCGATGAGCCGCGCTGCGGGGTATTACGAGCGTGTCGGCAATCTGATGCAGAGGGAGCCCGGCCTCTTTGCCAGCGAGCAACTCCACGATGGAAAGCCCGCGTTCGAATGCACTGGCCACACTCAACCTCCCTCTTCTCGCCTCGACGGCGAGAGAATCTGCCGTAACGATAACACCGAACAAGATTGGAATACCGTTCCAGAAGTGCTATGTTGACCGAGGTCACGAGGAGTGAGGACCAGCCAATGAGGGAGAGGACCGCCGTGAGCACAACATCAGAGGTTCGCAGTTACACGCATCTCATCGACGGGCGTTGGACGCCTGACGCCGGTGACTTCACGGAACGGCACAATCCCGCCAATGGTAAACTTGCGGGCCGCTACGCTTCCGCGACCATCGACGACGCGGAAGCTGCAGTAGCCGGAGCGCGGGAAGCGTTCGATGACGGACGGTGGTCGAACATGGCTCCCATTGAGCGGGGCCGCATCCTCCTGCGCTGGGCGGAACTGATTCGCGCCAACAAGGAACGGCTCGCGCAGATCGAAGCAGCTGAGGTCGGAAAGCCGATTCGCATCGCCCGCGGTGACATTCAGGGCGCCATCGACCTCACCGAGTACGCCGGGACGTTGGCGTTCGAGATCCGGGGCGAGGCATACGACCGGGTGCACGGCGTGGACCTCGGCGTTGTCCTTCAAGAGCCGGTTGGCGTGGTTGCCGCCATCGTGCCGTGGAACTTCCCGGCCATCATCTACTCGCAGAAGGTCCCCTTCGCCCTCGCTGCTGGCTGCACCGTCGTCGTCAAGCCGGCCGAGCTCACCTCTGGAACAGCGCTGGAGATGTCCGCACTGGCACTCGAAGCCGGGGTGCCGGCAAACGTGGTGAATGTGATCACGGGCAAAGGGTCGGTCATCGGCCAGTACCTTGCCGCGCACAAGGACATCGACTTTCTCTCCTTCACAGGGTCAACAGAGGTCTCGCACCAGATTGCTGCCACGGCGAGCAAGACCCACAAGCACCTGTCGTTCGAGCTGGGAGGAAAGGGCGCGACCATCGTTTTCGACGATGCGAACCTCGACGACGCCGTAGACGGGGTACTGTTCGGCGTCTACTACAACCAGGGAGAGACCTGCATTGCAGGCACCCGGTTGCTGGTGCAGGACACCATCGCGGATGAGTTTGTTGAGCGCCTCGCCCGCCGCGCAGAGAGCCTCCGTGTCGGGGACATCTTCGACGAGCGAACCGACATCGGCGCGATGATCAGCGAGTCCCACATGGAAACCGTGCTGTCGTACATCGCATCGGGGACCGAGAGCGGCGCGACGCTCGTTACCGGGGGTGAGCGTGTCGTGGTGGAGAGCGCAGAGGACGGCCTGTTCGTTGCGCCGACGATCCTCGACCACGTCGGCCCCGACCTGAAGGTCTTCCAGGAGGAGATCTTCGGTCCGGTTCTCGTGACTGCGCGCTTCTCAACGGACGCCGAGGCCATCGAGTTGGCCAACAACTCCGTGTACGGCCTCGCCAACGGGGTCTGGACGAAGAACATCGACCGTGCCATCCAGATGGGCCGCGCCCTGCGCAGCGGAACCGTGTGGATCAACACGGCCAACGATGGTTCCCCACAGTTGCCGTTCGGCGGCTACAAGGAGTCGGGCAACGCTCGCGAGAAGGGAAGGCGTGGACTCGAGGAGTACCTCGTGTCGAAGACCTTCCATGTTCACGTCGGTCCGCGCACGCCGTTCTACACGAATGAGAGCTGAGACGGTGACGGACGTTCGTCCTCTGCAGGATCGCGTCGTTCTGGTCACCGGCGGGGGGAGAGGCATCGGAGCTGCTATTGCTCTGGCCGCAGCCGACGCTGGGGCCAGGGTTGCAATCGCCGCTCGACACGAGCCGGTGGAGACCCGCGCACGGATCGAAGCGAACGGCGGCGAAGCGTTCTCGGTCGCCGGCGACGTTGCTGATGAAGAAGACGCCGAGCGAATGGTCGAACAGACCGCAGCGCACTTCGGCACCGTGGATGTGCTCGTCAACAACGCGGCCCTTCTGGAAACCTCCCCGATCCTGGACACCGACATCGCCAGTTTCGACCGAGTCATGAACGCGAACGTTCGCGGCGTCTTCCTCATGATCCGTGCTGCCGGGCGGCGGATGGTGGATCAGCGCTACGGCGTCATCATCAACATCGGCTCGGACCTCGCTGTGCGTGGACGCGCAGACTATGCCGCGTACGCAGCGAGCAAGGGCGCGGTGCTGCAGCTGACTCGGACCGCAGCCATCGAGCTCGGGACGCACGGGGTGCGGGTCGTGATGCTGTCCCCGGCCGTGACGAACACAGAGCTTGCCCGTCCCGCGCTCGAAGACCCGCAAACGCGTGCCGAGCTTCTGTCCAAAGGGACGCTGCAACGCATCAACGAGCCTGAAGACGTCGCGGCAGCTGCCGTGTTTCTCGCATCGTCCGCGGCCCGAACCGTGACCGGATGCAATTGGCCCATCGACGCGGGCGTACTCGCGCGATAAATCTCACTGAAGAGAGGAAGAAGTACATGAGCAAGACACATGCAGAAGGACGCGTCGCCGTCATCACCGGCGGGGGCCGGGGCGCGGGGCGGGCCATCGCACAGCGGCTGGCCGAGGACGGGTTCGATGTCGTGATTGGTGACGTCCGCACCGAGTCCGCGGACCAGGCCGCGCAGGAGATCGCGGCGTCGACCGGAGTGCGGGCGGCAGGTTTCTCCGTCGATGTTGCCTCGGCAGCATCCGTTGCGGAGTTCGTCGACAGCGTCGTCGAACGGTTCGGAACCATCGACGTTCTCATCAACAACGCGGGTGTCATCTCCATCCTCCCGCTTGAGCAGATCGACGAAGCCGAATGGGACCGCGTTCTCGACATCAACCTCAAGGGCCCGTACCTGCTCACTCGCGCCGCGCTGCCGCACCTCACATCCTCGGGATGGGGGCGCATCGTGAACATCGCGTCGGATGTGGGCAAGCGTGGTGAAGCCAACATCGCGCACTACTGCGCGTCCAAGTTCGGCGTCGTGGGACTGACCCAGGCGACGGGCGTTGAGCTCGCCCGCACGGGCGTCACGGTCAACGCCATCTGCCCGGCCATCATGAACACGGACATGATGAAGCAGATCGCGAAGGAAGGCGCCGCGCTGGACGGTGCTGATGTCAGCGACACGTTCAGCCACCTCCCCGACGTCGTACCCATGGGCCGCGCTACCGAGCCGACGGACATCGCGAATGTCGTGAGCTTCCTGTGCTCCGACGACGCCTCATTCCTCACCGGGCAGTCTCTCAACGTCACCGGCGGCCGCTGGATGACCTGACGCCCCGAAGGGGTGCTGCGGGCGGAGGCCTGCAGCACCCCTTTTGCGGACTAATTCTTGACTGGAATGTCATTCCAAGTTAGCCTGAACCTAGTTCGAAATCAGAACACCATTCCAGCAACGAGGAAGTTGCCCGCGGAGCGGGACGCCTTCCGAAGCCCGGACGCCGCCCACCGGCGAAGGAAAAAGGATCCCCATGAGATCACCCGCTCAGGCGACGAAGACCGAGACCGTCGCCACCGCAAACTACGCGGCGCGACAGGCGCCGGCAGGCCGCCCCACCGCAGGCAGCCTCAAGAACTTCGGACTGCGCTACGGCATGCTCACAGCATTCGTGGTCATGCTCATCATCTTCCTCGTGACCAACGAGAGCTTCCGGCAACCGAACAACTTGCTGAACATCCTGCAGCAGAGCTCCATCATCGGGATCGTCGCGTGCGGTATGGCCGTCATGATCATCGCGGGTGGATTCGACCTCTCAGTCGGCGCTATTGGCGCGGCATCGACGATGGCGGGCGCTGCCATCATGACCGGAACCGGCTCCATCCCGTTGGGAGTCCTCGGCGGAATCGCCGTGGGCCTCGTCGCCGGTACCTTCAACGGTCTGCTCGTCTCCCGTGCCCGTATCACCCCGTTCGTGGCGACGCTCGGTAGCAGCACCATCATTCTCGGGATCATCTACGCGTCCACGAACGCTGCCCCGATCTCCGGTATCCCGCCCGAGTTCACACAGTTTGGTCTCGGGAAGATCGCTGGGATCCCGATTCCCGCCATCGTCTTCGCCGGAGTCGCGCTGCTGATCTTCGTAGTCCTCAAATGGACGAAGATCGGCCACTACGTCTACGCCGTCGGTTCTAGTCGCGAGGCAAGCCGTCTGGCTGGTGTGCCGGTGCAGGGTGTGCTCCTGTTCACCTTCATCGTGGGCGGCACGCTCGCCGGACTGGCCGGGTTGGTTCTCCTCGGCCAGACCAGCATCGGCCAGCCGACGGCGGGCACCACGTGGCCACTCACCGCCATCGCGGCCGTGGTTGTCGGCGGCACACCTCTTCGGGGCGGCACCGGCGGAGTGCACTCCGCCGTCATCGGCACGCTCCTTCTGGGTGTCCTCGCTAACGCCCTCAATCTTTACGGCGTATCGCCGTATTGGCAGCCCGCAGTCACGGGAGCAGTCGTACTGCTCGCGGTCGGGGTTGACAGCTATCAGAGAAAGTCAAGTGGAGGTGTGGCATGACAACGAAGTTTGCAAAGCGGCTGGCCGCTATCGGAATCTTCACCACAGCAGTTGCCCTGTCCGTCGCGGGTTGCGCGTCCGGAGGAGCTTCGCCCGAAGGCTCAGCGGGCGGCGATGAGTCTTACGACATCGGTGTTCTCGTGTTCGACACGACCGTTCCCTACATGACCCCGATGGTCGCGGGGGAGAAGCAGGCGGCCGAGGACCTGGGCGTCACGGTGGACGTCCAGAACGGACAGGGAGACCTCGCGCAGCAGATCGCGATCATCCAGCAGTTCGTCGCCCAGGGCAAGGATGCTCTCGTCGTGACCACGTCCGACGGGGTCGGGATCGTTCCGGCACTCCAGGCAGCTCATGAGGCAGGCATCCCGGTCATCGCCAACAACACCGTCATCGAGGACGACAAGGTCATCACCTACGTCGGATCCGACAACGTGACGTTCGGCAAGACCATGGCCGACGCAGTCTGCGAGGAACTCGGCGGGAAGGGCAAGATCGCCGTCATCCTGGGCATCCTCGGTTCGTCGCCGCAGTTGGACCGACAGACCGGTCTGAACGATGGCATCAAGGAGAAGTGCCCGGATGTGGAGATCCTCGCCGAGCAGACCGCCAACTGGGACAACGCGCAGGCGCTCACCGTCGGCCAGGACTTCCTCAACCGATTCGGACCGGGCGAGATCGACATGATTGTCGACCAGGGTCCCGAGGGAATCGCTCCGGCCCAGTGGGCTCACGAGAACGGCCGTGACGATGTGAAATGGATCGTCGGCGACATCCCGAAGGCGGTCGCGCCCGGCATCGAAAGCGGCTTGATCGACGTAGCCATCTGGCAGGACCCGTACGAGCAGGGCTACAAGTCGGTGGAAGACGCCGTCAACTGGCTCCGCGGAGACAAGGACAAGGTCCCCCAGCCGCGCGACTACAGCAAGAACGAAATCATCACGAAGGACGACCTGGGCGACATCGAGCCCTACTGATCCATTCACCACTTGAGGAAGGACTTCCGTGGACGCGACAGTTGCATCCGCCGGCGCATCCACCGCGCCCGGCTCCCGGTCTGACAACACCGGGAGCCGGGGGCGCGGGGAAGCAGCCCTGGTCATGGACCAGATCACGAAGGACTTCCCAGGTGGGCGAGTTCTGCATGGCGTGGACTTCGCAGTCCAGCCGGGCGAGGTGCATGCCCTTGTCGGGGAGAACGGCGCCGGTAAGTCCACCTTGATGAAGATCCTCGCCGGCCTATACCCCGACTACGGCGGCGAAATCGCTGTTGCCGGCGACCTTGTCTCGATGACCTCGCCCCGCAAGGCGCTCGACGAGGGCATCGCGGTCATCTACCAGGAGTTCGCGCTCGCCCCCGACCTGACCGTCGGCGAGAACATCGCTCTCGGACGTGAGCCCTCGCTCGGGGTGCCGGGCTCCATCAGCCACCGGAAGCTCACCCGCAGATCCGCGGAAGACGCGAAGTCTCTGGGCATCGACCTCCCCATCGATACTCCGGTCGGCTTGCTCGGTGTCGGCGATCAGCAGCTGACTGAAATCGTGAAGGCTGTGTCCCGCAAGGCGCGAGTCCTCGTGATGGACGAGCCCACAGCTCGCCTGTCGTCCGAAGAGCGAGACCGACTGTTCAGCATCATTCGAGGCCTGGCTGACCGGGGTGTCGCCATCGTGTACATCTCCCACTTTCTCGAGGAGATCTTCTCGGTCGCGACCCGGGTCACGGTTTTGCGCGACGGTCATCTGGTGGCCTCGCAGCCACTGGCAGACCTAACGGTTCACGAGCTCGCGCGCCTCATGGTCGGGGACAAGTTCCGCGAAATCGAGATCAGCGCGCGACAGAACCTCGAGTCCACGGACATCGACCGCGAGGTCGCGCTCGTCGTAGACGGATTGACCGTGGACGGTGTGTTCGACCCCGTGGACTTCACACTGCACCGGGGCGAGGTGCTCGGCTTCGCCGGCCTGCAAGGATCGGGCCGCACCGACCTGGCCCGGGCAATCGTCGGCGAGAGCGAATCCCGCAGGCGAGGGCGAATCGAGACCAAGACGTTCCGGGGCCTCCCCAACAGCCCCAAGAAGGCGCTATCCGCGGGCATCCTGATGCTGCCCGCGAACCGCAAGACGGAAGGCATCCTCAGCACCCGTCCAATCGCGGAGAATGTCGCAGTCGCAGCGCTCTCCCGCGGATTGAGCCGATTCGGGTTCGTACGGACTCGCCTGCGCCGCCAGAGGGTGGCAGACCTCATGGACCGCTTCGCTGTCCGACCCCGTGACCCGCGGGTCGAGATCAGCGCTCTCAGCGGCGGCAACCAGCAGAAGGCGCTGTTCGCCCGGGCGACAGCGGCGGACGCGGCCGTCCTGATCCTCGACCAGCCGACGGCCGGCGTAGACGTGGGGGCGACGGTCGAGCTGTATGACCAGGTCGATGCGCTGACGAAATCGGGTGTGTCCGTCATCCTGATCTCTGACGACCTGACCGAACTGCTCCGACTCTCTGACCGCATCGTGCTGATGAAGGAAGGGCGAGCGGGTGAGCCCCGTCTCGCTGGCGAGTACGACCGGGCTAGCCTGCTTGCAGCAATCACTGGGGATGCCCCGTCGGAGGAGATCGAATGAACGTTCCCGCACCCGTTCGCGTGGGCCTGGTCGGAGCTGGCCCCTGGGCTGAACAGGTACACGCGCCCATGCTCGCAGCCGGGCCAGAGACAGAGTTGGTCGGCGTATGGACACGGCGCCCAGAAGCGGCCACGGAGTTGGCTGCTCGATGGGGTGTCCCGGCGTTCCCGTCGTACGAGGCCCTCCTCGACGCCTGCGAAGCCGTCGCGTTCGCAGTACCCCCGGCCGTTCAGGCGGAGTTCGCCGCAACGGCCGCGCGAGCAGGCCGCGGCGTCCTTCTCGAGAAGCCCATTGCTGAGACGCTCGAGGACGCTGCTGAGTTGGTCCAAATCATCGAGGACGCAGGCGTCGCATCGGTTGTCACCTTGACCTACCGGTACGCGGCGAAAGTCAGAGAGTTCGTGGCCGAGGCGCAGCGGCACACGTTCCGTGGGGGCCGCGCTCTCTTCCTCACCAACGCCTACCTGGGCGGCCCCTTCGCCACGCCATGGCGCCTCGCCAAGGGCTCCATCCTCGATATCGGTCCGCATGCCATCGACCTGCTGCAGACCACTATCAGCACTGTCGAAGCGGTGACCGCCGTACACGGCAGCAAGGAGTGGACAGCGGTGACCTTGGAACACGCCGGGGGCGCAGTCTCACAGGTCTCGCTGTGCTCGCATGTCGCGGCAGACCCACTCCGGATCGAGGTAGGGCTGTTCAACGAAGAGGTCATCAGGGAGCTGGACGTGATCCCCGCGATGGGCGGCATCTATGGCGAGGCGCTTCTCGGAGGCACTCGCCTGCTCGCCGATGCCGAGGCGTTCGGATCCCTGCGTGCGGAGTTCGCAGAAGCCGTCCGCAGTGGGCAGCCGCATGAACTCGACGCTCGGTACGGGCTGCACCTGCAGCGCGTCGTCGTCGCCGCAGTACAGAGCATCAACACCGGAGAGAGAGTCGCAATTCAATGAGTGTCCTGCACAACGTCCTGATCCGCTGGGCCCCGGAAACACCGGCCGCGCACCGAGACCGCGCGCGCGGGATCGCACGTGGTCTCGCCCAGCGCATCGTGGGAATCGAGTGGTTGGTAGAGGGGCCGAGCGTCAGCCCCGAGGGACTCGAGGACGGGTTCGACTACGCACTGTCAATGTCGTTCACCGATGAGGCGGCGCGGGACAACTATCTTCCGCACCCCGCACATCAGGAACTCGTCGCCCTGTTCGCGGACGGTGCGATTGAGAAGGTCGTCGTCTACGACCTTGTCGCCTGATTGCGACGACCGATGCCTGCGAACAGCGCTGAACGTAACGAACGCATCATTGCGTCGTTCCGATCACACGGTGGGGATGTGCCGTTGGAGAACTTCGGCAAACGCCTGATTCTCCTGCATCACTGCGGCAATGTGTCCGGGCGCGAGTATGTGACGCCTCTCGTGGCGCTTCGTGATGACGAAGACACTTGGTTCATTGCAGCCTCCGCAGGTGGGACGGAGCGGCACCCCGCGTGGTACCTCAACCTCACCGCGCGGCCACGAACGACAATCGAGACTCCTGATGGGGTCGAGTCGGTCTCAGTCATCGACCTCGACGAGCCGGAGCGCTCACAGGCGTGGGCGAAGTTCGAATCTCCCCTCCACAACGTCGAACACGCCAACTTCCGTTCGTATCAGGAGCGGACGAGCAGGACGATTCCCGTCGTCGCCCTCCGCCGGGCGACCGAGGTCCCTTCGTGATTCCTGCCGGCTGGGCCAGCTACGCGACGGTCGTCTACAGGCGACGGTCGGATGCTGCTGTGCCGGGTCTGCGGACCTACAACGACCGCGGGAGCACGCTGCGGACAACGTTGGACGCTTCGCGTGCGGACCCGCGCTCCGACGGAGGCGCTCGACCATGAAGTACACCGCCCTCGGCGACCTGCGGGTGTCGCGCCTCGGTCTTGGTTGCATGGGGATGTCGCACCTTTACACAGGTCACAGCATCGACAACGCGTCAGCAGTTCGCACGCTGCATCGTGCGCTCGATCTCGGCGTCACGCACCTCGATACGGCCGAGCTCTACGGCCCCCTCAGCAACGAGACGCTGCTGGGGTCGGCGCTGCACGGTCGTCGCGACGACGTCGTACTCGCGACGAAGTTCGGCCTGCGCTCCCACACGGGTAAGAAGGCCCCGGTAGACAGCTCTGAGCTGAGCATTCGGATCGCCGTGGAGGGATCGTTGCGCCGTCTGCAGACAGACCGCATCGACCTGTACTACCAGCATCGCGTCGACCCTGACGTGCCCATCGAAGATGTGATGGGCACACTGTCCGCACTCGTCGACGAAGGCAAAATCCGTCACGTGGGCCTTTCAGAAGCCGGCAAAGGGACTATCCGCCGGGCGCACGCGGTACATCCCGTTGCCGCGGTGCAATCGGAGTACTCGCTCTGGTCCCGGGACGCCGACGACGGCACGCTCGATGTGCTCAGTGAGCTCGGCATCGGCTTTGTGCCGTACTCACCGCTCAACCGAGGACTACTCACTGGCAAGATCCGGTCCCTCGACCCGTTGGATGCAGACGATTGGCGACGCACCAATCCGAGATTCCTTCCCGGAGCCCTTGAACGCAACCTCGAGACTCTTCGCGAAGTCACGGTGGTTGCTGACGAGGTGAGCGCCACCGAGGCGCAGGTTGCACTCGCCTGGCTCCTCGCGCGGGATCCTTCCTGGTCACCGATACCCGGCACGACCCGTATCGACCATCTGGAGGAGGACCTCGGCGCGCTCGACATCGTGTTGTCGGACGCTCAGATGCAACGCCTCACAGACATTGCTCCAGCCGTTGGCGGCCACCACACCGAAGCCCAGATGCAGCTGTTCGACCGTTGACGAGAAGGAGGTCGTGATGAGCAGAATCGCCGTGATTTCGTCCACGCCGCTCGGAACCGCTGTCGTGCAGACCCTTCGCGATGGGGGAGCCGAGCTGGTCGACGTTGGTGACGCTCACATCGTGCTGGGAATCGTCCCGTTATCGCACTCGCGACGCACTGTCAGCGAGGTAGGACCGGCACTGGCGAACGGGGCCCTGTACGCCGACTTCAGCGATGTCACGCCCGAGATCGCCCAAGCTTGCGCAGAAGTGCTCCCTGAGGGCGCCTACGTTGATGTTGGTGTCTGCGACCCGCTACCGGGGTCGGAGACACTCGCGAAGCTCACCGCTTCGGGACCACGGGCAACGGACCTTGTCGACGCTGTCGGACAGTACGGCCTAAGACTCGAGCGTGTGTCGGACCGGGTAGGTGACGCCTCAGCTCGAAGACTGGTGCGCAGCATTCTGACCACCGGCATCGCGGCCGCGATAATCGACGCCCTGTGGGCTGGCCAGATGCTGGGCTTCCAGGACTGGATGTATGAGGAAGTTCTTCGCATCTTCGGTTCCCTGGACCCGTCGACGGCGAAGGCGATGCTCAGCGACACAGTGAGGAACGTCAAGCGCCGCCAGCTGGAGATGATGAACGTCTCAGAGATGCTTGACGATGTCGGCTACACAAGCACGACCGGGGATGGTGTCGCACTCACTTACTCGCGCCTCTTGCACAGCGTGAAGGTGCCGTACAGCAACGCCTCCTGAGTTTCGCAACTCAGGAGGCCTTGACCACGGATATGGGTTCGCCGGACTGGTCGCTACTGGACGTAGATGATGGGCTCTAGCTGGCCCGTGCGGAGCGAGCGGGTGGCGGCTTCGGCGATTGCTTGCGCCTTCAGCCCGTCGTCGAGAGTGTTGGGAAGTGGGGACCCGGTCTCGAGTGCGTTGACGAACGCGTCCAGCGCGGTGGCGTACGTTGCTTCTACCCGCTGAGCCCACCCCTCATGAAGACCGTCGGTGGTCTTGTGCCGGCCGTGATACCGACTGACCGCACCGACCTGTTGGCGGCCTGATTCAACGAGTCCGTCCGATCCCATCACCTCGATGCGTTCGTCGTAGCCGTAGCCGGTGCGTCGAACACTGTCGATCTGCGCGATTGTCCCATCCTCGAAGCGCAGCGTGGCAACGGAGGTGTCGATATCGCCGATCTCTGCAACCTGAGCATCGGACAGGGCGGATCCCGTCACGAACACGTGAGTGGGATCCGTGCCGACTATCCATCGGGCCAGGTCGAACATGTGGACTGTCTGATCTCGCATCAGCCCTCCGGAGACGCGCAGATACTCCAAAGGGGGCAGCGAAGGCCCGCGGCCGCTCATCTGTATCAGCTCGACTTTCCCAATCTCGCCTCCGTCGATGATCCGCTTCAGCTCGTTGTGGTTCCGGTCGAATCGCCGATTGAAGTCGACCATCGCGGGGATACCGGAAGCCTGAACGTAGCGGGTGACCTCGGTGGCCTGCACCAAGTCCAAGTCGATGGGCTTTTCCACCAAAGCGGCAACGCCGGCGTCCGCGGCGCGCCTCAGGTGTTCGGCGTGCATGTCGGTCGATGAGGCGATGAGGACCGCATCGATCTCGCCCGAGTCGAAGACCGCATCAATCGTGGGGGCGACAGTCAGGCCGTACTCGTCGGCGATGGACTGAGCTCGACCCCCGTCGACGTCGTAGACGACACGGAAGTCGATGTTCTTGTTCAGATGCAGGTTTCGGGCGTGAACGGACCCGATGAATCCTGCGCCCAGCAGGGCGAACCTTTGCATGCGGGAGAACCAATCTGCAGTCGTAGAGGCAGGGTCAGAAGTCGAGTTGGCGCTGCAGTTGGTCGAGCACGACGTAGCAGGGAAGGACCTGCGCGACGCTCGAGTTGGGCTCGCGCCTTTCCTGAATCGCGGAGACGAACTCACGGTCTTGAAGCTCGATGCCGTTCATAGAGACATCCACCTTCGACACGTCGATGATCTCGTCCTTGCCCGTAACGAGGTCGTCATAGCGCGCGATGTAGGTGCCAGTGTCGCCGATGTAGCGGAAGAAGCTGCCGAAGGGGCCGTCGTTGTTGAACGAGAGCGAGAGCGTGCAAATCGCGCCGCCCTCGGCTTTGAGCTGGATGGACATGTCCGTCGCGATTCCTAGTTCCGGATGCTTCGGCCCCTGGATCGCGTTGGCCTGCACGATCTTCTGCCCGGTCTGGTAGGCGAAAAGGTCGACCGTGTGCGCGGCGTGGTGCCACAGAAGGTGGTCGGTCCAAGAGCGCGGCTGACCGAGTGCGTTGGTGTTCGTGCGACGAAAGAAGTAGGTCTGCACGTCCATCTGCTGGATCGCGAACTCACCCGCCTGCACCTTTCGATGCAGATACTGGTGCGAGGGATTGAACCGGCGTGTGTGGCCGGCCATGGCAACCAAGCCGGTCTGCCGCTGCATGGTCACGATCTCCTCGATCTGGGCCAACGAGTCACCCATCGGAATCTCCACCTCGACGTGCTTTCCAGCGCGCAGCGCGGCGATGGTCTGCTCGTGATGCAGATGAGTCGGCGTGGCGAGAATGACGGCGTCCAAGTCATCCTGCGCGAGCAGCTCGTCATAGTCGGCGAAGCCGCGCCGAGCACCAACCTCGGCGGCGACTTGGTCAGCCTTCTCCTGCTTTGAGTGCGCAACGTACAGAACATTCGCGTCGGGTATGTTCGCGAGCGCCTCGAGATGCTTCGTCCCAAAGGCTCCGAGCCCGACAACAGCGACGTTCAGTGACATTCAGTTCTCCTTCGGAGCGAGGATGAGGTGCCCAACCGACGTGTTCGACGCCGGCACGTGGTTGAAGCGATAGACCTCTTCGACTTGCTCACCGAGGGCGCCGCGCATGATGAGCCACATGATGAGCTCGACACCCTCGGACCCGGCCTCCCGCATGTACTCGAGGTGTGGCTTGTACTGCAGCACCTCGGGCTGGTTGATGAGGTCGTCCATGAACTGCTTGTCCCACGGCAGATTGATGAGGCCTGCCCGGGCGCCCTGGATCTGATGGCTCATGCCGCCGGTTCCCCACACCTGCACGTTGAGGTCCTCGTCGAACTGCTCGACAGCGCGCCGGATGGCCTTTCCGATGGACAGGCATCGTTCCCCGGAGGGTTGCGGATACATGACCACGTTCACCGGCAGCGGGATCACCTTCGTCGGCCACTTGTCGGGTGTGCCGAACATAAGCGACATCGGTACGGTCAGGCCGTGGTCGACCTCGAGCACGTTGAGCACGGTCAGGTCGAAGTCATCGAGGATGAGCGACGCCGCCACGTGCGTCGCCAGTTCCGGGGCGCCGTCAACCACCGGGACCGGGCGCGGGCCGTAGCCCTCGTCGCAGATGGCGAACGAGTCTGCGATCCCCATGGCGAACGTCGGCATGATGTCCATCCCGAAGTATGAGGCGTGGTCGTTGTACACGATGATGGCGACATCAGGAGTGTTCTCGTTCATCCATGCCTTCGAGAACTCGTAGCCGTCGAACATCGGCTTCCAGTAGGGCTCCTCGGTGCGTTCCATGTCGATAGCCGCGCCAACGGCGGGGACGTGACTGGTCGCGATACCGGCCGTGATGCGTGCCATCAGGCTTCTCCTCGTTCCTTCTTCGAGCGCCAGCCTTCGATGTTGCGACCACCGTCGACCATCATCTGCTTGTACTGCTCGACGTTCATGTCGGTCATGGTGCTTACTGCTTGGACGTACGACAGGCCGTCCGAAGCGAAGATCTTCGAGAGGAAGTAGACGTTCCCTCCACCGTCGAGCATTTTCTGGAAGTCTCGCGTGAGGACGGCCTGCTTCTGGTCCTCAGTCATCTCCCACTCATCGACGTACGCGCGTTCGTCGGCGAGGAATCTCGAGCGGTTCTCTTCCTTGGTGAGGCTCATGCAGAACTGGTTGAGCTGGAACCCTTCGCGTGCTTTCTGAATCGTGAAGATGGTGGTTCCGGGGAGATCGTCGAACTGATGGAAGTCCGGCTTGGTCATGATCAGCTCCAATACAGGGTTGTGGGGTTGGTGACGAGCAGCTTCTGCTGCAGCGCCGGGGTGGTGGCAATGGAAGGCACGTAGTCGACGAGGATGCCGTCGTCGGGCATCTCCTTCTTCATGTTCGGGTGCGGCCAGTCGGTGCCCCACAGCACGCGGTCGGGGAACTCCTCGACGATGGCGCGGGCGAATGGCACGACATCCGTGTACTCGGGAGAACCGGTGATGCTGAGGCGGTCTGGGCAGCTGACCTTCGTGATCACCTGAGGGTTCTCACGCATGAAGGACTGGAACAGCTCGAACTGCGGGTTCGCGACTGGACGCGAAACGTCGGGGCGGCCCATGTGGTCGACGACGATGGGCACATCGAGAAAGGTGAAGAAGTCCCAGCGGTCCGCCAGATCGTCGGGCTCGAAGTACAGCACGACGTGCCAACCGAGCGGCCGGATCTTTTCGATGATGGTGCGGTAATACTCATCCGGCTTCGGGTCTACGAGACGCTTGACGAAGTTGAATCTGACGCCGCGCACGCCGAGTTCATGCATTCGGGCGAGTTCTGATACGTCGACTTCCGGCCGTACCGTCACAACGCCCCGCGCACGTCCGTCCGAATGCTCGAGCACGTCGAGGAGCGCGGCATTGTCGGAGCCGTGGCAGGTGGCCTGCACGACGACGTTCTTGTCGAACCCCAGGAAGTCGCGCAATGCGAACAGTTGCTCGCGACTTGCATCGCAAGGGGTGTATTTGCGCTCTGGCGCGAACGGGAAGATTCCTCCGGGTCCGAACACATGGCAGTGCGCGTCGACGGCGCCGGGGGGAACCAGGAACGAAGGTTTCGTCGGCTCAGAGTCCCAGTCGAGCCAGTCCGTGTCCTTCACAAAGACGGGCGTGCTCATCGGCCCTGCTCCTTCAGCCGCGCGTCGAGGCGGGGGAAAACGCGGCGGGCGTTCGTCTCGAAGATCGCGGTGCGCTCGGCATCTGTGATGTCGGCCGTATCGATGTACCGCTTGGTGTCGTCGAAGTAGTGGCCGGTGGTCGGGTCGACGCCGCGGACCGCGCCAATCATCTCGGAGCCGAACAGGATGTTCTTGGTGTCGATGACCTCAGTCAGAAGGTTGATGCCGGGCTGGTGGTAGACACACGTGTCGAAGAAGACGTTGTTCATCAGGTGGCCTTCCAGGTCCGGCTTCTTCAGCATGTCGGCAAGGCCCCGATAGCGACCCCAGTGATAGGGCACTGCGCCGCCGCCGTGCGGGATGATTAGGCGCAGGTCGGGAAAGGCCGCGAAAAGGTCGCCCTGGATAAGCTGCATGAACGCGGTCGTGTCAGCGTTCATGTAATGGGCGCCGGTCGGGTGAAAGTTCGGGTTGAGCGATGCGGAGACGTGCACCATCGCGGGGATGTCGTACTCGACGAGCTTCTCGTACAGCGGGTACCAGTACCGGTCGGTGAGCGGAAACGTCTCCCAGAGCCCGCCGCTGGGGTCGGGGTTGACGTTGACTCCGACGAAGCCGAGCTCGTTCACGACACGGTCGATTTCATGCAGCGACGCGTCCAGCCCCTTTCCGGGGCATTGTGGAAGCTGAGCTACCCCGACGAAGGCGTCTGGGAACAGGTCGACGACTCGTTTGATGAGGTTGTTGCAGGCGACCGACCATTCTTCGCTGACGCGCTCGTCACCTTCGTGGTGGCCCATGGTGGACGCGCGGGGGGAGAAGATGGTCACGTCATTGCCCCGCTCACGGATGAGCTTGAGCTGGTTCTGCTCAATGGACTCGACGATGAGCTCGTCGGGAATGTTGGGGTATGCGGGGCTGGGTCGCTCCGCTTCAAAGGCAGCGAGCTGCTGACGGCGCCAGGTCGTGTGCGGCTCCGGTGCGGTGGTGTAGTGGCCGTGGGCATCGATGATCATAGGTCAGTTCTCCTTCGCTGGGACGAGGGCGTGAACCTCGCCGGTCATCAATAGGCGAGCGGTGCGGAGCAGCGCAGATTTGGCAACCGTGAGGGCTTCGGAGGATCGGTCGACCTGCATCTGGACAGTGAACTCGCCGGTCGGGTGCTCGACAGCAACCTCAAGTTCGTCCGCGGCCTTTGGCAAGCCGGCTATGCGCGCGGCGACGCTCCCTTCGACCATGCACGCGGTCGCGACCGACACGGCGCCGAGCACGCCAATCGACTCATGCACACGGTGCGGGATGAACATGCGCGTGGAGACCAAGCCCCCGTCACGTGCTGGGGCGAGGAGGCTCATCTTCGGCACGGTCTTATCCGCCACCTCACCGAGGTTCATCCGGCGTCCTGCGGCGAGGCGAATCGCCTCGACTCGCTCGCGTAGCAAGCTGTTCGCCTCGAGTTCGGCGGGGGTCTCATAGCCGGTGATCCCGAAATCTGCGGCGTCCAAGCAGACCACAGGCATCCCGTTGTCGATGCAGGTGATCTCCACTCCGTCGACAAGATCGACGGCGTTGCCCGTGGGCAGTAGTGCGCCGGTAGACGAGCCGGCGACGTCCTCGAAGTCGAGCATGATGGGTGCGTGCGTGCCGGGGACCCCATCGATCCGGGCTGAGCCTGCGTACTGAACCTTGCCGCCCGGAGTCTGTACGAGTGCGGTCGCGATGGAGTCGGTGTTGACCATGAAGATCCGCACCGCCGTCACGTCGTTCGTTGCGGGAACGAGACCATATTCGATGGCGAACGGGCCGACGCCGGCGAGGATGTTGCCGCAGTTCTGCTGGTCGCTCACTTCGGCACGGTCTGGCCACACCTGCAGGAACAGGTAGTCGACGTCGATGCCGGGGCGCTCCGAGGGGCTGACCACGGCAACTTTCGACGTGAGCGGGTGCCCGCCTCCCATGCCGTCGATCTCTCTCGGGTCGGGTGAACCCATCGCGGCGAGGAGGAATCGGTCACGTTCCTCGCGACCTTCGGGGAGGTCTGCAGCCAGAAAATAGAGCCCTTTCGACGTTCCGCCGCGCATCACTGCGCAGGGAACGATGCGCTCGACGTCGCTCATTCTGACCAGTCCTCGTACACCAGTCCCTTAGCCGCCAGAGCGTCACGCATGTCGTAGATGTCCAGACCCAGCTCACCAGCGCGCAACCGCTCGCGCTTGGAGGCTTCGTTCGCCTCGCGTTGCCGGCCCTTCTCGGCCACCGCGGCCGCTGACTCTCGCCGCACCACGCACACGCCGTCGACATCGGCGACGATCACGTCGCCGGGGTGGACGAGCTGGTTGGCGATAAGGATGGGGGTCTGAACGTTGCCCGGCGTCTGCTTGACGGTGCCCTGCGCGAAGATCGCTTTCGACCAGACGGGGAAGCCAATCTCTGTGAGGGTCGCGACATCGCGGACACCCGCGTCAATGACGAGCCCGCGCACGCCGTGTGCAAGCAAGCTCTCCGCGAGGAGGTCGCCGAGGTACCCGTCATCGCAGGGACTCGTGGGTGTCACGACGAGGAGGTCGCCGGGGCTCGCCTGTTCGACGGCGACGTGGATCGACCAGTTGTCGCCCGGGGCAACCTCGCACGTCAGCGCTGTCCCCGCGATCTTCGCCGGAAAGATGGGTCGTAAACGGCGGTCAAGGAGCCCGGAGCGACCCTGGGCTTCATGGACAGTTGCAGTCCCCAGAACGGCGAGCTGGTCGACGATCTCGATGGGTGTGCGAGGGGTCCCGCGGACGACGCGCGCCATTGTGCTCCTTCAGGATCCGAACGGACACACTGAGAATACGGAATGGCATTCCAGAAATCCCGGATCCTTCCGCTAGGCGGAAAGGAGCTTTGTGATTACTGCCAGCCTGACGAAATCAGCTTCTGAGAAAGGGCGTCTGCGGTCACCTGGAGCGCTCTTACCAGCGGGGCAAGTGCTGCGACATCCTGCGCAGACACGACTCCGAGGGCGGCGACGGCAAGGCCTGAACGACCGCGGACCGGCACGGCGATGGACTTCGCGCCGGCGACGAGTTCCTCCGATGTCTGTGCGTACCCGCGCTTGGCGATGGTTCTCAACTGCTTACGGAGTTCCTCGGCGTTTGTGATGGTGTGTGGCGTATAGCGCTCGAGCGCGCCGAACACGGCGTCGTGAATGCTCTGTTCGCCGAGCGCAAGCAGCACTTTGCCTACGCCCGTTGCGTGCAGCGGGAGCCTCGTGCCCGGTTTGGAGAGTACCTCCATGGATCGAGAGCCGGCGATGCGTTCCACGACGAGGCATCGCAGGCCATCGGGCACCACGATCTGTACTGCGCCCCCGGAGTACTCGTAGACGTCTTCCATGTACGGCAGTGCAACTTCCCGAAGCTCCGCGTGCACGGAGGAAAGAATGCCGAGCCGCCACACCCGACTGCCCATCTCGTAATCGCCGTCGGAGACTCGGACCAGGGCCGTCTGGGCTTCCAACTCGTGAACGAGGCGGTGGACTGTGGTCATGGGAAGGTTGGTGCGACGCGAGATAGACGACAGCGATTGTCGTCGGTGTTCGGCGTCGAAGGACCCCAGGACAGCAAAGGCGCGGCCGATGGTCGATCTACGCGATGTCGATGGTTCCCCAGTCATTGCCTGTTCCTGTAATGCGTTTGTCGACGCTTGCGGAGTTCGAGTCTTCTCCGGTGCGCCAGAGCCGACCTTTCCCACCGATTGTGCCCCACGGCTGGTGGTGAGACATCCTGGTGGGATCTCCAGGCCGCGGCGCGGGGGTGCTCAGGGTTGTGTGGGCCGCCCACGGCTCCTGGTCCTTCGGTGCGGCGCGCGCCGGCTATTGGGATTCGGTTTGAGGACGAAGCGCGAGCCGCGTCTGCGTCTGTGCTGCGCCTCCGTCGCTCTTGAGACGAACCAGGAGGCGGTCAAGTGCGCCGGTGTCTCGTGCGCGTACGTGTAGGAGGTAGTCGTACGGGCCAGTGACATGGGCCGCGTCGAGGATGTCTGGGTCGTTCGTTGCCCAGGTGAGGAATTCTCTGGAGGTGCGGTCCGCATGAAGGCGAACGTCGATGAACACCTCGAGTCCGGAGACAGGTTCGGGCAGGTCTGTGCCGAGGATCGCTTGATACCCCAGGATGATCTGCTTGCGTTCGAGCCGGCGCACTCTCGCTGCCACAGCGTTCGTACTCAGGCCAACGTCGCGACCGATTGCACTGAACGAAGCTCTGCCGTTGTCGCGAAGCACGGTGAGAATCTGTTCGTCAATGGCATCCACGCGGATGATCCTATTGGCGTACGGACAATTGTGCAGTCCCGCGGCAGGTGCCCTGAGACGCTAGCGCGCATGGACTACGTGGCTCTCCTCGGAGTCGGCATGCTCGCCGGACTTGCCCTGGCGGTACCTCTCGGCGCCATCGGAGTCTTGCTGGTGCAGGAAGGATCATCCCGTGGTTTGCTCCTCGGTTTGCCCGCCGCTTTCGCGGTCGCCACGGTGGACATGCTGTATCGCGTTGCCGCGCTGGCAGCTGGGTCGCTTCTGTCACCCATCATCGCGACGTTAGCGCCGTGGCCGGCGGTCGTAGGCGGCCTCGTGCTCATCGCGATGGCGATCTTCGGACTGTTTCGGGTGCTGACCGCGCGGAAGACTTCGGGCGCTTCCACTCCCGTGATGTCACACGGGCGGGGCTGGGGTCGGTACGCCCTCTTCTTCGGCCTCACCGCTATCAACCCGGCCACCTTGCTGTACTTCGCCGCTATCGCCACCGGACTGTCGACCTTGACCAGCTCTCCACTCGGGGCAGGCTTGTTCGTCCTCGGAGTCACCGTCGCTTCCCTCACGTGGCAGTCCGCGCTCGTCCTGCTCGGATCGGCGCTTCGATGGAGGCACAGTGCGCGCAGGGCTATCTACACTGGCGTCATCGGCAACGGAACAGTCGGAGTCCCGGGCGCGCTCATGATCTTCGGTTCGCTGTCGAGCGCTGCCTAGTCGCCGGTGTCGGCAACGAGCCGCCTACAGTGACGGGCCTTGGAGCTGAGCGATCCGCACCCCCGGTGCAGCCGCCGCGGCTTATATGTCCAGCAGGAATCGGATCGGCAGGCGACGTGGGAATTGCCAGCAGGCGATGGCCGCCTACGCACCTGGGGGTGCATCCCGACGAGCGACCCGACGGCTGAAGGGACGATTTCACGTCGTGTTATGTTGAAACCCGTTCGAAGACTGAACGCTATTCCAACACCGCAGTTGAGAGGGATTCCGTGACCGACAACGAGACACCGAAGCGCACACCTGTGAAGGCGGCTCTGGCTTCACTCCTCGGAAGTACGCTCGAGTACTACGACTTCTTCATCTATGGCGCCGCCGCCGCGCTCGTCTTCAACCATCTCTTCTTCACTGACGTCGATCCCGCGGTCGGTCTCATCGCTTCTTTCGCGACGTTCGGTGTCGGATACATCGCTCGCCCACTCGGTGGGCTGGTGATTGGGCACTTCGGAGACCGGCTGGGGCGCAAGCGTGCGCTGCTCACGTGTCTTCTGCTGATGGGTGCGAGCTCGTTCCTGATTGGTTGCCTTCCCACATACGAGGCCGTCGGGATCTGGGCGCCCATCATGCTCACCGTTCTTCGACTCGCACAGGGCTTCTCCGCCGGCGCCGAGTCCGCCGGGGCGTCCACTCTGACAGTCGAGCACTCGCCGACGAATCGTCGAGGCTTCTTCAGCAGCTTCCTGTCCGTCGGCATAGCATCGGGCAGTGTTCTGGCGACCGTGGTCTTCATTCCTGTCGCAGCACTCCCCGATGAAGCCCTCTACAGCTGGGGATGGCGAGTGCCGTTCTGGATCTCGGTCGTCGTCGTCGCAGTCGCGTACTTCGTGCGGACCCGTCTTGAAGAGACTCCCGTGTTCCAAGAGATTGCCGAGGAGGATGAGGTTCGCAACCTGCCTATCAAGGATGTAGTGCGCTACCAGTTTCCGTCGGTCATCCGTGTCATGGGCGCCACCACCATGGGAGTCATGCAGTCACTCGTGACCGTGTTCGTCCTTGCTTATGCAACTCAGAACGTGGGTGTCGACCGCCCCGCGATGCTAACCATCATCGCCGTCGCCACCGGGCTCATGACTATCGTCGTCCCTCTCGCCGGTCGGCTTTCGGACCGAGTGGGACGCCGACCCGTGACCTTCATCGCGGTCGTGGGATGCGGGCTCGGAATCTTCCCCTATCTGTGGATCGTGTCGACTGGCAACGCCATCGCCATCGCCGTCGCAACGGTCGTCTTCCTATCGCTTTTCTACTCGTGCCGCGAAGGGGTGTGGCCAGCGTTCTACGCGGAGCAGTTTGCAGCACCCGTGCGCTACTCCGGAATGGCTCTTGGGAATCAGCTGGGCAATCTCATCGCCGGGTTCGCCCCGCTCATCGCGGCATCGCTTGTCGTCATCGGCGGGTGGGTGCCAGTGGCAGTCTTCGGGGCGGGCGTCGCAGTCATCGCTGGGACCGCGGTCTACTTCATGCGCGAAACGAGTAGTTTGACTCCGCAGCGGCTGGATGAGCCGTACGAAACCGCCCGTGCCAACCACACTGGCCGAGCGGCTACCAACAGCCTGACCAAGTAGCACGCAGTTTTCTGCGACGGGCGCGGCCCCTAGAGCGTCTGCTGAGGCGCGCCCGTCGCTGGAGGCCGAGTCGGGCTCTCGAGAGAAACCAGCTCACCACATCCGGAGCGTCAGCCGAGCGGCGCGTGGAGCGGATGGAGTCTCCGGGTAGGGCTGGTCGGTAGTTACACGAGTCCCCGAAGGTATCTATTCGTTAGCGGCGCGCATGGCGTTGGTGAGATTCCAGGGCTCATTCGTCTCGAAGGAGGGGCCGTCGATTCCCAGGGCGATTCGCGCGGCGCGTGCGCCTTGCGCGCGCAATGACTGCCCGATGCTCGTAATGCCGAGGCCGAACGCACGCTCGGAGCCGTCGAACCCTCCCAGTCGAATTGTGCGGTGCCGGTGAGGGGCTGTGCTGTTGAGGGCTGCGTGAGCGGCGATGGCTTGCTGGTCGCTCATCGCAACGACCGCGTCGACGGGGTAGCGAGTGGCGGTGAGTGCTTTGACGGCCTGCATGGCGTCACTGGAGTGGTTGCTGGAACTCACCGTGACGGGGATCGACTCCCACCTGTACCCGAGGAACTCGGCCGCATCCTTGAACCCGGCGAGCCGGTTGGCGGTGACGGGGAACGGCACAGTGGCCGGGTCAATGCCGTGATGGATGCCCGCCTGCCGGTCCCTGTCCAACGGGAAAGAGACGACGGCGGGGGCTTTAGAGTCTGCCCACACGGAGAGCGCGAGAGCCTTCGCCGCGGCGCGGTCGTCGATTCCGATGACAGAGAAGCCATCAATTGCGGGGCCCCCATGAACGACGGCGGGACGTCGGGTCTCCCGGATGGCGGCGAGTACCAGGTCGTCTGCGGTTGTCGTCCACACGACGAAACCGCCCACGGCAGCGCTCGTGATCCGTGCAGCGTCCGTACGATCCCCGGTCGTCGGGACAATGGTCAATCCGTACCCGGAGGCCGAGCACTCGCGCGCTATCCCCGACACGAAGTTTGTTGCCTGGGCATCCTCAAAGACGTACTCGAGGCTCTCACCCAAGACCAGTCCGAGCGCCCGCAGACCGCCTGTCCGCAGCAACCGGCCGCTTGGGTCCGGCCCGCGGAAGCCGAGATTCGCTGCGGCGTCAAGCACTCTCTTGCGGGTCTTGTCCGCGACGCGGTCCGGCTGGCCGAACGCGTAGGAGGCGGTCATCCGCGAGACTCCCGCCGCTCGCGCAACATCGTCCAGGGTCACGCGTTCTTCACTTTCCGGCACAACTCACAGTCTAGTTGTGTAGCGTTACACAACTGACCGCCGCCGCATCTTTCGTTCGAGCCCCGTTCTGGGGGTTTGCCGCCTTTGGAGCATTCTGGGGAGTGTGGGGCGCGTCCATTCCGCGCCTTCGCGATCTGGCCGGTGTCAGCGACCTCGAGCTGGGAGTCGCCCTTCTCTTCGTGGGAGCTGGAGCGCTCCCCGCGATGTTCGTCGTCGGGCGGCTGCTCGACCGATTCGGACTGTGGCTGGCCGGACCACTGCTTCTCAGCCTCAGCCTGGCGGGCATCGTAGTCGCGAGCACCGCCGGCGTCGGTCTCGGGGCGTTATGCGCCGGCATGACGCTTGTCGGCGCGACGAGCGGTGCAGCCGACGTGGCATTGAACTCGCTTGCTGGTCGCGCTGAGCAGAGCGCTGGCCGCCCCATCATCACACCCGTACACGCAACCTTCTCCGCACTGGTGGTCGTCGCCACACTGACGGCCGGCACGTTGAATTCGCTAGCGTTGCCCCCGCTTCTTCCCTTCGGGCTCGTGGTCGTTGCATCGGCGGCCGCATGCTTCGCCATCGTGGGGAGCGCGCGCAAGGTCACCGCTAGCCTCGGGTCCACTCCCGTGGACAACGCGGAGTCGACGTCTTCGACCCGTACGTTGTCGGTCGCTTTGATCCTGGGGCTCGGTGCACTGGAGGCGCTGGCGTTCGCAAGCGAGAACGCGCATCGCAGCTACGGGCCCGCTGCAAAGTCTGACGATTGCAGAACTGCGCTTGAGTGAGCAGCCGCTCACCATCGATCCGCACCCTCATCGCCGGGTGCGCGCTTGGGTTCGATTCGGGGAGACGCCTGCGCGCGTCGAAGCCATTGTTGCCCGCTGGACGCCCGACGCAGTCGGCATCCGATTCACTATCGGTGGGGCAAGCCACCGGTGCTGGGTCTGGCTCGGAGCGGTGGAAACGATCTAAGGCGGCACTCGAGATCTGCCGGTGATCGCCGGAAGCGGGTTTGGCGCGTGCTGAGGCTGCGTTGTCGCGCGCGTCGTCGTTGGCGGCGCACCGAAAGGTCACCGCTGCTCGACGCGCAAAGTCGCGTGTCGGGAGCCCGCGCCGAGGCTCAATTCACTCCCTCACCGCCGACTCAACGACAACGCCGCTGACTTGCTGCGTGTCCCGGCATAAGAGGTCCACCGCGCATAGGTCCATAGGGCGCACCCGCGCGCCCGGAAGGACCTACCCGAAACTTGAACCCCGACCACCTCCACGACCTCGCGAGAGCACTGTGGCTCGCGTCCGATCCCAACGACACCACCGCCGCCCGCTACTCAGCGGCGATGGAGACGATCTTGACGAGTCGAGATGATGCTCCAGCCCGACCACGAGCATGGGTCCATTCGGTGCTGCTCTACGAGGCGTTCACCGAGCTCGAGGGAAGGACACCGAGGGAGAGCACGCGCGCTCGGGCGACGCTGAGCGACGACGAACGGCATCTCGGCGAGTGGGCTCGCTACCAGCGGCGGCACGAGAAGCAACTCAACGTCTACCAGCATGCGCGCCTTGACGTATCCCCGGCCTTCGCGTGGGACATCCGAGCGGCAGCGTGGGAACGTTCCTTCGAGACGTGCCTCGCGCATCGAGCTCGCACTGGCAAGTTGCCACGGCTCAACGGCGCCGATCCGGAGGAGTTCGCTCTTGCTCGATGGCTTGGCCGTCAACTTCGTGAGCTCCAGCTAGGACGACTCGATGCGACACGAGGTCGTCAGTTGGAGGCGCTCTTACGACGCTGACGCGGCAACATTCCGATCCTCGCGATGCTTGCTTGAGCGAGCGCGGGCTGCTTTCGCCGACTCGCCGACAACCTCGGTACATTCGACCTCATCAATAGTTGGTCGCGCCTAGCGTGGTGACCGATGGAGGTACCGCGTGAAGGCTCTCGAAACTGCGCCGACATTTGACCTCACCGACGAGCGTGTTGCCGTATGCGGCGATTGGCACGGCAACGTCGGGTGGGTCCGCACGGCAGTGCGGGCGATACGGCGTCTTGCGCCCGACGTCAAAACGGTTCTGCAGGCCGGCGACTGGTGGCTTGATCTCGCGAAGAGTGATCAGATCATGCGGGCCTTCGGCATCGAGCGTGTGCTGACCACGTGCGGTAACCACGAGCCCTGGCCTGAGATCACAGCTGTGCAGAACGCCCACCCGGGGGAGGCGGTGCGCGTGAGCAGGAGCACTTGGATCCTGCCTCGCCCGTTCCGATTTACCGTGGCCGGTCGCCCCTTCCTCTCGTTTGGTGGGGCGACGTCCGTCGATCGGTACTGGCGTCCCGCAACTCAATGGCATGCTGCGGAGACGATCACTGACGAGCAGGTTCGCCTGGCGCAAATTGGCGGGCCTGCGGATGTGATGATCACCCATGAGACACCGGCGGGTACACCTGTCGCGGCGGTTCGCCGCGTGCTGCAATCAAACCCGATGGGGTTCCCGAGAGAGTCTCTTATCGAATCGGCGGCGTCGCGGGAGCGCCTCGCGCAGGTCTGGGACTCGGTCCGCCCCGACGTGCTTCTGAACGGCCATATGCACGCGCCAGGAGCAGGACAAACGCCCGACGGGCGGCGGATCATTTCGCTCGGATGTGACGGCCAAGAGGGCAGCATCGCGATCCTGAACGTCGCCGACCTTTCGGCTGAGGTGCCTTCGTTGCGCGAGATCCGTGGCTAGGGGGGTGATCGGAAGTGAGCTTCGACGCATCCGAACCGAACCCGTGGCCCGGCGTCGTCGGGCCTTGCTACACCGGTCAGTCACTGAGTTGGAAACTGGGAGTGAACAGGGCGTGGATCGCGGACGCGGTGCGGGATCTGCGTGTCTTGCAGATCACGACTGCTGACAGGATCCACATCTATCCCTCGTTCCAGGTGCGCGACGGCCAGATCGTGCCGGGACTCGAGCTCGTTCTACTAGAGCTCGTGAACGGCTCCTGCAGCCGGTTGATGTGGGCGCAGTGGCTGAACAGGCCTCGTAATCGGTCCGACGGGGAGACACGTCGGCGCATCGGCGAGCTCGCCGCGGGACACATCGACTCCCTCGTCAAGGAGGCCCGATACACCGCAGCAGCCTGGGACGCGGAAGGGACCGTCCGATCGCCGTGGACGCACCAGATCGATACGGTGACGAGCTTCATCGTGAAGACGTGGGACCCCAAGAACGGAGAGGAGCAACTGTGAACGGCCCGCAGCACCGACCCGTCGCGGACAATGCCGAACTGTGCAAGCACCTCGTCGAGTGGGGAGGTGACGACCTCCCGCCGGCGCTCAACCCACTCGTGGCGAGATTCCGCGACAGCACACGTCCTGAGTTCTACGTTTCACAGGGGTGGTGGCCGCTCCTGGTCAGGCTTGAGCAGCGGCCGGCAACGCTCGATCCGACGTACCGGGTGTCGCAAGTGAAGTCGAAGTTCGCGGTCTTGCAGTTCTATCTCGAGGGCATGCCGCGGGGCGATGTCGGCCCAGCGTTCGCCGACGCAATCCGCGAAGCGGAGGCGGAGGCTGCGCGGACCTGCGAGCTCTGCGGCAAGCCCGGCGTCCTGTGCAGATCCCGAGAGGGAACGTACGCACTCCTCTGCGCCGACGACGCCGGCACCGCGTACAGACCAGCTAACGACAGCGCTGACGGCAGCGATCCGCCATGAGCGACCCGAAATTCCGTCCGGTGGTCGCGATCGACATGGACGGCGTGCTCCGAGTCGCGGCAACTCGTCCGGGCAGCCCTAAGCGCGACCTCATCGCCGCCGAAATCACGTACCGCCGCGACGCGTTCCCCACCCTTCATCACTCCGAGCCGCCCTGGGACGACAACGGCGAATACGCGGATGATGAAGGCGAAGAGTTCTCCCGGGTTGGCGTGGAATGGGTGCACGACCTGCTCGGCCGCGGCGTCGACGTCGTCTGGGCTACGACCTGGCAGCACCACGCGAACACCTACTTCTCCCCGGTTCTGGGGTTCCCGGACCTTGCGGTGGCAGTCGTAGGCGATGGCTCACGGTTCGAGGAGCCAGTCGAGTGGAAATCTGCGCAGCTGAGCACGGACCCACGATGGGAGGGGCGCGCGCTGGTTTGGGTGGACGATGACATTCCCCCGGGTTGGGGCATCGAACGCAACCGCCGGCCAAAGGACCGAGCGATCACCCTTTCGTATCGCGTGAGGTCCTATTGGCTTGGCCTCACGGAGTGGGACATCGACGTGCTCGACGCCTGGTTGACGCTCGCTTCGACGCCTGAGGGTCACGCCGAGCTCCGCCGACGCCGCAGGGCAGAGCGGGAACGGTTATGAGCCCCACTCTCGTCGAGTCGAATGGCAGAAGGACGGCATCTCGGCAGTCATCGCCGAGGACCGCGGTGAGTTCACCACCCACACCCTGCTCGCCTCGGGCGGGCATGTCGAGGTTCCCATCAGCGACCTCGCCGCCACCTCCGACGCGGTCTACTTCATCTCTTCCGCGGAGGATGCCGGTGGCGTCGACGTCCATCGGTTGTCGCTTCCGTCACAGAGTGTGGACGAGATCGCGACCCTCCCGGGGGATCCGGAGATGACAGCCATTGAGGTCGATGCGTCAGGCGCGCTCTGTGTCGCCACCGACGAGACCGTGACGGAGCTGACGGAGAAGGGCGAGATCGCCAGCACGACGAGGTTGCGCTCTGCTGGCGCGGTGTTCGCCGCGAGCAAGGCGGGGTCGCTCGCGCGGGTGATCCCTGTCGAGGAGGACGCATCTGTCGTCCGTGTCGCCGGCGGATCCGCCGAAGCACGACGCATCCTCGAGCAGAACACGGTCTGCAACGTCGGCCTTCGGATCGTCGCAGGCGCGGATATTTCCCGCCTAGCTGGCCTGTGCGACCCTGCGGGCCTCGCTTGGCTTATCGAAAACGAGTTGATCGTCTCGGTGGGCGACGAATCCGGGGCGGACCTCGCAAGGCTTACGATCCCAGTTGGCTAAGCGAGGTGAAGGCTCGAACGCCGTCGCTCGCCCGCTGTGAGAGGTTGAGGAGATCGTTCGACCTCGCGTCGAGGTCGAGATTGATGTGGCGGAACTGTGCGGCGTCGAGGGCGGTGGTGGAGGACCCGGACGTGGTGTGGTTGATCATCACACCCGTGTACGCGGAGGCCCTGAGACCGGTTTCTGTCGTGCGGTCAGATCCTCCGTCCCGCCGCCGAGTTCGACGGCGGGGTATGTCGTTGCATTGGGGCGGGCCGCTGTGCCGGCGACTGGTGCGTCGTCATCGACGCAGCATTCAGTTGTGAGAGATTCGTCCTGTGAGGCTTACCAGCGACGTCGACATCCCAGACGACCTGTTGGCAGCCGCGCGAAATGAGCGGCTGGCCTTGTTCATCGGCGCGGGCGTGTCCATCAACGCACCATCGAACCTCCCGCTCTACGACGGCCTCGCCCGGATGATCGCTCAGTCTCTCGGCGAAGAGTTCGATGCGGCACTCAGCCCCGACCGATTCCTGGGTCAACTGATGCACACCCATCCGCGGGTCAAAGATCAGGTGCGTGCGATCACCGGAAGTGCGCAGTCGCTCCCTAATGCGAACCATCGAGCGCTGGCTCGTCTCGCGACGGCAGCCCGCGCACCTATCGTGACGACGAATTACGACCTGCATATCGAGGCAGCTGCCGCGGAGTTAGCCCTCCAGCTCGGAGCTACATACTCCGGGCCGGCATTGCCGTTGGGGAGAGAGTTCGACGGGCTGGTCTACCTTCACGGCTCCGCTTCCCGCCCAGCGTCGGAGCTCGTAGTCACCGACGATGACTTCGGGCGGGCTTATCTCACCGATGGGTGGGCCCGCCGATTCGTGCAGGATCTCTTCGAGCACTGGACCGTGCTGTTCGTCGGCTACAGCCATAACGACGTCGTCATGACCTACCTGGCCCGCGGTCTCCCGCCGAGCGCGCAACCTCGCTTCGTACTCACCGACGAACCACAAAGCCCCCGATGGGAGAACCTCCGCATCACTCCCATCGCCTATCCCAGCGACGACGACCACGCGGCTCTCCCCGTGGCGCTGGACGCCTGGGCGGCACTAATGAACATGGGGGTGCTGGACCATCACGCGCGCGCGAAGGAGCTCGCAGCCGCTTCTCCTCCTGCGGTGCCACAAGAAGCGGACTACCTAGCTGACGTGCTAAATACTCCGTCCGGAGCACGTGGCTTCGTGGCTGCCGCGACGGGTTACGACTGGCTCCGGTGGGCCGAGGAGCAACCGGCGTTCAAGGCACTCTTCGAAGCGGGCCGAGCCGAGAACGAAGCATCGCGGGTGCTCGCCGACTGGTTCGTGAGCGAGTACATCTCTGTTCCGGAGCGAGCCGAGTATGCGCTCGGGACTGTCGCCCGGCTGGGTCCAGTCATTTCGACCGAGCTCCAATGGGAGATCTCGCGCGCTGCGCGCTCGATGCGGGAGGCGGCGCCTGCGGAGGCCCGCCGTTGGATGACGATTCTCGTAGCCGCTCTGCGAACAGACCCCGCAGAGTCCGGCTTGAGTTGGTTCCTTGGCTACGGCAATCCGCTATCAGGTGTTGATGCGCTCCCACTTCTTCGCCGCGCGCTCGTGCCGCGACTCGTGCTGAAGGAGAGTCGGCCGTGGTTTCCGACGGACGAAGATGAGAAGCAGCCGCGTCGCATATCTGCCGAGATCGAGTGGGCAACTTCCGAGGATGTCCTGAAGACGCTGTGGGAGCAAATCTCGGCGGAACCAGATGAGAGCGCTGACCGGGTGCTCCAGATCGCAGAGCAGGCGCTGACCGACGCGTACGAACTGATGCGAGCGTTCGACCCGGGGGCAACCTTCGATCCGTGGTCTTTTCGCCGCTCCGCGATAGAACCGCATGAACAGGATCGTTTCGGTGACGAAGAGGGCACCATCATCGACATGCTTCGCGACAGTGCCGCCCTCGCGGCCGCGGACGAATCAGCGCTGTCGGCCAGGTGGCTCGCAAGCCCGCACGCCCTTTTTCGCCGGCTGGGCCTGCACCTCGTCATCGAGTCCCCACGTCTGAGTGGCGACGAGAAGTGCGTGACCGCGCTCGGCAGTCTCCTCTACGATCCCGAAACGAAGCACGAACTGTTCCGACTACTTCAGGAAGTAGCGCCGGACCTGAGCCCCGAGTCGCGGCAATCTCTGCTCGCCGCCATCCTCGCGGGCCCATCACCTGACGATCCGGTGGAGGGGGTCGACCCGCGCTACCGCCGCAGAGCGATCTTCGATCGCGCCGAATGGCTCCGTCGGCATGTCACGTCCTGGCCGGAACTGGACGCCGCCATCGCGGAGATCCAGGAAGGAGAATCAGAGATGGGTGTTCGTCCTCACCCGGATCTCGACCACTACATGACGTCAGGCACCTGGGGCGGAAAGATGCCGCTCACCGTGGACGAGTTCCTCACGCGCGTGCGCGAGGGTGGAGCGCGCGCCAGCGTCCAATCGCTCCTCATCCTCGACTACTCGGAACGAGACTTCGATGAGCCAACATGGGACGACACCTGCAAACTCGTGCGCGAAGCCGCTGCGGCGCAGCCAGAAATCGGTCTCGAGCTTCTTCCGGAATTCACGCTTGCGCCCGTCTCACAGCACCATGATCTTCTCGGCGCCATTCTGCACGGATGGAGTCAGAGCCCGATACTCGCGGAGAGCATTCACGATCTCGTCGACGCGCTCGATGAGCTAAGCCCCAGACCTGAGCTCATCCGTGCGGTCAGCGAGGTGTTGAAGTCGGTCTCCAAACCAGCGGAGGAAGCCCTCGATCCATCGGCGCTCAAGCGCCTGGACACGATCGCGGCCAAACTATGGGAGAACAACGCACCAGCGTTCGACCCCGGGGGCTGGAGCGACTCCCTCATGAGAGGCCTGAACACCTGGCCAGGAATCGTGGCCCAGTACTGGCTGAACCGCATCGCCTCGAGGTGGCAGGCAGCGCCTGATCTATGGGCGGGGCTGGCGGAGATCGAAGCTGGTGCGCTGACGTCAATGCTGAACTCGCCAACCCGTGCGCGAGATGCTGCAGCGAGCATTCTGGCTGGAAAGCTCCATTTCCTCTTCGCGGCGGACCCGGCATTCACGGTTAGGCACCTGTTTCCGATCTTCGACCCGGCCACATCGGAGTTCGCACCCGATGCGTGGTTCAGCTTCCTCCACGAACCGAGAACTCCGCCAGATCTCCTCGACGCCGGATTCTGGCAGCTGACCCTCCGGTCCTCCGACGCGGCCACGATCCGCGATCGAAACATCGCTGACCAGTACTGGAGGATGGTCGCATCCGTCGCGACTTTCTCAACCGCGAGCGCGGTCGATCGACCCGCTCTGGTTGAGATGCTCACTGCACCTGTACGAGCGGTCCAATTCGAGGCGTTCATACGAGCACTTAGCCACACAGTGAGCGAACTCGACGCTCCCGGACGGGAGGCCGTCTGGTCGTCGTGGCTGAAGGACGCGATAGAGAAGCGCCAAGCCGCCGCTCCGGGCGTGCAATCAGCGGGGGAGAAGAGCGCCTGGGGAGACCTGGCCCTCGAACTCGGAATCACCGATGCGCTGACCCTTACGGCGTTGAGCCCAGGGGGACTCGGCGGCCGCACGAGATTTCATCACCTCGAAGCAGACCGCGCTCAGGCCATCGCAGACTTACTGGTCGGTATCGCCACCACGCGCTTGCGTCTGACAGACGACGTCGACTGGCGCGTGGGATACGAGCTGGCGGAACTCGTCAAGCGAGTCAAGCCCGCCGCGAACCCCGCGTCACTTCGCGCGCTCGCTGAGCTGGCCGTCGAACGCGGCGTTCACGAGGCTCTCTCCTGGATGAACGCCTAGAAGTAGCCAACTATTAGCGCAGCAGACCTGGGACACGTTCTCGCCGCCCGCCACGCCGTGGCGCGAGCGATGCTCCGAGAGACCGCAAATTCCGCCGGCGGACAAGAGAAGGCGCGTGACCTCACGCGGGGGTCCGCCGAGCTATTCCCCGACACCAACGTGGGGCTATCCGCGTACCTGGATCCACTGCTGGGTTGTCTGTCTCCATGGGTATGGCGCACCACCGCAGCGCGCGGCGGCGGCGTCCTGATCATTCTGTTCGGCCCAGAGACACGTGCGAGTTCACCACGGGATCCGGGCTGACCGGCGCCGACCTGACCGACGAGCCGAAGGAGCTCCTGCTCGAGCTCATGGCGAACTGGGTGGGCATGGCCGACGAGGAGACCACGGATGCCGCGCTCGCCGAGATCGAAGCGACGCTCGACGAAACGGTCATCGCCTGGTCCGGCGAGACGACGTACGACATGAGCACGGGCAACGGCATCAACTTCTCGATCTCGGGGCCGAACGTCTACATCGCGTTCCAGGCGCAGCAGGGCTCGGCCGGTGCCGACGTCGACGGGGTCACCACGTCGGGATGGGGCCACGTCCACACGATCTACCGTGATCCGAGCAACGACCACGCCGACAGCGTCGAACAGCAGGCCGGATCCGGAATGTCCGGCGGCCCCGGCGGCGGCACCCCTCCCGGAAACTGATTCGGACAGACTGGGCGAGTTGCGTCGGGACGACCGGCGAGATCCGCACTTCGCCCGAGGATCGCCGTGCTCACGTCGCGGACAAATCTCACAGTTTGGTGCGAAGCAGGGCCGCACCCAGGCGTGCGCCATCGCTTGAAAACGGGCCGTCGTAAATGTCGATGAGAAAGTAGCGGACGAGGGACCCGTCGACGCGGAGCGTGTACGGCGGCAGGCTCTCCGGGCGACGCCCGCCGCGACGGACCTGCTCCAGGTCGTTGAACAGTCGGCTGCCGGGGAGCTCCTCGATCGAGGGAAGCAGGATCTCGAAGGTGAGCTTGAAGAGTGCGTCCACCGCGTTGATACCGCCGAGGTTGAAGCTCCACCCTTCCCCCCACCGCTGCAGGACGCACGTATCGAGGAACTCCCCGAAGCTGCACCCGGGCGCGAGGCGGGACACGTCGACGAGGTTGCGGATCGCTTCAATGTCCCAGAGGTCCTGGAGCTGAAGGATGAGGTCACCGCTGTCTTCGACGATGCGTGCGTTGTGCTGAACGGGGTCCGTCCAGGAGGTTTCGAAGTCGCGGCCGAAGCGGCGGAACCGTGCGGCATCCACAGCGGTAGTAGTGGAGATGGACGTGGTGTTGTTGATCATGAAGACCATGTACGCGGCGGCCCGCGAAACTCGTTCACCGGCGTGTCGCTCTCTCGCCGTCCGGCCCCAGGCAGCTGGGGTGACCGCCACGGCCCATGCCCACGGCCGGAGCTCGCTCGCCCGCTAGGAAGCGGATCCCGCACGCGCGATCTTCCCAGCGGCAGACTTCTACTTCGACAAGTGCCGGCGTTCCACCGAACCTCGCCCACGTCATCGCTCGTCGCGGCGTCGGGTCGCGCATCACCGGCCGCTTGTCGAGGTCGGTCATCCCCGCGCCGCGCCTGAAGAGTCTCGCGTGCGGGGAGGCGTTCGAGGATGCGCCCCTCGGGCGGTCGATGTACCCGCGTGTCCGTGCTCTTAGGTCGTCACGATTCACTCGAGAAGGCTGTCTCGAGTCTCACATCGATCGTCGCGGCACCTGAGCGGGGCGGGTTTGGGCAGCGTCCTGAGCTGGTGCGCCCCGCCACGCGCGCGGCAGCGCCCGCCAGTTTCGTTAGCAACTTTGCTCAATTGATGCCGTTCCGTTATCAACACGGCCAAGTACACCAAGATCTGCCAAGCACTACCTGGCAGGGCTCTCCCCAGTGGGGAGTAGGGCTCGGAGGGGGTCTGCCAAGTTACCAAGTAGTAGTTGTCTTACGTAAGAGAAAAAGTAAGTAGTAGTAGTAAAGGGGGCCGAACTTCACTTCAATCTCTCTCATATAGAACCGTTCCGCAGTTGGTCAACTTGGCAGCGCGAGCCTTTCGCCTTCTGACCGGGAGTTTTTGCCACATTTGAACTTGGCAGCATCTTGGCTGAAGGCCAAGCAATAGGTCGGACTACTTGGAAATGCCGGGTCGGACGTCATTTTCGGATTGGTCGATGTTGGTTGGCGGTCGGCGCGCCGCCACCCGCCGAAATCCTGCGAGATCACGGCGATCCGACTAACGCGTCGTCGCCGACCGCCAATAGATGAGTTCGTGAGACTTCTCGTGCACCGCATCTCGATGGCATCGCTCCGTACGACGCAGCTGCCCGTCGCGCTGGCTCTGCACATCGCGACGTCGACGATCGGCGTCGCGAGACCGAGCCAGAGGCTCTGCGGTGAAAGTGCCCGAATCGGGCCCCGACCGCGAATCCGAGGCGGTCGGGCGGCTGGTCGTTCCGTCCCACCGATCGTCCTCCGGTTCATCCCGAGGAGCTTCTGCCATCAGGGCGCTCGCGTGGCTGGGGTCAGAGTAGGACCTCAGTGCCGCCGTCTCAACGCTCGATCATCGCGTGACGGGCGCAACGCTAGGCCTGCGCGAGGCTTGTGGGTCAAGCGAGTGCGGATTATTCTCCGCATATGCGGGAAAGTGGAATCGACACGCCGAGCGCGGCGCGATCCGGACCTCTAGCGCATCGGCGGCTTCGTGGTCGACGTCGCAGGCTTGTCCCATCGTTTGGCGCGCTCCAACCGCAAACGATCGGTTTTATGCCTGTCTGCTTCGCGTTCCAACGCTGCCCGTCCCTCCTGGAGGAGGCTTGCGTGGCGTCCGCGAAGGAGCCAAGGGTCGACCGCGTCTCCGATCAAGCACCGGAGTCGACCAAGATCTTCGAGCTGCATTACCGAGTGTCCGGACAAAACCTTCCGCAGTCGCGGGTAGGGGACTTCGAGTGCCTCGGCGAGCGAGGTCATCGTCCTCGTATTGGAACGGGGCATGTAGAGCTGCGTTACACCGTAGGCGACGCCGTGTTGGAGATGGGCGGCGTCGAGGCGGGCCAGGTCCGTAGGGCCCCAGCTCGGGTCGGACTTCCACTCGATCAGAGCTTTGTGTCCGAAGTCGCGAGCGTGAAGGGCGAACTCGCGAGGCACGTAACGAGGGTTCGACACCTGCCAGATCATACCTTTTGGCACCATTCGGAGCCAAAAGGTGAACATTAGGCCCTCAGTTGATGAGTCGTGTAGCTCGCCGCGCCTAGGGGGATCATGACCAAGAAGACTGGAATCAAGAAGACGCCCGGAGCCGGGGTCGACCGCGTCGAGTGGATGGACGCCGAGCGGCGCGTCCACGTCGCAAAAGCAAGCGACCCGACCGCGCTGGAACATGTTACGCCGGGCGCGCCGACTCGACTCCCGATGAAGTGGGACAAGCAGCGTGCCTCACAGGGTCACTACTGGTGCTCCGGAACTCAGACGATGGTCTGGCACGAGTCGATGAGCGAGTTCACCGCGATGATGCTGCTGGACCACCTGTTCGACATCATCGACGTGTGCGCCCAGCCGATGCTGCTCACGTTCGCCAATGGTCGGCACCACACTCCGGACTACTTCATCACGACAGCGCAGGGAGAGCGCATCCTCGTCGACGTTCACGATGCTGACCTCACGACCGAAGCCGATGCTCTCAAGTTCGAGCTGACCCGCCTGCTGTGCGAGCGAGTGGGCTGGCGGTACGAGCTCTTCGACACCTTCACTGACGCGACCCGGTGGAGCCTGGAGATGATGGCGCGCTACCAGCACCCTCGCTACGCCCCCAACGCCGCAACTGAAGCTCGAATCCTCAAGCTGGTCTCGAAGCACGAGACATTCGGCGCGCTTCGCGAGGCGCTGGTCACCGACAAGCCGGGGGAGCACCTTCCGGCGGTTTTCCACCTCATGTGGCAGCGTGCCATCCGCTTCGAACTCGATAAGAGCTTCAGCGACCGCACTCGCCTCTACGCGGCCTGAGTAACGAGAGGAGACCTATTCATGCATGCTCCCAAGCAAGTCGTCTTTGGGCAGTCGCTCGAACTCGTGGACGGCACGTACAAGGTCGTCGGACTCGCTGGCAACTTGTTCCGGCTCCGTAACGAGTTCACCGACGAAATAGTTCTGCTCACCCTTCTCGAGCTGCACCGGCTGATGGTGCCTGGTGAGGAGGTGGAAATGGAAGAACTCATGGAGCCGCCTGTTTCCCTCCTCGAAGACCTGGACAGCCTCAACGCTGACGACCGGGCCCTCATCCCGCACCTGCAGGAACTGCTGGATGGAACCCCTGCCGTGGGGGACACATCTCGCCCGCAGTACGCCACTCACCTCCCGATGAAGCAACGACTCGAGTGCAAGGTATTGGAGCTTGAAAAGCTTCGTATGCCAGTGGCTATGCGAACGCTTCAGCGACGCTTCGAGCGATTCAGAAAGGGCGGGGTCGCGGCGCTCGGCGATAAGCGCACGACGGGTCGAAAGGAGAAGGCTTTCGCGCGCGTAGAAGAGAGCGTCATCGTGGCCCTCCGTCGCGTGCTGAACCGTCACGCTGGCCGTACCAAGACGTCGTACTCTGCGTTGCGGGCGGAACTGAAGCTGGAGCTGCAGGAGGAGTTCCCCCACCCGAATGACCGTCCAACCCTGCCCTCTGTATCGAGCGTTGAGCGGTACGTCAAGCAACTCTCCGGAGACCAGAACCCGACAACGCCAGGGCAGTTGCGCACAACCGCCGCACTTGTGCCGAAGCACACTTTCCAAAAGCGTGCGGTGAGCGCACCTGGGGATGAATGTCAGATGGACACGACCTGGTTCGACGCGTTTGTGCGAATGCCGGACGGACAGGTACTGCGACCTCATCTGACGACCCTGATGGACAAGCGAACGCGGAGCATCATCGGATTCCACTTCACCAATGGGGCCCCTACGTCGGACGACCATGCGTGGCTCATCGCGCGAACGCTCGTCCCGCACGCCCTCCGGCCGTGGAGCGCGCAGTACGCCGAGCTCGAGCTGCCCGAGATGCCGTGGGCTCGGTACGTCGAAAGCGAAGACCACGCCTACGACACTTTCCGGCCGTACATTTTCCCGCGTCGCATCCTCATCGACAACGGCCAGGACTTCAGAGGCATTCTCGTCAAAGCAACCTGCACTCGCTACGGCATCCACCTGACAGAGACGCCACCGCGCACACCAACAGGCAAGCCTCATGTGGAACGGCACTTCGCCACCATCAAAACGATGTTCACCCGCCACTTGGACGGGTTCGTCGGAGGGAGCGTGGCTGAGAGAGGGAAAGAGCCCGAGAAGGAGAACGTCCTGGAACTTCGAGTCGTCATCGAGATGTTCGACCGTTGGGTCGCGCTGGTCTGGCAGAACCGGGAGCACGAAGGGCTTATCGACCCGCTCGACCCGCAGACTGTCCACTCGCCGAACACGATGTACGCCGCGTCCATCGCCCTTACCGGCCACTTCATGATGCCGCTCGGCGAGGAGGACTACATCGCCCTGATGCCTCGCGAGCCGCGCACCATCCAGACTGACGGCATCTCGTTTCGGAACCGCACGTACGACAGCCCGCACCTCGGTCCCATGCGTCTGCAGAAGGACAAGGACGGCAAGGGCATCGAGCACTATGTGCACTACGACCGCAACGACCCATCCCAGGTATGGGTGCGGTCCACCGAAGACGGCCACTGGATTACCTGCGGGTGGACTGACGACGCTGGACTCCACCGACCGAACGAACGTCGGTTGCTCCACGAAGCACGGAACCTGGCTACTTCGACGAAGCGCTTCTCGAACGACGAAGCTCACGAACTCGCACTTCAGTTCCGCGCAGAGGCTGTCACCGCACAGCGCAGGAGCCAGGAAGCGTCTAAGCCCAAATCCAAGCGCACGAGCAAGCCCCGACAAAACCGCGGCTTCATCAACGTGGAGCCCACCCCCGACCGCAGCAGGGCCATCGCCGACTTCATGGACGTCGACGAGCTCCCTTTCGCCTGACTTCCCGACATCGAAAGACGACATGACATCTCCAATCGACTCCGAGCCCATCGGTCACTTCGACCGTGAAAGCACGCTTCTGCCGCTCCTGGAAGCACACGAAACTCCTCAGCCCGAAGCCATGACGCTGTCCCAGTTCCAGTCGCTGAGCAAGCAAGAGAGGGCCGCGTTTGATGGCCGTCGCCTCGACAGAATCGTTGGCAGCATCGACATCAAGACGCCGGTCATGAATGAGCTTCTCCTCGAAGTTCGCCGGGCCGCTCTGCGTGCGAACCGCGCCGTCGGCCGCACTGGCGTGGTCCTCTCCGGGCCGCCGACCGCCGGCAAGACCACCGCGGCGTTCCATGCGATGGTTGAAGGCCTCCAGCGTCACCAACGGCTGAACCCGGAGTGGAAGAATCTCGGCCACTGTCCGGTCGTATACGTCGAAACCCCGTCGTCCTGCACCGCGAAGAACCTCATGGGGCGGTTCCTGACCTTCCTCGACCTGCCCTTCACCTCTCACATGACCGTCGAGGAGCGCACCAAGGTTGTCACTGAGCAACTCGTTCGGCGCCGCACCTCTCTCATCGTTATCGACGAGATGCAGAACATGGCCTTCAATAGTCGCGGTCACTCTGAAACACAGCAGGCGACGAAGAACCTCATGAACGCTATCCCCGCGGTCCCGCTCTACGTTGGCTTCAACCTGGAGAAGAAGCTGCACTCCGACGCCGGGCTCGGCGCCCAGTTCGCATCCCGTTCCTCCCTCGTGTCGCTCGGACATTTCGGGAACCGCACCGCCGAAGAGGAGAGGCTCTGGGCTCGCGTGGTCTACTCCTTCGAGAAGCAACTCGGGCTGCTTGCTCAGGAGCCGAAGTCGCTCCTCACACACTGCCCGTACCTTTGGGACCGAACCCGAGGGTCCATCGGGGCACTATCCCGCCTCCTAACCACGGTGGCACTCGACCTCATCGCCGCGGGTGACCCCGAGACGGAGTTCATCACCCGGGAACACCTGGATTCGGTGAAGCTCGACCTGACAAGCGAACGCGCACTTCTTCGCGCTGAGGAGAACGCGGCCGGCGCACGAAAGAAGTCCGCTCGTGCTGCTTGAGGCGGTGGGCACGCTCGCAGTCCGCGTTCGACCCGCGCGCTACGAGACGCTGGCGAGCTACGAGCGTCGCCTACGCGTGGCGAACGGATACACCGACCGCGCTTGGAACGTGGCGGTCAACGAAGCCGTCCGGATGTCGGGGAGCCCTTCTCGCGCAGCAGTCATCGAGCAGTTCAGTCAACTCCGCGGCGACCACTTCGAACGATACGACAATGCGGATCACCCTCATCCTGGTGGCCAGCGCTGCGGAGACTGCGAGTGGAATCTCACTGAGCGGTATGCATGCGTCCTGTGTACCCGCGGCGACTTCGTAGAGCAGCGGCCGCACGATGGCGCGCGGATCTGCAACCGTCATATGCGGTGGGTTGGACCGCGAACGCGACCTGAGGACCAGTTCGCGGTCGACCTCGCGACACTCCGAGCCGACCGGGAGTACCGCCAGCTCCGACGCACGGGTCACATCGACGCGACGAAGCTCTCCGAGGTGGTCGCATGCGTCGAGGCGTGGGCCTCGGCATCGAGCGAGCCTATGAACGATGCGCAGATGTTCCGCGCCGCGATCGCGATGACGAGAGGCCTTGTCCGTTCGGGGCTGCTGGAAGACGCAGCGATGTCTGCGAAAACGCGGCGTGGGATGCTGGAGTCGGTATGCGCCTTTGCTGTGCGCGGCTCGAACATCAACGTTCTCGTTGACGCCGTCGCCCTCCTTCTTCGCGCCGACCGCCTCGCCGGTCCCCACCGCGCCCACGCCCTCCACCGTGGTGAGACGCTTGCCGCATCCGATGCACCAGAGGACACGGTTGAACTAACCTCCAGCTTCTACCCGCGGGTTCGACACCTTCAGCTCACGCAGTTGGTGGCGGTCAGGCAGCCCGGGGACCGCTTCATCCAGGCGGAACGGCTGGACCGGGAGGCAGATTACGTCTGTCCGAAGGGGCACCAGTTCTCGTCCACCGGACGTGTGCTTCGGAACTCAAAGTCGAGCGGCGGCTGCGGCTACTGCGCTCGGAAAAAGGTCGCGCCTGAGACGTCACTCGCCGCAACGCATCCGCATCTCAAAGCCTCGTGGCACCCGACGAAGAACGGCGATGTGCAACCGGAGGACGTTCTCGCTGGGACCGGCGATGAATACTTCTGGCTATGCGATGAGGGGCACACGTTCAAGACGAGCCCCAACGCTCGGACGACGTCGGGGACCGGTTGCGGTTACTGCGCGAACATCCTGGTTGACGAGTCGAACTGCCTCCGCACGACGCACCCGCACCTCGCTGTCGATCTGAACGACGAGGCGAATGACGGCGTAACCGCGGACAACGTCGTCGCAGGCTCTGAGTTAGTCCTCGCATGGATCTGCCCACTCGGGCACGATTATTGGACCGCGCCCGTGTATCGTGCCGGCGGCTCGAACTGCCACGTGTGCACCCACCAGGTTGTTCATCCGACTACTTGCCTTGCTGCGACCCACCCCGAGATCGCGGCGATGTGGCACGACACTCTCAACGGGGATCGCACGCCCTACGACGTCTTCGCGGGCTCGATGGAAAAGGCCTGGTTCGACTGCGGGGAGGGCCACGCGTACGACGGTGCCATCGTCAGTCGCGTCAAGGGAGTCGGCTGCCGCTATTGCTCAAACCGAGCGGTTTGCGAGAGCAATTCGATGCGTGTTACCCGGCCAGACCTCGCGGCGCAGCTGCACCCAACGAAGAATGGCGCGCACACGCCAGACACGCTGGTTGCAGGGACGAGTCACAAGCTGTGGTGGCTGTGCAAACTCGGCCACGACTGGGAGGTCTCCGGCGACAATCGTGTCCGGCAGGGCACTGGCTGTCCCTACTGCTCCAACAAGAAGGTGTGGCCCGGGTACAACGACATGGCCACCACCCGCCCAGACCTCGCCGCTGAGCTTCACCCCACCCTGAACGGCAGCATCGGAGCGGACAGCGTCGTGGCCGGAACTGGGAAGCGGCTTCACTGGCTATGCCCGTGTGGCCACGTCTGGCCCGCGACGGGGGACGCCCGTGCAAACAGGGGGCGTGGGTGCGCCAAGTGCAAAAAGCTACGTAAGTGAGTCGACGTAGTCGTTCATGTCGGCGGAGACGACCTCGCCGACATATACGGTGCCGTGGCCGGATAGGTGCTTGGAAGATAGCAACTTCTGGTCATCGGCCGGTAGGTTCACGTAAACCACACCGCCCACGTAAATCGGTGGGTTGCGCCCGCGTCCCGCCTCGTGTGCGAGGTGAGCCGCGCTGTTCACCACGTCACCCATGTAGACGACGTCGTTGATGCCGCTTCCGCTGAAACCGGCTTTGATCATCAGCGCGCGCCCGTCGTCAACCCCGATGCCGATCTGAAGCGCGCCGATGTTCTTCTTGGCGTAGTGATGATTCAGGAGCCTCAGCAGAGTGTTGGCGCGACATGCGACGTCGAACACTTGCGTGATGTCGGACACGAACGGGGTGTTGTAGACGGCCCAGACGCAGTCTCCTACGATGCTCACCTCTCTGACGTTGGGGATGGAGTTGAGCACCGCGACCATCTCGGAGATGAAGGCGCGGTAGATTTTCGCGAGAGTCGGGCGCTTGTACTTCGCTGTCAGTCCCGACGAGTCTCGTACGTCGATGAAGATTGCCGAGCACGTGCTGTAGAAACCGTTGGTGAAGGTGAGCTTGTCTCGGTCCGGCAGCGAGTCGGTTTCCTCGAAGGATCCCGCCGGCTGGTCGAGAATCGACTTGATTCGGTCGGAACTGGTCACGTGGCTGTACGGCTTGTAGTTGCCATCCATCAGGTGGCCGCCGAGTTCGCTACCCCGATGAGAATCGCGAGAAGTGCGACAGTCGCGCCGGCCGTGACTGCGGATCGGATGGCCCACTTCGACCATCGCATCTTCGAGGAGGCAATCTTTGCATTTGCATGAACCTGATCTGCGAGGTCTCGAGTCAGTTCATTGGGGTTGGCCGTGAGCGTGTGTAGGACATCTACGTAGCGGGGGCGGTCGCCCTTGAAGTTCTTGCTGATGCTTCCATAGAACAGTCGGTTGATCGCGTCCTTCGAGCGATCCGTGTCCTTCCACCGCGGGGTGAGGGTCCATGCGCACAGTGCACCGGTGATGACGATGAGCGCACAGGCGAGGATCACGACGAAGTCGAAAGCGGGAGTCCTCGACTTGAAGTCCCTGACAAGGTTGAACAGCATCGTCGCGAGGACGCCGGTAAACGCCAGCGAGACGCCAGCCTTCGCGTCAGCGTGACGGATCCACTCGTTGACCAGGCTGAGGGCCTTCCAAGCATGATCTGGGTTGGCCGCCGTTCCTTCAGACAGCGTCGCGCTTGTCGCCGCCGCCGAGGACTCCAGCGTGGACTTGCGGTCGCGACGACGTTTTCGCCAGTTGAACGGATTCAGCACGCGGTCAGAGTACATGCGCCCCCGACATGCGGTCGCGCGCGAAGCCGGCTTCCGGGCACCCATGCATCTCTGCCAACATCTGGACTATGAGTTCAGAGGACGAACCCTCCATCTTCTTCAGCGCATACTTCGGCGTGCATCGAGAAGAGCTGGATGCTTACGGGGCGTTCGACCTCAACCTTTTGGCTGACGTGCCCTTGTTCGTCGATCCCTTCCTCCTATTCAACAGCGCAAAGCCCGCGTATCAGGAGCTTCACGAAGGCATCCTGACCTACCTTCGCTACCTCAAGTCGCTGTCCGGTGAAGAACTCAGCGACGCGACGATCCGAGATCTCTTCCGGTTCCAGGAGGTCCGCCAGAACTGGTTCGGCTACTGCGAGCTTGGCAACCGCGGTCAGGGCCTCGGTACCGACTTCGCTCGTGCGCTTCGCCTCTCCGTCGGACGGGTTGTCGCGAACGAGGGGGAGAGCACTAGCACGGCCAGCAGCCACTTGGAGAAGGTGTCTCTGATTCAGAGACGGGTAGGTCTCGACAAGATCAGCGACTTCACGACGAACCTCATCAAAGACTTCCTAGTCGAATACACCGAGACGTTCGCGCGCGATCACATCAGCGACGACCGCTGCGCCGACGTCATGGTGAAGCGGATCCGCTTCAGCCCCGTCACGCAGACATGGGTCGATGAGATCCATCGTCTCCCGATGTTCGAAGACGACTACGTCCTGCTCACGCCAACGGACATGCTCGTCCACGAGGACACTTGGATCAACTACAGCGACATGGTCGCTCGCTATCCCGAGATCGCGGCGGCGGTCGACGACGACGTCTTGCGGGACAAGATGAATCGCTACTTTTACGGCGCGCTCGGAGACTCCGTCAAGAAGTCCGACGTCGATGCCGCGCGCGCTCACACCCTGCAATCCCTTCCGGAGCTCATTGACATCTACATCAAGCTGAAGGAGGACTCAGCCGAGGGTGCAGTAGCGGTTAGTACTGAGGAACTTGCTCGACTTCGCGCAGTATTCGTCGAGCACTTCTCGGATGTGTTGCGTGGCTTCCTCGCCGAACCGGAGCTGGCGGGCCGGCCGAGCATGACTAGCTTCGATGAAGCCAAGTTCCGCTGCGCGGTCTTCAAACGTTGGGTTGAGAACAAGGAAGGCTGGAAGAGCCTCAACAGTGCAAAGGGTCATGCGAGTGAGGCGGAGGTCCAGCGCCTCATCTTCCTTGCCCTGCAGGCGAGCGAGTTCGACGTAAACCGCGAGGTGAACAACGGCCAGGGCCCAGTCGACTTCAAGCTAAGTGCCGGAGCGACGGACTCGGCATTAATAGAGGTCAAGCTGGCGAGCAACACCAGCTTGAGGCGGAACCTAGAGAATCAGGTCGAGGTTTACAAGAAGGCGAACGAGACCAAGTTCGCTGTGAAGCTCATCGTCTTCTACACGGAAGCTGAGAAGACGAAGGTGGAGAAGATTCTGAAGGATCTCGACGTGGCCGAGACGGAATGGATCGTGTTGGTGGATGCTCGTAGCGACAACAAGCCGACGGGATCGATGGCCTGAGGGGTGAACTGCCGTCGGGGCGAGACTCCCGCCGATTCTGCGTGTTTACAGGGCTCCAGGACTGCGCCAACTTCTACGACGCAGAGCCGGAAGAAACTCGCCGCGAGACTTCAGTGTTCTCCTGCGCCAACTACGACATTCCTGCGCCACGTTGTTAGCCGACGCACATCCCGATTCTGACTCCGGCCCGAAACGGCCGGTGAGAGGCCCGGATCCGCGGAATTCTGCGGATTCGGGCCTCTCTCGTGCCTTCTCTCAATGGACAGAGGAGGACAGCAATGAACAGGAATGGCCGTTCGGCGTGGCACGAGGGGGGCACGAGTGCACCTTGCTCGGGAGAGCGGGGTCGCTCAGCAGCCGGAATCCGGTTGAGGTCGCCGGCGAGGCCCGTGCCACATCGTGCCACCGCGAGACGTGCGATTAGCGACAAATCCCTGATCAAGAGGTGTTCGCCCCGCGCCTCTTCCGGTACTGGCACGGCGTGGCACGCATGTCCTTTGCAGTCCGCTTCTGACCCTGGGAGGGCATGATGGCGGCTGAGATGAAGGCGACGGCGCCGGCGCGGCGAGAAGGGTGGGGAAGCCTGTGAAAGCTCCCATCCGGCCGCTGGCAAGCCCGCTACCCCGCCCCGGACGGCGGAAGCTATACAGCACGCACCGACGACGACAAGCCGCTCACTTTCCTCACGGGTGCAACGCGATGCGGGGGGCTCCGGGTTGGCAGCATTTGTCGGCAGCGTCGCTGAAGCCGACGACATGACTGCCGCTCAGCTGCATCACCCTTTGCCGATCTAGGTTGCTGCGTCGCAGCACGTCGTACGTGGTCTCGACGCTGGCCCGAGAGAGCATCCGCTCACGTTGACTCTCGCCTATTCGAGGTGAATGCGGCTAAAGCCGCGCGATCGTTGCAATGTCCTCCAGGAACTCTCGAGCATCGTCCTCCGACACCGTTGCTCTGGTGGCATTCAGAGCGCGCAAGTATTGCTTCGTTCCCGGAAGCCTTGAGTCATCCTCCGCCGTATCACCGCGCTCGAGTGCACGTGCCAACGCGTCTTGCGAGGCCCGCCGGGCGGCGTACTCGATGTCAGCGGGAGTCAGTCCCTCGCTGGACCTGACGAGGGTCTCGAGATCGACGTCGCCGACGACGTGCGGGGGGATGTACCTCTGCCAGATGGCTGAACGAGCCGCAGGATCGGGAAGGCCGATGGGAACCACGTAATCAAATCGGCCATGGCGCAAGAACGCGGCATCCAGTGATCGCACGAAGTTTGTCGCGCAGACCAGCAGCCGCCCCTCGCGGTCACGGAACTCGGCGACGAGCTTCAGCAGTTCGTTGGTGACTCCCTGGGTCGCCGACGGCGGATCCCCCCGGCGCGTCGCCGCGATCTCCTCCACCTCATCGATGAAGACGACGGCGTGCTCCAATTGGCCGATGCTGTCGAATGTCTGACGGAGCGCCCCCGCGAGCCCGGCTGCTGAGTCGGCCAGTCGCGCCGGAGACACCTCGACGAAGGGCCAGTCCAGTCGTGACGCCACCGCCTTCGCGAACGTCGTCTTGCCGGTGCCGGGCGGGCCGAAGAGCATGACAGCGCGAGGTGGAACAACCCCGAATCGCTCCGCGAGACCGGGCTGCGCGAGAGGTGTGACGAGCCGTTCTTCGAGAAGGCGCTTCTCGTCATGCATTCCCGCCACCGTGTCCCACAGGTTGCGCGGCATGACGCGTCCGCCGAGCTCCTTCAGGAGGTCCAGCTCACGTCCCTGGACCGGCAGGATCCGCTCGAGATAGCGGAGGGAACGCCGGGGTTCGAACCCGTTTCGCACCAGCAGGTCCAGGCGCGGACCATCGCTCGAGACCAGGATCGAAAGCTTCGCCAATCCCAGCGGCGACATCTTGCGTTCCAGCTCGTCCAGCAGTTCCACGCCGACGCGCTCCGGTTCGTCGGACAGTCGGAAGAACACCACCCATCCCTGCGCGTGCGCAGCCCGGCCGACGGCCGCCCCGACCACCTGGTCGTCGCGGATCGCGACCACCGCGTAGTCCTGGGAGCAGGAGGCGATGACCTCTGCCATCGAGTAGGCGGGGGTGTCACCAGTCGAGTGCGCGTCCTCCCACAGTCGGATGATCCCCTCCAGATCTTCCTGGTGGAAGTCGCGCACATGGGCGCGATCTACTGCGTTCATCGGGTCACCGCCTGCACGTTGGGATCGGTATGTCAGTGTGGCATGATCCGGTGCCCTATCGCGATCCTCGCCCCCTTGCGCTTCGGCAGCCTTCGTCGGTGCGGGGCTGGCGCTGTGCGGGGCGGTGCTGCAGGCCACGACCCGCAATCCGCTCGCCGACCCGTACCTGCTCGGCCTCTCCTCTGGCGCCTCGCTCGGCGCGGTCCTCGTGATCGTCGCGGGGGCGAGCATCGTGCTGCCCCTCGCGGCGTTCGTCGGCGCCATCCTCGCGCTGGCCTTCACCCTCCTGCTCGCGAGCGCGTCGGCGCCACCCACGCCGAGCCGCACCGTGCTGGCGGGAGTCGCGGCGTCGGCGGCGCTGTCCGCTGGCACCAGCACCGTGATCTTCTGGAGCGCCACCGGCGACAGCTACCGCGAGATCCTCGGCTGGCTGATGGGGTCGCTCGCGGGCTCCACGTGGCTCGGCGTCGCCGTCGTCGGGGCCGCTTTCGTGATGGTGGGACTGCCGCTGGCGATGTCGGCGACGGTGCTGGATGCCTTCGCGTTCGGCGACCGCACCGCGATGTCGCTCGGCGTCGACGTCGGCAGGGCCCGCGTCGCGCTGCTCGTCGGCAGCGCCCTCCTGACCGGCGCCCTCGTGTCCATGAGCGGCTGCATCGGGTTCATCGGTCTGCTCGTGCCGCACGCGGCGCGAATGGTGGTCGGCCACCGGCACCGGATGCTGCTCCCCGTCTCCGCGCTGGGCGGTGCGCTGCTGCTGGTGCTGGCGGATGCCGTGGGCCGGACGGCGTTTGAGCCGCGTGAGCTTCCGGTGGGCATCGTGACGGCGCTGGTGGGCGCGCCCGCGTTCGCCCTCCTCCTGCTCCGGTCGCCGCGGGCATCGTCATGAGCGGCATCCTTCGGGTGGACCGGCTCGCGTTCGTGCGCGGGGGCCGGCTGATCATCGATGACGTCGACTGCACCGCGCCCTCCGGGTCGGTCACGGCGCTCGTCGGGCCTAACGGTGCCGGCAAGTCGACGCTCCTGCACCTGATCGCGCGGCTCGAGAAACCCGCGAGAGGACGCGTCCGCCTCGATGACCACGACCTCCACCACCTGGACAGGCGCGGCCTCGCCCGGCACGTGGCGTTCGTCGATCAGAGCCCCGAGACGGACCTCGCCCTCCGGGTCGATGATGTCGTCGCGCTGGGGCGCTTCGCGAGGATGCCCCGGTTCGCCGCTCCTGGCCCGGCCGATCGCGAGATCGCGGCCGCGTGCCTCGACCGGGTGCGGGCCGCCCACCTCGCGCACCGGAGGCTGTCCGAGCTCTCCGGGGGAGAGCGTCAGCTCGTGATGCTCGCGCGCGCGCTCGCGCAGGGGCCGTCGCTGCTGCTGCTGGATGAGCCGACCAACCACCTCGATGTCCGCGCGCAGCTGCAGAGTCTCGCCCTGCTCGCTGAGCTCGCCGGGCAAGGACTGACGATCGTCGCGGCGCTCCACGACCTCAATCTGGCGGCGGCCTACGCCGGCCACGTGATTGTTCTCCGCGAGGGCAGGGTGCTCGCCTCGGGGCCGGCGCCGCAGACGCTGTCGCCCACCGTGCTTTCTGCGGCGTACGACGTCGACGTCGGCGTGGTGCGCGACGGCGGGCCGACCTCGTTCACCTTCTCGCTGCCCGGGTCTGACCGGGACGCGTGAGCTGCCCTTGTCCACCCCGCTGATCGAGATCACGTCGTTGGCATGGCAGAAGATGTTGTCTCCCGAGCCTCAATGCCGCACCTACTGCCAAGTGAACGTGGTGCCCGGGCTGGTTCAGCCACCCCGAGGCAGGGTGTCACTTCTGTCCGGAGCTGCCGGCGACAACGCTGAGCGCCCAGTCTCGGGCTCGTTCGATCTCACCGGTGCGCAGCGGCCCCGCCGTGGCGTTCACGACGAACTCCGGGCCGCGCTCAGCGCGTATGCCCTTCCGTGCCACCCGCTTCACGATGGCCTTCGCAGCAGAGCCGGTGAAGCGGCTCCCGGCGGTCGTCCCGATCGCCACGACGCGCCCCGTGAGCGCGGTGACCTCGTCGAGCCACTCCTGCACGCCGGGTTCCGCGGGCTGCGGCGCCCCGCGCTGGACCGCCTGGGCTCGCGACGATGCGGAGGGCAGGGAGAGGTTGTGGGTGGGAGCGCAGATGAGGATGAGGTCGGCTTCGAGCCGTGGGGGAGCGGAGGCCGCGTCGTGGACCTCGACGCTCGCTCCCCGTTCGCGAAGCGTGGTCGCGATCGTCTCGGCCACCTGGCTCGCGTTGCCGAAGTACGATTCGACCACCACGACGGCGCGCATCAGTGCCCGCTCCACCCCGGGTGCCCGGCGGCCACCGCTTCGAGGGCCTGCACGAGCACCTGCGCGCCGGTGACGAGAACGGCGATCGCCGCGACGCCGAGCACGATCGCCGCGACGACCGCTCCCACGCTCCAGCGTTCGGTCCGCGGGCTGAGGACCTTCCAGACGACCGAGAGCAGTGCGCTGCTGGCGGGCATGATCGCCCGGCCGGGCGCTGCACAGGAGGCATCCACCTTCCGTTGTCGCGCCTTCGGATCGCAACTCGATGCCGATTGGCAAGTCGAGGCCTACGCGCTCGTCGCGCTCATGCTCTCGTATCTCGAGCCCGACCCCTCCGTCGCCTGGAGCGACGCGCGCATGGAGGCGGCGTTCGCCGGGTGGGACCGACTCGAGCAAGAGATCCGTCTTCTCCGGAGTCAGCGTCAGCGGCGGAGCGACGTCGAAGCCGGGTGAGGCGCCGTAACGCGGCATCCGATCGGGGATGCCCCGCCACGGCGCCTCGAAACTGACTCAGCGCACGTCGTCGTCGACCCAGTCCATGGACTTCCGGACGGCCTTCTTCCACAGGCGCAGCTGACGATCGCGCTCGGCGACGTCGTCGTTCGGCGTCCACCGTCGGTCTTCCTGCCAGTTCGCGCGGAGCTCGTCCAGGCTGTTCCAGAAGCCCACGGCCAAGCCCGCCGCATACGCGGCGCCGAGCGCCGTCGTCTCGGCGACGACCGGGCGGACGACGGGAACGCCCAGGACGTCCGCCTGGAACTGCATCAGCGTGTCGTTGGCGATCATGCCGCCGTCGACCTTCAGCTCCGTCAGGTCGACGCCGGAATCGGCGTTGACGGCATCCAGTACCTCGCGCGTCTGGAAGGCGGTGGCCTCCAGGGCCGCGCGTGCGATGTGGTTGCGGTTCGCATAGCGGGTGAGCCCGACGATCGCGCCGCGCGCGTCGGGGCGCCAGTACGGCGCGAACAGTCCGGAGAACGCCGGCACGAAGTACACGCCGCCGTTGTCCTCGACCTTCGCGGCCAGCTCCTCGACCTCGGGCGCGGATGAGATGATCCCGAGCTGGTCGCGCAGCCACTGGATGAGCGAGCCGGTCACCGCGATCGACCCCTCGAGCGCGTAGTGCGCCGGCTCGTCGCCGAGCTTGTAGCCGACGGTGGTCAGCAGGCCGTTCTCGGACTTCACGATCTCCGTCCCCGTCTGGAAGATCAGGAAGTTGCCCGTGCCGTACGTGTTCTTGCTCTCGCCGGCGTCGAAGGCGGCCTGGCCGAACGTGGCCGCCTGCTGGTCGCCGAGGATGCCGGCGACGGGGGTCTCGCGCAGCAGGGACGTGTCGCGCGCCTCGCCGTAGACCTCGCTGGAGGAGCGGATCTCGGGCATCATCGAGCGCGGCACCCCGAAGTCGGCGAGGATGTCGTCGCGCCACTCGAGCGTCTCCAGGTCCATGAAGAGCGTCCGCGACGCGTTGGTGACGTCGGTCGCGTGCACGCCGCCGTCGGGGCCGCCGGTCAGGTTCCAGAGCACCCACGAGTCCGTCGTGCCGAAGATGAGGTCCCCGGCCTCGGCCTTCTCGCGGGCCCCCTCGACGTTCTCGAGGATCCAGACGATCTTCGTGCCCGAGAAGTACGTCGCGAGCGGCAGCCCGACGATGTCCTTGTACTTCTCGACGCCCTCGTCACCCGCGAGCCGGTCGACGATCGACTGCGTGCGGGTGTCCTGCCAGACGATCGCGTTGTACACCGGGATGCCGGTGTTCTTGTCCCACACCACCGCGGTCTCGCGCTGGTTGGTGATGCCGATCGCGGCGATGTCGTGGCGGGTGAGGTTCGCACGACCGAGCGCGATACCGATGACTTCGCGCATGTTGTCGCGGATCTCGATGGGGTCGTGCTCGACCCAGCCGGCGCGCGGCATGATCTGCTCGTGCTCTTTCTGCCCGACCGAGATGATCGACCCCTTCTTGTCGAAGATGATCGCTCGGCTGGAGGTGGTGCCCTGGTCGAGGGCGATGATGTAGTCGGCCATGATGACTTCCTTGTCTTTCGGGTCTTTCGGGTGGATACCGGTGGTGAGGATGCCTGGTGGCGGGGCCTGCGCCCGGGTCAGCTGACGGTCTGGACGAGGTGCAGCAGGACGGGCGCCGCGAGCGCGGCGAGCGCGCCACCGATGAGCGGACCGACGACCGGCACCCAGGAGTACGACCAGTCGCTCGAGCCCTTGCCCTTGATGGGGAGCACGGCGTGCGCGATGCGCGGGCCGAGGTCACGCGCCGGGTTGATCGCATACCCGGTGGGGCCACCGAGCGAGGCGCCGATGCCGACCACGAGCAGGGCGACCGGAAGCGCCGTGAGCGGGCCGAGCCCGCCGGGGACGCCGACCTGCACGTCGCCGTAGTCGGCGAAGGCGAAGATCACGAAGACGAGCACGAAGGTCGCGATGATCTCGGTGACGAGGTTCCAGCCGTAGGAACGGATCGCGGGGCCGGTCGAGAACACACCCAGCTTGTTGCCGGGGTCGGGCTCGTCGTCGAAGTGCTGCTTGTACGCGACCCAGCAGACGACGGCGCCGATGAACGCGCCGACCATCTGTCCGGCGACGGCGACGAGGAACTGCGCGCCGGTGATCTTGCCGGCGATGAGGAGGCCGAGCGACACCGCCGGGTTCAGCTGCGCGCCCGAGTAGGCCGAGACGAGCACACCCGCGAACACCGCGAGGCCCCAGCCCCAGTTGATCATGAGGGTGCCGCCGCCGAAGCCCTTCGTCTTGCCGAGGATGACGTTGGCGACGACGCCGCAGCCGAGGAGGACGAGCATGGCCGTCCCCACGAGTTCGGACAGGAAGTACAGTCCGAGATTGATGTCTTGCATGTCGACATTGACCTTTCTGCAGGTGCGCGGGCGACGCCGCCGCGCGCGGGATGGTCGCCTGAGGGTGGGTTGCCGGCGTCAGGCACGCCGGGGTTTGGGTGGTCGGTGGCGGGTCAGGCGTGCTGCGGGGCGAGCGACGCCGTGCTGACGTCGATGCGGTGCGCGTCGCGCAGCGTCTCGGTGGCGGCGGCGACCTGGGCATCCGTCTCGTCGGCATCCCACCCGAGAGCGGGTGCCGCGGCGTTCGCGACCTCGACGAGCGTGTCGCCCGTGACCCCGCCGACGAAGGCGATCGAGGTGCGCCGCAGCAGCAGGTCGATGAGCGAGACGACCTCTTCGCGCGCGGCGAGCAGGGCGATCTCCTCCTGCGAGTAGCCGGGCGCGTGCGCGAGGGGGTGCTGCGTGACGGGCAGGCTCGACAGCAGCTCGGCCGCGTAGGTGCCGTAACGCTCGAGCATGCGATCGGCGAACTCGGCCGCGTGCGCACCCCGGTGCGCCTCGACCCACCGGCGCCGGTCGGCGTCGGTGCGCGGGTAGCCGGCGCCGCCGCCGATCGCGAGATCCGTCGTCGAGACCGTGCGGGGACGGCCCAGGAGCTGCATCACGTCGGTGGAGATGTGCTCGGACAGCGCCCGGAACGTCGTCCACTTGCCGCCCACGAGGCTCAGCACGGGCACGTCGTCGAGCGACGCGCGCTCGATGCGGTAGTCGCGCGAGACGAACCCGGGGGCGACGTCGTCGTGACGGGGCAGCGGGCGGATGCCGGAGAACGTGTAGACGATCTGCTCGCGCGAGACCGAGATGTGCGGGAACACCTGCGCGATGAGGTCGAAGAAGTAGTCGATCTCGTCGTCGGTGCACACGGTCGGCTTCGACGGGTCGGCGTCGATGTCGGTGGTTCCGACCATGACGCGGCCCTTGAGCGGGTAGATCAGCACGATGCGCCCGTCGGATGCCTCGAAGAAGATCTCGTTGCCCCGCGTCGCGTCGAGCAGCTCGGCGTTCTCGAGGACGATGTGCGAGCCCTTCGTGCCGCCCATGAATCGGGTCGGCTCGCCGAGCGCGGCGTTGGTGATGTCGGTCCAGGGGCCGCTCGTGTTGACGACGACCTTCGCCGTGAACGGGAACTGCTCACCCGTCAGCTCGTCGCGGATGATGACGGACGAGCCGTCGGAGCCCACGACCGGCGCGTAGTTCGCGGCACGCGCCGACTCTTCGCGCAGGCCGTCGCGCAGCACGTCGAGGGCGAGGCGCTCGGGGTCGTGCATCGACGCGTCGTAGTAGGTCGCGGTGTAGGCGAACCGGCCGTCGAGGTCGGGGAAGAGCTCGTGCGACTTCTTGCGGCCGTGGAAGCGGTGCCGGGGCACCGCGCCGCCGTCGCGCGAGAACGTGTCGTAGATGATGAGGCCGGTCTTGATGAGCAGCGCCCCGCGCTCGCGCGGCTTGCCGCGCCCGTGCGAGACGAGCAGACGGAAGGGCGCGGTGAGGATGCCGGAGAACGTCTTGTGGATCGGGATGGTGGTCGGCAGCGGGCGCACGAAGTGCGGCGCGTTGCGCACGAGACGGTTGCGCTCCGTGACCGATTCGCGCACGAGCCGGAACTCGCCGTTCTCGAGGTAGCGCACGCCGCCGTGCACCATGTGACTGGATGCCGACGAGGCGCCCGACACGTAGTCGCCGCGCTCGACGAGCGCGACATCGACGCCCTGCAGGGCGAGGTCGCGGAAGGTCGCGATGCCGTTGATGCCGCCGCCGATGATGAGCACTTCCGCACGGGGACGCTCGCGGAGTGCAGTGATGTTCGGCCGGGTGGTCGTCGTCGACTCAGTCATCTCAATCCTTTTTCACGGCCGCCGTTGCGGCGGGGCCTCCTCTACAGTGGAGAAGGCGTGAATGTATGCGCAATTAATCAGAACGAATGTGCAGTGGGGTCGAGTTCCTGCACGATCGTGCGAGAGGAACGTCCATGACGACAGACTCCGAGGCGCGTGCGAGCCACGCACTTCACGCCGCCCAGCTCTACTACGTGCAGGAGCGGAGCATGGATCAGATCGCCGACGAGATGGCGGTCTCGCGCTCCTCGGTGTCACGGCTGCTCGCTCATGCACGGGACACCGGACTCGTGGAGATCACCGTGCACTCGCCGCAGGAAGCGGGCAGCGTGGTCGCGCGGCGACTCGCTGAGCGATATGGCATCTCGGTGCATGTCGTCAGCTCGCCCGCTCGTTCCACGGACGCGGAGAGGCTGGGGCGAACCGCGCGAGCGGCGGCGCACCTGCTGTCGTCGTCGCTGGACCTGAACGCGAGCATCGGTGTGGCCTGGGGTGTGACGGTGTCGGCGATCGCCCGGCACCTGCCGACGAAACGCGTGTACAACTCCGAGGTCGTGCAGATGAACGGCGCGGCGAACGAATCGACCTCCGGCATCTCCTACTCCGGCGCGATCCTGGAGCGCTTCAGTCAGGCGTTCGGCGCCGACGTGCAGCAGTTTCCCGTGCCGGCGCTGTTCGATGACCCGCACACGAAGCAGCTCCTGTGGCGCGAGCGTTCGATCCGCCGGGTGCTGGACGCGCAAGCGCATGTGCAGGTGTTCGTGTTCGGGCTCGGATCGCCGCAGGCGGACGTTCCCTCGCATGTGTACGCAGGTGACTACCTGAGCGGTGAGGATCTGCGGACACTGGTGCGTGATGGGGTGGCGGGCGACTGCGCGACGGTGTTCTACCGGATCGACGGGTCCACCGACGGCATCCAGATCAACGAGCGATCCAGTGGCCCTGGATTCGACGTGATCCGGCGCATCCCGCGCCGCCTCTGCGCCGTGTCGAGTCCGTCGAAGCTCGGTGCGCTGCGCGGTGCGCTCGCGGCCAGCCTCATCACCGAGCTCGTCGTCGAGGAGACCCTGGCGCGCCGGCTGCTGGAGGTGTCGTCCTCCGCTTCCGGTCGTTGAGCGCGGAGCGCACCAAGGGTTGAGTCGTTTCGACTCGCTGCGCTCGCTCGACGCGTGGGAGGGGATGGGCGGATAAGTTGCACAATGGTGTGCAAAAAGATGCTAAGGTCTGCAGCGTGCATATGAGTTGGCGCGTCTTCACGCGAGACATCGGTCGCCTGGCGCGCGCCCGCAAGACGTGGGTGATCGTCGTCGGTGTGCTCGTCACCCCGGCCTTGTACGCATGGTTCAACATCAACGCGTTCTGGGATCCGTATTCGAACACCTCGAACATCGGCGTCGCGGTGGTCAACCTCGACGAGGGAGCGACCTCCGATCTCACCGGCTCCGTCGACGTCGGCGCACAGGTGGTCGAGCAGCTGGAGAACAACGACCAACTCGGCTGGCAGTTCATGAGTGAGGCCGCGGCCCACGATGCAGTCGCCTCGGGTGCCGTGTACGCCGCGATCGTCATCCCCGCCGACTTCAGCAGCGACCTGCTCAGCATCACGTCCGGCGAATTCACACAGCCCGCCCTCATCTACTACGTCAACGAGAAGTCCAGCGCGATCGCTCCGAAGATCACCGATGTGGGAGCCTCGACCCTAGATCGGCAGATCACCCAGGCCTTCACGGAACAGGTCGCGGAAGCGGCGACCCAGGCGCTCAAGAACGCCGGAAACTCCGCGGAGCAGGGGTTGCTCACGGCGCGCGGTGACGCATTGAGCGCGCTGGACGAGGCGGCGGAGACGATCGGGGCCGCGCGCCAGGACATCGCCGATCTGAACAGCGGGCTGGCGGATTCGCGCGACACGCTGTCGTCGGCACGGGCGACGCTCGACGACGCCGACCAGACCCTGCAGGACGTGCAGACCGCGATCGCGCAGGCCCAGACGATCATCGACGAGGCGCAGCAGGAGATCCTCGTCTTCACGGATGCCGCGACGTCCGCGTACGTGGACGGGGTGACGGCGCTGGCGAATGCCTCGGCGTCCGTCCGCGTCTCGATGACCGACCTGAACCGGGCGCTGCAACAAGCCGGCACCGGCGTGGATACCGCGATCGACGAGGTCTCCGCCGTGGTCGAGGCGAATGCGGCCGCGATCGCGAAGCTCCAGGAGATCGTGGACGGCGCGGGTGTCGACGCGGAGACCGCGCAGCGGCTCACCGAGGTGATCTCCGCGCTCGAGCAGCGCAACCAGACCGATCAGAAGCTGCTGGCAGATCTGAAAGCGCTCAACAGTGGTGTGGCGGACACGATCGCCGCGATCCAAGCATCCGTCGACGCCGTCGACTCCGCGCTGACACAGGCGCAGGCGGCGGCGACCAATCTGCGCGACGTCCTTTCCACCTCCGTACCCGGGCTCAATCGTGCGATGTCTGCCCTCTCGGCGGCGGCCGGATCGTTCTCGGCCGCAGTGCAGGCGCAGCGAGGGCAGCTCACCCAGGCCGACCTGCTGCTCGCGGGTCTCGATACACAGCTGGCCTCGACCTCGAACGCGCTGACGAGTCTCGACGGCGACCTCGCGAGCATCCAGGACGGACTCGGGGTGGCGCGCACCGACCTGGTCGCCCTGAGCGCGGCCTCTGCCTGGTCGGGGCTGAGTACACTGACGGGGCTGGCCCCGGAGCAGATCGCGCAGTTCATCGCCGAGCCCGTGCAGGTCGATGAGAACGTGCTGTTCCCGGTGGCGTCCTACGGCTCGGCGATGGCGGCGCTGTTCACCAATCTCTCGCTCTGGATCGGCGCGTTCGTGCTCATGGTGATCTTCAAGACCGAGGTGGACGCCGAAGGGGTGGCGGGGATCACGGTGCGCCAGGCGTACGTGGGCCGGTTCCTGCTGTTCGCGATGCTCGCCGTCGCGCAGGCGCTGATCGTCTGCATCGGCAACCTCGTCATCGGCATCCAGACGGTCAGCGCCGTCGCCTACGTCGGCACTGGCGTGCTGATCGCGCTCGCCTACGTCAGCATCATCTACGCGCTCTGCGTGTCGTTCGGGCATGTCGGCCGCGGGCTGTGCATCCTGCTCGTGATCATGCAGATCCCGGGGGCGTCGGGGCTGTACCCGATCGAGATGATGCCCGGATTCTTCCGCGCGATATACCCCGTGCTGCCTTTCACGTACGGCATCGACGCGATGCGCGAGACCATCGCCGGGTTCTACGGCGCCCACTACTGGCGCTTCATCGGCACCCTGGCCGTCTTCGTCGCGCTCGCGTTCCTGCTCGGGCTCGTGCTGCGGCGCCGCTTGGCGAACCTGAACCGGGTGTTCAACCGCGAGATCGCCGCCACCGATCTGCTGATCGCGGAGGACGTGCAGATCACCGGGGGCGGCTACCGCCTGACGCACATCCTGCACGCGCTGTCGGACCGACAGGAGTACGGTCACGACCTGCGACGGCGCGCCGGTTCGTTTCGTCGCCGCTACGGGTCGCTGCTGAAGGCGACCGTTCTCACCGGAGTCGCCGGGCTCGCTGTGCTCGGCGTGATCGCGTGGCTGGTCCCGGGCGGCAAGGCGACGATGCTCGGCATCTGGGTGGTGTGGTGCCTGCTGCTCATCGCCGTGCTCGTCATCCTCGAGTATGTCAAGCAGAGCTTCGAGTCCGCGCAGGAGCTCGTGGGCATGGGGGACGCCGAGCTCCGCCAGGCGCTGGAGGACGGACCACGCGGGGCGGGCAACCGCACGAGCGCGGTGGGCGCGGACGCGCCGTCCACGCCGACGCCAGACACGCCGACCGCCGACGCTCAGCAGCTGGATGGCGCCGAGCCGGTCGAGGACGACGGTGTGGATGCGATCACGTCGCTGCTGGACGCCGGACCGGCCGACGAGGCCGAGCCTTCCACCCCCTCGGCGTCCGGCGCGGACACCGACGATCAGACCGGCTTGGGTGATCAGACCGACCCGGGCGATCAGGCCGGCGCAGCGGGGAGCGACAGAGAATGAGAGACATCCTCCGCCTCGTCCGCCGCGACCTGCGGCACGCGACATCCCACGTCATGGCCATCATCGTCCTGTTCGGACTGGTCGTGATCCCCTCGCTGTTCACCTGGTTCAACGTCATCGCCAGCTGGGACCCCTTCTCGAACGTCAAGAACCTGAAGGTGGCGGTCGCGAGCACCGACGACGGGTACCAGAGCGACCTCGTGCCGATCCGGATCGACGTGGGGGAGCAGGTCCTGTCGGCGCTGCGCGCGAACGACGAGCTCGACTGGGTCATCACCACCGAGGAGGACGCGATCGACGGCACGCGCTCGGGTGCCTACTACGCCGCGATCGTCCTACCGCCCTCGTTCAGCGCCGACATGCTGACCTTCTACGCCGATGGGGCGCAGCGCACGCACATCGCCTACTACACCAACGAGAAGAAGAACGCGCTGGCGCCGAAGATCACCGGGCAGGGCGCCGAAGGCCTGTCCGCGCAGATCAGCGAGACGTTCACCCGGACGCTCAGCGACATCGCGCTCAGTCTCTTGTCGTCGCTGAGCGACTACCTCGCCGACGGCGAGACGCAGGCCACCCTCGCCCGCATGGAGGCCCGGGTGGGAGCCCTGGCGACGCAGCTCCGTGCCGGCGCGCACACTGCCGACATGTTCACCGCGCTGATCGGCTCGAGCATCCCGCTGGCCGACAGTGCCTCCAATCTGATCACGGCATCCGGCAGCGCGCTGAACGACGCTGCCGGCGCCGTGGGCGACGGCAGCGCGGCGATCGACAGCCTGAAGTCAGAACTCAGCGCGGCCTCGAAGGCGCTCTCGGACGCGATCGGCTCGACGAACGACGCCTACGACGCGGTCGCCGACGCCATCGACGAGCTGTTCACCCAGGTCGACGGCCTCACGGGCGCGCAGGTGCAGGTCATCGAGACGCTCGCCACCGCGGTCCAGCAGCAGATCGACCGATACACCGCCCTGCGCGACACCCTCGAGACGGAGATCGGCCCCAGCCTCCCCGCGTCGGCGCAGCAGGACCTCGCAGCCGTCATCGACATCCTCGACGACGCCATCGCCCGCCAGCAGAACGTGCATGACCTGCTCACCCAGGCCGCCGACGACATCGCCTCCGGAGGCGCCGCCGCCCAGGCGTCGCGTCAGCAGATCCTCGACGCCATCGACGACGCCCAGGCGGCACTGGCCGCGGCACAGGACACCTACGACTCGCAGCTCAAGCCGCAACTGGACCAGCTGGCGGCGACCCTCGAGACCATCGGCGACGACATGGCCACCGTCAAGTCGGATCTCGCCGGGCTCGCCGGGGCATCCGGCGGCGTGAGCACCGCGCTCACGCGCGCGCAGGGCGTGACGTCGCAGATCGCCACCTCGCTCGGCGAGGCCGCCGACACGTTCGATCGCGTGCAGGGGGCGCTCGTGAAGGCCGCCGACACGGGCGACTTCGACGAGCTCAGCGCCCTCATCGGCGCCGACCCGAGCGTGCTCGCGGCGGCCCTCGCCGAACCCGTGCGGGTCGACCGGACGCCGGTGTATCCGGTGGTCAGCTTCGGAGCGGGCATGGCGCCCCTCTACACGGTGCTCTCGCTGTGGGTCGGTGCCCTGCTGATGACGGTCGCGATCCGCGTCGACGTGAACCGGCGCACGCTCGACACGTCCGCCGAACTCAGCCCCACGCAGAAGTATCTCGGCCGCTACGGGATCTTCGCCCTCCTCGGCCTTGCGCAGAGCACGCTGGTGACCGTCGGCCTGAGCCTGTTCGTGCAGATCGATCCCGTGCACCCGTTCCTGTTCATCCTCGCCGGGTGGGTGGCGTCGCTGGTGTTCACGCTGATCATCTACACCGCCGTCGTCGCTTTCGGAAACGCGGGTAAGGCCCTCTCCGTGCTGCTGCTGGTCATCCAGATCTCCGGCTCCGGCGGAGCGTACCCGCTGCAACTGCTGCCGCAGTGGTTCCAGAGCGTCAGCCCGTTCCTTCCCGCCACGCATGCCATCAATGCGATGCGCGCCGCGATCGCGGGGACGTACGGTGCCGACTACTGGGTGTCACTGGGCCTGCTCGCGTCGTTCATCCTCCCCGCGCTGCTGCTGGGGCTGGTGCTGCGCCGCCCGCTCATCTCCTTCAACCGCGGCCTCGCCGAGGCGCTCGAGTCGACGAAGCTCATGTAGGGGGCGCCACTGATGAAGACCACGCCGAGGATCTCCGCTCCGGCATCGACACCACGGCTCAACGTTCGTCGAGACGCCGTGGCGAATCGCGATGCGCTCCTGCGGGCAGCGCAAGCGGTCCTGGCCTCCGATCCGCACGCATCGCTTGACACGATCGCGCGTGCTGCCGGGCTGTCGCGGCGGGCGCTGTACGGACACTTTCCCGATCGCGACTCGCTGTTGCGCGCGGTGATCGCGGTGGGAGCACAGCGGTTCAACCGGATCGCCGACCTCACCGGTGATCCCGATCCGCGCATCGCGCTCGCTCACCTCGCCGTTCGGCTGTGGCAGGAAGCGTCTATCGTGCGTGCCTCTGCCAACATCGCGCTGGACGACGCCCATGTCGCCGATACGGTGCGCGCGCTGAGCCCCTTGCGGCGTCGGGTTCGGCAGCTCACGCGGGAGGGTGTCGAGTTGGGTGTCTTCCGCCGGGACATCGCCCCACCCCTGCTCGCCGTCCTGGTGGAGGAGACCGCGCGGGCCACCCTTCGTTCGCCTGACCTCTCGGCGGACGGCGCGGCGCCGGTCGTCGTTCGCGTCGTGCTGAGCGTTGTCGGCCTCTCGTGGATCGAGCAGGTCGCGGTGATCTCCGAGCACGCCGAGTTGGCGGTGGCGCTGACGGCGACCACTCCCTGAGGCGTTCGCGCTCTTCTGAACCGGCGCCGTCGCCGCGGCGACGCGGACGGGCGCGGCCCGGGTGGTCGTGGTCGACGCGCGCCGCGCGGTCTCGACGACGGTGCACACTGCACCTTCACCGCCCGCGAGGCGATGTTCCAGGTCGAGGACTCACGAGCCGCGGTGCTCGTCGGCGGTCCGATCGACGGGGTGCGGATCCCCACGATCGGGCGGCGCACATGCGGCGCGTACCGGCCCAGCCGGTCGTCGACCCCGTCGTCGACTCCTCCCGCCTCGCGCTCCTCGTGTACACGAGCGGATGGACGGGCAGGCCCAAGGGGCGTCATGCTCGATCACGCGAACCTCGAGGCGATGGCGACCCAGATGGCATCCCACTTCCAGCTCACTCCGCCCGACCACGCCCTGCTCGTGCTGCCGCTGTTCCACGTCAACTCGCTGTGCGTCAGCTTCCTCGCCCCGGTGGTCGCGGGCGCCCAGGTGACCGTGCTCGACCGCTTCGCCCCGCAGACGTTCGTCCCGGCGATCGAGCGACACCGGCCGACGTGCGTCGGCTCGCGATCTTCTCCCAGCCCGCAGGCAAAGCTTCAGATAGGCTGAAGCTATGTTCTCGACCCCCAGAACCCTCTTCCGCACACTCGCCCTCGCCGAAGTCGTGTCATGGACGCTGCTCATCGCCGGAATCATCGTGCGGGCCACGACCGGGTGGGCGCCGGCGGTGACGATCGGCGGCGGCATCCACGGCTTCGTCTTCCTGTCGTACGGGGCGACGGTCATCCTCGTCGCGCTCAACAATCGCTGGAAGGCCGGACCGACCGCGGCGGCGCTCATCTCGGCGGTCGTACCCTACGCGACCATTCCCGCGGAGCTGTGGGCCGACCGCCGCGGACTCCTCGCCGGCACGTGGCGCACGGACACGACGACGGATGCCGGCACGCAAGCGCGCTGGTACGACCGGCCGCTCGCCTGGTTCCTCGCGCGCCCCGCGCTGCTGTTCGGCGGGATCGCCGTCGCGGTCGTCGCCGTCTACTCCGTGCTGCTGATCCTCGGACCTCCCGGCGGCACCAAGGCCTGATGTCTCACTCGCGAGCGGGCAGCTGCTGCAGCATCCAGGTGTTCCCATCGGGGTCGTCGAACGTCACGAATCGACCCCACCCCAGGTCCGCCACGCCCTCCGCGTCGACTCCCGCCTCGCGCAACTGCGCGAGGGCGGCATCCGCATCGGGAACGACCACCTGAATCGTGCTCTGCTGCCCCGGCTCGAGTCGGACCCGCGTCACGGTACGCCGGTCCTCGGAAATCGCAGACCGGCGTCAGCGCGCGTGATCGGCGATCAGGCGGCGCGCTCACGCACGGCGCGGGCGCTCGCCTCGGGCGTCAGGTCGAGGCGGCGCAGCAGCTGTGCGTTGAGCGCCACGACGACCGTCGACAGCGACATCAGGACCGCCCCGATCGACATCGGCAGCACGAACCCGAGCGGTGCGAGCACCCCGGCCGCGAGCGGAACCGAGATCAGGTTGTACCCGGCCGCCCACCACAGGTTCTGCGTCATCTTTCGATACGCCGCGCGCGACAGCTCGATCACCGACAGCACGCTCCGCGGGTCGGAGCTCGCCAGGATGACCCCGGCGGACGCGATCGCGACATCCGTCCCGGCACCGATCGCGATGCCGACATCCGCCTGCGCGAGCGCGGGAGCATCGTTCACGCCGTCGCCGACCATGGCGACCCGCAGCCCCTCGGCCTGCAGCTCGCCGATCTTCGCCGCCTTGTCCTCCGGACGCACCCCGGCGTACACCCGATCGATGCCGAGCTCCGCTCCGACCGTCTGGGCGACGGCATCCGCATCGCCCGTGATCATCACCACCTGAACGCCGGCGGCGTGCAGGGCGTCGACCGCCTCGCGAGATTCCCGGCGCACCTCGTCGGCGAGCGCCAGCCCGCCGATCACGTCGCCGTCGACGGCGACGTGGAGGATGATCGCGCCCTCCGCCCGCCACGCCTCGGCATCGGCGACCTCGCGCGCACCGAGATCATCGAGCAGGCGCGGCCCGCCCACGCGGACCTCCCGGCCGGCCACCGTCGCCGTCACGCCGACCGCGGGGGAGGAGGAGAAGCCCGACGAAGCGGGGATCGTCACGCCGCGATCCTGCGCCGCTCGGACGATCGCGCGCGCCAACGGATGCTCGCTGTCGTTCTCGGCCGCCGCCGCGATCGCCAGCAGCTCGTCGGCATCCGTCGCCCCGGTGACAGCCGTGTGCGTGACCGTGGGCTCACCGCGCGTGAGCGTGCCGGTCTTGTCGAACACGACGACGTCGATCGTGCGCATGCTTTCCAGAGCGAGGCGGTCCTTCACGAGCACGCCCCCCTTCGCGGCGCGCTCGGTCGCGATCGACACGACCAGCGGAATCGCGAGACCGAGCGCGTGCGGGCACGCGATCACGAGCACCGTGATCGCCCGGACCACGGCGTCGTCGGGCATCCCGACGGCGGTCCACACGACGGCGGTGACGACGGCCGCGCCGAGCGCGAACCAGAACAGCAGCGCCGCGGCGCGATCCGCGATCCGCTGCGCCCGGGACGACGACGCCTGCGCCTCGGCGACCAGCCGCCCGATCCCCGCCAGCGCCGTGTCGTCGCCGGTCGCGGTGACCTCGACGCGGAGCCCGGAATCGGTCGCGACGGTGCCGGCGGTGACGGCGTCGCCGACGCTCCGGGCGACGGTGCGGGACTCGCCCGTGACCATCGACTCGTCCATCTCGGCGCGGCCGTCCACGATCCGCCCGTCCGCCGGCACGCTGCCGCCGGGGCGCACGATCACCACATCGCCGACGCGCAGGTCGCCCGGCGCGACCGCGACGACCCGGTCACCCTCGACGCGCTCCGCTTCATCCGGCAGCAGCGCCGCCAGCGAATCGAGAGCCGACGTGGTCTGTGCGAGCGAGCGCATCTCGATCCAGTGCCCGAGCAGCATGATCACGATGAGCAGTGCGAGCTCCCACCAGAACTCGAGCGCATGATCCAGCAGGCCCAGCGTCGCACCCCACGACGCGACGAAGGCGACGGAGATCGCGAGCCCGATCAGGAGCATCATGCCCGGCCTGCGTGACCGCAGCTCGCCGACCGCGCCGGTCAGGAACGGCCATCCGCCCCAGAAGAACATCACGCTGCCCAGCAGCGGCGCGATCCACGTCGCCCCGTCGGGCACGGAGTAGCCGAGGATCATCGCGAACATGGGCGAGAACGCCACGACCGGCACCGCGAGCAGCAGGTTGATCCAGAACAGCCGCCGGAACCGTTCGACGTGCCCGGCGTGGCCGGCGTGGTCGCCGTGGCCGGCGTGGTCGATGTGGTCCGGGTGCTCGGTGTGGTCCGGGTGCTCGGTGTTGTCGGGGTGCCCGGCGTGCGCAGCGTGGTCGCCGTGATCGCCGGGATGTGACGTCATCGTGGGGGACTGATGGTGTACGTGCGGGTCGCTCATGATCTCGCTCCTTGGTCCGGACGCCCCGGGTGAGAGCGCCTCGCCGACACCAACATAATACCCCCGGGGGGTATTTCCGGCGCGGCCTTACGCCCGGGGCGCGGGCGGATCGCTAGCATGGTGCCCATGACACAGCAGCCGCAGCGCTTCAGCCCCGTCATCGCGCTGCTGGCCGTGTCGGCTGCCTGGGAAGGCCAGCTCTCGGCGATCCTCAAGGACCTCGGCATCACGACCCGCAAGTTCGGCCTGCTGGGCCACATCTACGCCGAGCCGGGCATCTCGTTCTCCGAGCTCGCCCGCCGCTCGCACATCACGGTGCAGTCCGCGCACACCGCCGTCCGCACGCTCGTCGACGAGGGGCTCGTCGAAGACGCCACCTCGCACGCCGGCGCCGCCAGCGACCTGCACGTCACCCCGAAGGGCGCCCGCGTGCTGCAGGACGCCCGCGATCGCCTCGCCGAGCTCGACGGCGCCCTCGCGCAGCGGCTGCCGAAGGTCGCGGCATCCCTCGACGGCATCCGCGCCGGCATCGTCTGATGCGCGCGCTCGCGCGCTGGGGTCTCGCGGCACTCCTCGTCGCGGTGGGCGTCGGGCACCTGACGACCCTGCGCCGCGGGTTCCGCATCGCCGTGCCGGACTGGGCGACCCGCGTGCTCCGCACCGACAAGGACACGATCGTCCTCGTCTCAGGCGTCGTCGAGGTCATGCTCGGACTCGCGTTCGCCCTGCTGCCCCGCGAGCGGTGGCGGATCGGACTCGCGATCGCCGCCTTCTTCGTCGCCGTGTTCCCCGGGAATTTGTACCAGTGGCAGCAGGGCACCTCGGCACCCGGCCTCGACACCGATGCCAGGCGCTTCGCGCGTCTCTTCCTGCAGCCTGTGCTCGTGGCCTGGGCGGTCTGGGCAGGCGCGGGCGCGCGCGGCGGTCGCTGACAGATCGGCGTCGAGGGGTCGCGTGTGGTCGCTTTGGGCGTGCCATAGCGACACCTTGCGACCCCGCGAGGCCACGCAGCAGGGCGCGTGGGCGGCCCGCCGTCAGCGCCGCGTCGACACCGTCACGGTGAACTTCGGGTCGCGCGCCACCTGGCGGGTCGGGCCGACCAGGCGCTCCAGTGTCGGACGGTAGCGCAGCGGCGAGTTCCATACGCACCACAGCTCGCCGCCGGGCCGCAGCACGCGCGCCGCGTCGGTGAAGAGCCGCTCGGCGATGCCCGTCGTCAGCGCCGCGCCGGAGTGGAACGGCGGGTTCAGCGCGATGAGCGAGGCCGAGGCATCCGCCCGTGCCTGCAGCGCGTCGTCGCGCACGACGACCGCCCGGTCCGCCAGGGCGTTCGCGTCCACCGTCGCCCTGGCCGACGCGACCGCTGCCGCCGACTGGTCGGTCGCATACACCGCCGCCGCAGGATGGCGGAGAGCGAGGGATGCCGCGACGATCCCCGTCCCGCACGCGAGGTCGATCCACGGGTCATCGCTCGTGCCGCCGGGAAGGCTCGACGCCTCGGCGAGAGCGGCCAGCAGCATCCGGGTCCCGATGTCGAGCCGCGTCCCTGCGAACGCCCCGCCGAAGGCCCGTACCTCGACGCCTCCCGGCGCGCCCGGCGCCTCCACCCGCGCCGCCGCCGGCGCCGGATCGCCGCCGTCGTGCGGATCACGCGCGATGAGGACCCGCGACTTCTGCCGTGCGTGCGTGACGTCCACGCGGTGGAACGCTTCGCGCAGCACGTCGTTCATCGCGACGGTCATGTGCTTCAACCGGCCGCCCGCGACGACCACGACGGCGGGGTCGGCGTGCGCCGCGATGAGCCGTGCGATGTCGCGCAGCGCGTCGAGAGACCTCGGCAGGCGCAGCAGCACGACCCGCGCGCCGCGCACGAGCTCCGCGTCGAGTTCGGCATGCGACACGACCGCGTCGGCGAGCCCGAGCTCTGCGGCGTTGGCCGCGAGGGCCCGCTCCCCGGAGAGCGCGTCCTGGTGCACGCGGATGCCGCGGCATCCGTCCCACGCCGAACCCAGCGCCAGCGCGCCGTACGCGTCGCCGATCACGACGACGTCGCCCGTCGCGGCGCCGGCGCGCGCGGCGGCCGACTCGTCGAGGATCAGCCGGTCCGCGGCATCCGCGGCGACGAGGCCCTCGCCCTCGATGTCGGGCCAGCGCCGCAGCGCGTCGAACGCGAAGGTCACGGCGCGTCCGCGTAGCGCAGCCGGGCATCCTCCGGCGTGCACTCATCGCCGATGCGGATGCCGGGAGCGATCGCACCGGCATCTCGCAGGTCGCGCAGCGCGGCGACGGCGCGACGGCGCAGCTCCCACGGGTCGATCGTGTTGACGTGGATCTTCGTGCCGCCCTCGAAGCCCGCCGGGTTCGAGATGCGCCACTTCAGCACGATGCGCCACGGCATGGGCCACGGCGCTCCGGGCGGGCGGTAGTGCCACTCCTCGTTCGTCGGCACGTGCACGCCCGTCGCCGCGTGCAACGCGTGCAGAAGGTCCGAGACGGCGCGGATGCCGGTATCCGAGTGCTCCTGCGGTAGATTCGCCTCGGACGTCGAGAACACCTCGAACGCGGGGTAGCGGTGCCCGACGCCCGCGAGTGCGACGGCGCCGTCGGTCGCCGCGACGACGAGCCCCTCCGCGACGGCGAGGTCGGCGATCTCCCGCTGGTACAGGTCGCGGCTGTGGGCGAGCAGCCGCAGCTCGTGGTCGACCTGCGGGCCGTACTCGTCGATCGCGACGAGCTGCTTGTGCAGGTGCTCGAACGACGCGCCCGCGGGGCGCAGCCAGTTCTGGAAGACGGCCACGTACGCGGCGTACGGCTGCGCGGCCTGGATCTCGGCGAGCGAACGCACCGTGAACGCGACATAGGCGGCGTGCTCGTCGCGAGTGAGGGTTCCCGACGACGCGAGCTCGGCATCGGTCGTGGCGCCGTCGACGACGTGCCGGCGTGCGACGACGACGTCGTGCGACCCGCCGAGCAGGTCGAGCGCGGCCTCTTCGAGGCTCACGGCCTCACCGGTGGCGGCGGCGCGGATCTCGGCGAGCTTTTCGATGTGTACGCGCCCGACCGGGTCGGAGAGGTATTCCTGGGCCCACTCGAACACCGCCGCCGGCTGGCGGAACCCGTGGTTCTCGCGCCAGTACGCGGCCGACACGATCTCGAAGAGATTGCCGAAGCGGCGGAACTCGGCGCTCGTGTCGGTCAGGTCGGATGCCGCCACGTGCCGGATCTCGGTGAAGTCCGGGCCCACGAGGCGCGCCTTCTCGGGGGTGGTCTCGAGGTAGCGGTCGCTGCAGAAGGCGCACAGGCGCCCTTCCTCGCCGGGGGCGAGGGTGCGGGCGTGCTCGGGCGGCGTCGCCAGTGGACGGTTCGCACGCCCCGGCACGGTCCACACCCGCGTGCCGGTGAGGGGCCCGACCTGCTTGACCGTCCCATCCGGAAGTCGCCTGATCGCAGATCTCGCCCCATCGCCCACCCCTCCACCCTACCGACGGCCATTGGATGGCGATGGCGTCTACAAGGCGAATGCGGCTCGATGGCGACGGCGGCATACTGGCCCGATGAGGACGTTCACGCGCTGGCTGCTGGCCGGAGGAATGGTGTTCGCAGGGCTCAGCCACCTGTTCTGGGCGCGGAAGGAGTTCCAGGCGCAAGTCCCCGACCTCGTGACCGATGTCCTGCCCATCGACAAGGACGGCGTGGTCGTGGCATCCGGCGCCGTCGAGATCATGCTGGGCGCCGCGCTCGTCGTGCTGCCGAAGGAGCGTCGGCGGGTCGGCGCGATCCTCGCCGCGTTCTTCATCGCGATCTTCCCGGGCAACATCGCCCAGGCGATGGACAAGCGACCGGCGTTCGGCCTCGACAGCGATGCTGCGCGCATCGCACGGCTGTTCTTCCAGCCGCTGCTCGTGTGCTGGGCGCTCTGGTCGACCCGGGCATGATCGCCGCGCGGACGGGGCCGACTACGCTCCTCCCGGGCTGAGCCCCCGGCGGCCGGCCGCCGCTCACCTGCCGCTCGCAGGTGCGTCCCGGGCGACGTCAGCGCTCGCGTGGCGAGTACAGGTGCTCGGGTCGTCCCGTGGTGCCGTAGCGCAGCCGCACGTCCACGAGACCGCGCGGCCAGGGCGGACAGGTGGCGCTGCGCGGTCGCGCGTGAGACTCCCGCGCGCTCGGCGATCTCCGTCGATGAAGCCTCGGCCGTCCCCAGCGCGGTCAGGATGACCTGCTCGGTCGCCGAACGCGACACCGACCCACCAGGGTCGCCGCCGAGGATCGCGAGGGCGCGATCGAGATCCTCCTGCCGGAGCGTGCCGTCGCCGCCCACGAGGTTCCGGTAGCGCTGATACCGGGCGAGCCGGTCGGCGAGCGTCTGCGCCTCGAACGGCTTCATGAGGTAGGTGAGCGCACCCGCCCGCAGCGCCCGGCGGACCGTCGCGGCCTCGGTGGCCGCCGACAGCACGAAGGCGTCGACCGAGACCGACTGCACGAAGGCGATGCCGTCGCCGTCGGGCAGGTACGCGTCGACCAGCAGCAGGTCGGGCAGTTCGGCGAGCACCGCGGATCGCGCTCGCCTTCGCATGGTTCCTCGGCCTCTCCGGCATCCTGTCGATCCCGTTCACCTTCTTCATGTCCCACGACGCGTTCTACTTCGGCATCCTGCCGGTGCTCTCGGAGAGCGCCGCGCACTTCGGGATCGAGCCGGTCGAGATGGCGCGCGCGTCGATCACCGGCCAGCCGGTGCACCTGCAGAGCCCGCTCGTGCCGGCGATCCTGCTGCTCGTCTCGCTCGCGAACGTGAACCTCGGCGACCACCACAAGAAGGTGCTGTGGCGCGCGTGCGTCGTCTCGCTCGCGATGCTCGCGGTCGGCGTCCTGGTGGGGTCGATCCCCTTCGCCGCCTCAGACGGTTCGAGGAGCGCGAATGGTCCCCTGCGCGGCGTGCAGGGGACCATTCGCGCTCCCTCAGTGGGCAGGCAGCGCGTCAGCGCGTCGTCGGCACCTTCACGGTGCCGGTCTCGGCGATCAGGCGCTCGCGGTCGATGCGATCGACCTCGTGCAGCGAGATGCCGTTGGTCTCGCGCAGCGAGATCACCGCGACGAGTGTGATCGCTGCGGCGATCGCGAGATACACCGCCACAGGGATGTAGGTGCCGTACGCCGACAGCAGCGCCGTCGCGATGATCGGGGCGAGCGATCCGGCGACGATCGAGGTCACCTGATACCCCAGGGAGACGCCGGAGTAGCGCATGCGCGTGGGGAACATCTCCGACATGATCGCCGGCTGCGGCGCGTACATGAACGAGTGGATCACCAGGCCCAGGCACACGGCCAGGATGATGATCAGCGGGTCCTTCGTGTTGAACATCGGGAACGCGATGAAGCCCCACGCGGCGGCTCCCACGGCGCCGATCGCGTAGACGGGCTTACGGCCCAGCCGGTCGGCGAGGGCACCGACGAGCGGCACGACGATCATGTGGACGACGTGGGCGATCAGCAGCCACGTGAGGATCGCGGCGACATCCATCTCGAGGTAGACGCGAAGGTACGTGATCGAGAACGTCACGACGAGGTAGTACATGATGTTCTCGGCGAAGCGCAGGCCCATCGCGGTGATGACGCCGCGCGGGTACCGCTTGAGCACCTCGAGCACGCCGTAGCGCACCTGCTCCTGCTGCTCGACCTCCTTCTGGGCGTCGACGAAGATTTTCGCGTCGGTGATGCGGGTGCGCACGTAGTAGCCGATCGCGACGATGACGATCGACAGCCAGAAGCCGATGCGCCACCCCCACGCGAGGAACGCCTCCTGCGACAGCGTCGACGACAGCACGAGGAGCACGATCGTCGCGATCAGGTTGCCGATGGGCACCGCGGCCTGCGGGAATGAGGCCCAGAAGCCACGGGTCTTGTCGGGGGAGTGCTCCGCGACGAGCAAGACGCCGCCGCCCCATTCGCCGCCGACCGCGAAGCCCTGCACGAAGCGCAGGAAGATCAGCAGCGCCACGGCCCAGTAGCCGATCTGGTCGAAGGTCGGCAGGCAGCCCATGAGGAAGGTCGCCGCACCGACGAGGATGATCGCGAGCTGCAGCAGCTTCTTTCGGCCGTACTTGTCGCCGAAGTGACCGAACACGATGCCGCCGAGCGGGCGGGCGATGAAGCCGACGGCGTAGGTGAGGAACGCCTGGATGATCGGGGTGTACGGATCGTCCGACGGCGGGAACATGATGATGTTGAAGACGAGCGTCGCGGCGGTGGCGTAGAGGAAGAACTCGTACCACTCGACGACGGTGCCGGCCATGGATGCGGTGACGACCCGGCGAAGGCTGGATTCCTTGTACGGGGCGCCGGATGCGGTGGCTGAAGCCATGCGCTGATACCTCCTTGTAGAGCGCTGCGCGGCGAGGGGATGCCGCGGTCAGCGACGTTACCTGAGAGGTGGTTCAGGTACAAGGGTCAGCTGTGCACAGTCGGTGTGCGACCACGCACGCAGGTCAGACGGCGTCGGAATCCTGCGGGGCGGCGGCGTCCTCTGCGTTGTGCAGGCGCACGCGCACGATGTTGGTCGTCTCGTCGATGTCGGCGATCGTCGGATGCGCCTTGACGAAGTCGGAGAACGACCGGTGCCCGAGCGCCTTCTCGCTGAAGGACGGGTCCATGCGCTTGAGCAGGTTCTTCACCGCGGACAGGTGCACCCACTCGTCGTCGGTGCGCTCGCGCTCGAGGATGAGAGCCCGGCGCAGCAGCTCGGCGGTCGGGTCTTCGGGCTTCTTGCGGCGACGCGAGCCGGCCGTGGCGGGCGCGGCCGCGGCATCCGTCTTCTTCGCACTCGGCTTCTCGAGGGTCGGCACACCCGGCAGGGAGTCGTACGCGTCGAACTGGTCGCACGCGGCGGCGAGCGATTTCGCGGTCGATCCCGCCACCCCGACGCCCACGACGACGCGGCCGAGACGCTTGCAGCGCTGCGCGAGCGGGACGTAGTCGCTGTCGCCGGCGACGATCACGACGTGGGTGAGGTCGGGCAGGCGGAACATGTCCTCGACGGTGTCGACGGCGAGACGGATATCGGCGCCGTTCTTCGCGTAGGCGGCGGCGGGGAACAGCTGCACGAGGTCGACCGCGCGCGCGACGAGCTGCGTGCGGTAGAACGCGTTGACCGGGGAGGACCAGTCGGCATATGCCCGGGTGAGAACGAGGGTGCCGAAGGATGCCGCATAGTCGATGATCGCGCCGACATCGATCGTCGCGTCCTTCAGCTTCTGCGCGATCTCGGGCTGGTCGGGGTCGGCGATGATCTTCTGCCGGTCGGCGGCATAGGCGTTGCGCCCGTGCACGCGGTCGTACCAGCTCATGACGATGTTGTCGAAGTCCAGGTAGACGGCGACGCGGGGGTTCTGCAGGTCGGGCATATCCCCAGTGTGACAGGCGCGGGGGGCTCGACGACGCTCAGCGGTGCGTCGGATAGGACACGCCCAGCTGGGCGCGCATGTCGTCGAGGGCGGCCATGATCGCGACCGACTCGTCGAAGGGGAGCAGGTCGCTGTCGGTCCGGCCCTCGGCGATGAGCCGCTCGGCATAGCGGGCCTGGTAGTGCATGCCGCGGCCCTCGACCTCGGAGCGGTACTCCTCGATCACGGTGCCGTCGGTCGCGGTGACGCGGAACGCGGTCGGCGTGTACCAGACCCGGTCGATGTCGATGCGGGCCTCGGTGCCGATGACGGATGCCGTGTTGGGTCCCGCGGCGCGCGAACTCACCACGAGGGACGACACGGCCCCGCCGGTGTGGGTCGCGGCGATCGCGACCTCGGTGTCGGCGCCGGTCTCGCCGAGACGGCCGATCGCGCGGATGCCGGTCATCGGGCCGAGGACGTCCCACGCGAACGACACCGGGTAGATGCCGAGGTCGAGCAGGGCGCCGCCGCCGAGCTCCAGGGCGTTGAGACGGTGCTCCGGGTCGGTGGGAAGCGATTGGGTGTGGTCGGCGATCACCGCCCGCACCTCCCCCAGTGCGCCGTCGGCGATGATCTCGCGGATGCGGACCATGTGCGGCAGGTACCGGGTCCACATGGCCTCCATCGCGAGAAGGCCGCGGCCGGCGGCGATGTCGCGGATCGCGATCGCCTCGTCGGCATCCAGCGTCACCGCCTTCTCGATCAGGACGTGCTTGCCGGCCTCCAGCGCCAGGATCGCGTGGTCACGGTGATGGCTGTGCGGGGAGGCGATGTAGACGATGTCGACGTCAGGATCGGCGACGAGCTCTTCATACGAGCCGTGCGCGTGCGGGATGTCGTACTCGGCGGCGAAGGCGCGGGCCGAGTCGGCGTTTCGTGACCCGACCGCGGTGACGGTGCGACCCGCCGTGCGGAGGTCTTGCGTGAAGGCGTGGGCGATGCCGCCCGTGGCGAGGATTCCCCAGCGGATCTCAGTCATGGACCGAGCCTAGTGGCGCGTGCGCGCGGCGTAGGCTCGACGCGTGATGCCCGACAACGACGCCGCCGTCGCGCGGTTCCGCGAGCTGCTGCAGCTCCCGACCGTGTCGCACGCCGACGAGACCGAGATCGAGTGGGAGCCGTTCGACGCGTTCGTCGCAGCGCTGCCACGCCTGTACCCGCGGACGCACGAGCGCCTCGAGCGCGAGATCGTCGACGGGCACTCGCTCCTGTACCGGTGGCCGGGCGCCGCCGCATCCGACCCCCTCGTGCTCATGGCGCACTACGACGTCGTGCCGGTGGTCGAGGAAGAGTGGGACCGGCCGCCGTTCGCGGCGGAGATCGTGGGCGACGGGGTGGATGCCGCGATCCACGCGCGGGGAGCGATCGACGACAAGGGCTCGCTCGTTGCGATCCTCGAAGCCGTCGAGCAGCTCGCCGGGTCGGACTTCCGCCCCGCCCGCGATGTGTATCTCTCGTTCGGGCACAACGAGGAGACGGCCGGCGGCGGGGCGCGCGCCGTGGTGGACCTGCTGCGGGAGCGCGGCGTGCGCCCCGGACTCGTCATCGACGAGGGCGGCGCGGTCGTCGAGGGTGTCGTCCCAGGCGTCACGGTGCCGACGGCGATGGTCGGGGTCGCCGAGCGCGGTGTCATGACGGCGCTGCTGACGGCGCGCGAAGGCGGCGGCCACGCGTCCACGCCGCCCGCGTTCCCCGCGACGGCGCGGCTCGCGCGCGCGATCGGGCGACTGCACCGGCATCCGTTCCCGGTGCGCATCGCGCCGCCCGTGCGCGCCCTGTTCGCGACCCTCGCCCCGCACGCTCCGCAGCCGCTGCGGTGGGTGTTCGGCAACCTTGCGCTGACCGGGCCGCTGCTCGCACGGGTGTTCCCGCGGTTCGGGCCCGAGATGAACGCCCTCGTCCGCACGACCGCGGTGGCGACGGAGCTCTCCGGCGCGCCGGGCGAGAACGTGCTCGCCACGACCGCGCGCGCCGCGGTCAACATCCGTCTGCTGACGGGCGACACTGTGGCATCCGCCACCGACTACGTGCGCCGCGTGATCGCCGACCCGGAGGTCGAGGTCGAGGTGCGTCACGGCTCCGACCCGTCACCCGTCTCGCCGTGGCGTGGGGAGCCGTGGCGGCGCGTCGCCGGCGCGGTCGCCTCGGCGCTGAGTGATTCGAGCTCGGGTGAGAACATCGTGACGACGCCGTACATCCAGCTCGGCGCGAGCGACAGCCGCTGGTTCACGGCCATCAGCGCGCACGTCTACCGCTTCACCCCGTTCCACCTCACCCGCGCCGAGCGCGACGCGCTGCACTCGCACAACGAGCGCATCCGGGTGCAGGTGTGGCTGCGGGAGATCGGCTTCTACCGCGACCTCATCGCCGCCAGCTGAGAGTCTTTCGCCGCTGGCGGGGCACGAGGTCAGGGGACCAGCACGACCTTGCCGTCGGCTCCGGCCTCGACGAGGCGGTGCGCGGCGGCGGCGTCGGTCAGGGGCAGCTGCTCGGCGAGCTCGACGCTGAAGCGTCCCGCGGCCAGCAGCGCGACCGTCACCGGGATCGCCTCGGCGCGCCACGCCTGCTCCTGGTCGGTCAGCGGCACCGGGTTGCCGCCACTGAAGGCACGGATGCCGAGGCCCGCGGCATCCTTGCCCCGCACCAGTGTGGCGATGCGGCTCTTGTCGGCGACGAGTTCAATCGACTGCGCGAGCGCCTCGTCGGTTCCGGCGAGGTCGATCGCGACGGTGACGCCCTGCGGGGCGAGCTCGCGCACCCGCGTCACGACGCCCTCGCCGTAGGGCAGGGGGGTCGCGCCCAGTGCGCGCACCCGGTCGGCGCGACGGTCGCTCGTCGTCGCGAGCACCGTCGCCCCGAAGAGCACCGCGTACTGGATCGCGGCCTGGCCGACCGCGCCCGAACCGCCGTGGATGAGGACCGTGTCGCCGGCGCCGACGGCGAGCGAACGCAGCGTCTGATAGGCCGTCCCCACGGGGATGCCGAGGGCAGCGCCCTCGGAGGCGGAGACCTGCGGCGGCCGCGGCACGAGGTTCTCCGCCGGCACCACGATGTCGGAGGCGTACGCCCCGTTCGCGCCGAACACGACGACCGGCTGGCCGACACGGTAGCCCTCGACGCCGTCGCCGACGGCGGTGACGATGCCCGCGGCATCCGACCCGACGCGGCGCGGTTCGGTGATCGGCGCCGACACGCGCAGCCCCGCGCGCAGCTTGTAGTCGATGGGGTTCACGCCCGCCGCCTCGACGCGGACGGCGACCTCGCCGGCGGCCGGAGCGGGCACGGCGATCTCGGTGGCGGTGAGGACCTCGGGTCCTCCGAACTCGGTGTACACGATGGCGGTGCTCATACCGGGTGCAACCGCGGCCGTGGCGGAACCTATTCCTTGCCGGCGAGCGCCTTCGTCACGCGCTGCAGCGACACCTGCTCCGCTGTGCCCAGCTGCTGGGCGAACAGGCTTACGCGGTACTCCTCGAGCAGCCACCGCGCGCGGGCGAGGTGCGCGGCGGCATCCGGCGCGAGCGGCAGCGTGCCCCCGGCCTCGGCGTAGAGCGTCGCCGCGCGCTCGAACTCGGTCATGCGCTGCCGGTCGCGGCCGGGGTTGTCGGCGAGGCGCTGCACGCGTTCCAGCGCGCCCTGCAGGTACCGGGGCAGGTGCGCCAACCGCGCGAGGCCGGTGCGGGAGACGAAGCCGGGGAACACCAGACCCGCCAGCTGCGCCTTGACGTCGCCGAGGGCCGCGAGCAGCGTCATCGAGTTCTGGCCTTTGATGGCCCGCTCGACGTCGCGCTGCAGTGTGAGGATGCGGGCCACGAGCGACACCGCCTGGAACAGCTCGTCGACGACCGCCGCGGAGAAGGCATCGCGGGCGGCGGCGAACTGGTCCGGAGCGCGGACGCCGCCCGGCGCCGTCCGCGCGAGGACCGCGTCGGCGACGGCGATGCGGGCGTCTTCGATGAGCGCCTTCGCCGACGGGTACGGCGATGCCGCGAGCGAGAGCTTCTCGGCGGCGGTCAGATGCTCGAGGACGTACGCGCTGGGCGAGGGCACCGCGAGCAGCAGCAGACGGCGCACCCCCGCGTGGGTCAGTCGGGCGGCGCGCTCGGGCGTCGCCTCGATCCGCAGGGCGACGCTCTCCTTCTCGTCCACCAGGGCCGGGTAGCCGCGCACGACGCCGCCGGCGACCTTCGTGTCGACGACGTCGGGGAGCGTGCCGATGTCCCACGTGAGAAGGCCGGTCCGTTCGACGACGGATGCCGCGGGCACGCCTCCTGGTGCCGCCCCCGCCGCGGCATCCCGCGCGATGGCGCCGCCGGCCGGCCCGGGACCGGACCGCGCCGCGGCTCCGGGACGGGCGAGCGTGCGGGCGACCTGCTCGCGAGCGCGGCCGGCGAGACGGGACTGCAGGTCGGCGAGGTCGCGGGAGGTCCCGACGGTGCGGCCGCGGTGGTCGACGACGCGGAAGGTCATGCCGAGGTGCGTCGGGACGCGGTCGAGGTCGAAGTCCGCCGGCGTGACCGGCTGGTTCGCGACCCGCTGGATGCGCTGGGCCAGAGCGGCCCGCAGCGACTGGGCGGGGAGGCCGTCGTGGTGCTCGGGGCCGTCGCCGGCGATCTCCTCACCGAGCTTAGCGGCCCAGTCCGCCGCCGGCACGACGTGGCGGCGGATCGCTTTGGGGAGTGCCTTCAGCAGCGCGGTGACGAGCTCGGCGCGCAGGCCTGGCACCTGCCAGTCGAAGCCGTCGGGCCGCAGGCCCGCCAGCAGCGGCAGCGGGACGACGACGCTGACGCCGTCCTCGGGGCTGCCGGGCTCGAAGCGGTAGGCGAGCGAGAGCACCTGGTCGCCCTGCGTCCACCGGCCCGGGAAGTCCCGCTCGTCCGAGCGCCCGGCGTCATCGAGCAGGTCGGCCTCGGTCATGTCGAGCAGATGCGGGGTACGGGCCGACGCCTCGCGCCACCACGTCTCGAACGACCGCACGTCGAAGACGTCCTGCGGGATGCGCGCGTCGTAGAACGCGAAGACCGCTTCGTCGCCGACGAGGATGTCGCGGCGACGCTCCCGCTCCTCGACCTTCTCGAGCCGCCGGCGCAGCTCCAGGTTCCGCCGCTCGAAAGCGGTCAGCTTCTTGTCCAGGTGCGCGACGCTCCACTCGCCCTCGACGAGGGCGTGTCGCAGGAACAGCTCGCGGGCCTGCTCGCGGTCGATGCGCGCCAGCTGCACGCGCCGGCGGGGGATGATCTCCACCCCGAACAGGGTGACCTTCTCGGCCGCCACGGCGGCACCGGCATCCTTCGACCAGTGCGGGTCGCTGAGCTGCCGGTGCGCCAGATCGCCGGCGAGCTCCTCGGCCCACGCCGGGTCGATGACGGCGACGGTGCGTGCGTACAGCCGCGAGGTCTCCACGAGCTCGGCCGCCATCACGGCGTCGGGCGAGGCCTTGCGCAGGGCGGAGCCGGGGAAGATCGAGAACTTCGCGCCGCGCGCGCCGCGGTACTCGGCGATCGGCTTCTTGCGCTTGTCGGGCACCGTCCGGGAGACCGAGCGGGTGTCGAGGATGCCGATGTGCGAGAGGAGCCCGGCCAGGGTCGCCCGGTGCACGAGCGCCGGATCGGCGGCGCCGTCGGCCGCGGGGCCTGTCGACGGGCCGGTGAGCTGACGGAGCTGACGGTGCACGTCGAACCACTCGCGCACCCGCACGTAGTTGAGGTACTCGGCGCGGCACATGCGGCGGAACGCGCTCGAGCCGAGCTCGCGCTGCTGATCCTGCAGGTGATTCCAGAGGTTCAGGATGCTGAGGAAGTCGCTCGTCGGGTCGGCGAACCGGGCGTGCAGCCGGTCGGCCTGCTCGCGTGCGGCAGCGTCGTCGGCCGAGGGACGCTCGCGGACGTCCTGGATCGACAGGCCCGCGACGATCGCGAGCACGTCGCGCGTGACGCCGAGCCGACGGGCCTCGATGAGCATTCGCGCGAAGCGCGGGTCGATCGGCAGCCGCGCGATCTCGCGGCCGAGCTTGGTGAGCCGCCGTGAGGCGGTGACGGCACGCAGTTCGGTGAGCAGCTCGAACGCCGCCTTGACGCCCCGGCTGTCGGGCTTGGTGAGGAAGGGGAACTCCTCGATGTCGCCGAACCCGAGGGCGAGCATCTGCAGGATGACCGACGCGAGCGAGGTCCGCAGGATCTCGGGCTCGGTGTACTCCGGACGGGCGAGGAAGTCCTCCTCGCCGTAGAGCCGGATCGCGATGCCGTCGGAGGTGCGCCCCGCGCGCCCCGATCGCTGCTGCGCCGACGCCTGCGAGATGGCCTCGATCGGCAGGCGCTGCACCTTGGACCGCACGCTGTAGCGCGAGATGCGCGCCGTCCCGGCGTCGACGACGTAGCGGATGCCGGGCACGGTGAGGCTCGTCTCGGCGACGTTCGTGGCGAGGATCACCCGCCGGCGGACGCCGGCGACCCTCGACGGCTCGAAGACCCGGTGCTGCTCGGCGGCCGACAGGCGCCCGTAGAGGGGGAGCACTTCGGTCGGCCGGGCATCCTTCGCGTACATGCCGCGCACGGCATCCGCCGCGTCGCGGATCTCCGCCTCGCCCGGGAGGAAGACCAGCACATCGCCGTCGGGCTCGCGATCGAGCTCGCGCAGGGCCGCGAGGAGCGTGTCGACGTCGTCGGGGTCCTCGTCAGGACTGCGGTAGCGGATCTCGACGGGATACGTGCGCCCCGACACCTCGACGATGGGGGCGGGGTCGCCGCCGGGCGCGGCGAAGTGCCGGGCGAAGCTCTCCGGGTCGATCGTCGCCGACGTGATGATGACCTTGAGGTCGGGGCGCTCCGGCAGGATGCGGGCGAGGTAGCCCAGCAGGAAGTCGATGTTGAGCGACCGCTCGTGCGCTTCGTCGACGATGATCGTGTCGTAGCGGCGCAGCAGCCGGTCGCGGTGGATCTCGTTCAGCAGGATGCCGTCGGTGACGAGCGCGATCTTCGTGTCGGCCGAGACCTGATCGGTGAAGCGCACCTTGTAGCCCACGGCGCCGCCGAGAGGCACCTGCAGTTCCTCGGCGATGCGCTCCGCGATCGTGCGGGCGGCGATGCGGCGCGGCTGCGTGTGCGCGATCCGGGTGCGGCCGAGCTCGAGGCAGATCTTCGGCAGCTGCGTCGTCTTGCCCGACCCGGTGGCGCCCGCGACGATCACCACCTGGTGCCCGTCGATCGCGCGCGCGATCTCGTCCCGCGCGGCGCTGACGGGCAGCTCCGGGGGATAGGAGATCACGGGGACGGCAGAAGGCATAGCCCTCCATCCTAAGACGCCGGTGCGTCCAGAGATGCTTACGCTGGAGTCATGACGATCCCCACTCTCACCCTCAACGACGGCCACTCCATCCCGCAGCTCGGCTTCGGCGTCTTCAAGGTCGACCCCGCCGAGACCGAGCGGATCGTGTCCGACGCGCTCGAGGCCGGCTACCGCCACATCGACACCGCAGCGATCTACGGCAATGAGGAGGGCGTCGGCCGCGCGATCGCTTCCAGCGGCATCCCGCGCGACGAGCTGTTCATCACGACGAAGCTGTGGAACGACCGCCAGGCCGGTGACGAGCCGCTCGCGGCGATCGACGAGAGCCTCGACAAGCTGGGCCTCGAGGCCGTCGACCTCTACCTCGTGCACTGGCCGGCCCCGGCGAACGGCAACTATGTCAACGCGTGGGAGAAGCTCGTGCAGATCCGGGATGCCGGCAAGACCCGCTCGATCGGCGTCTCCAACCACCTTCCGCGACACCTCGACGAGATCATCGCCGCGACCGGCGTGACGCCGGCCGTCGACCAGATCGAGCTGCACCCCGCCTACCAGCAGCGCGACGTCACGCAGTATGCCGCCGACCACGGCATCCTCATCGAGTCGTGGGGTCCGCTCGGCCAGGGCAAGTACCCGCTGTTCGAGGAGCAGCCCGTCGCGGCGGCCGCCGCCGCGCACGGCAAGACGCCGGCGCAGGTCGTGCTGCGGTGGCACCTGCAGCAGGGCTACATCGTGTTCCCGAAGTCGACGAGTTCCGCGCGCATCCGCGAGAACCTCGACGTGTTCGACTTCGAGCTGACCGCCGACGAGCAGGCCGCGATCACCGCTCTCGAGCGCGGCGGCCGCGTCTCGGCGCACCCCGACGACGTGAACTGACCGGCGGCGTGACGGTCGGCGACGACGCCGCCCGCGATCCCTACACCCAGCCCTGCATCCAGTTGTGCAGGCGGTAGAAGTCGTACGGCACCTGGGTCGCCGACCACAGCGGGTACCAGAACAGCGACAGCACGACGGCGACCCCGAGGAAGACGAGCACGACCCGCTGACCGGCCGTCCGCCGGTCCACGCTCGCATGGGCGGGACCGGCGATCTCGCGCAGCGCGAAGGTCAGCGCGAGCAGCAGGAACGGCCAGATCACGATCGTGTAGAACTGGAACACCGTCCGCTCGGGGTACGCCAGCCACGGCAGCCACGTCGCGGCGATGCCGACGAGCACGACGGCGTGCCGCCAATCGCGGCTCACGACGAACCGGTAGACGAGGTACCCGGCCGCCGCCACCGACGCGTACCACAGCAGCGGGTTCGGCATGCTGTAGAGGATCTGCAGACAGCCGTTCTGCCCGACGCAGCCGCCCTGGCCGTCCGGCGTCGCCTGGGCGTACATCGAGGTGGGACGCCACAGCAGCGGCCACTGCCACGCCGGGCTCTGGTAGCTGTGCGGCGAGGTCATCCCCGTCATCGAGTTGTAGATCGTGACGTGATAGCGCCACAGGCTCTGCAGGGCCAGCGGCACCCACGAGAAGACACCCGTCGCGGGGTTCGCGTCGGCGGCGTGACGGTCGTAGCCGCCGTCGCTGAGAAGCCATCCCGTCCACGAGCCGAGGTAGACGATGAACGCGACCGGCACGAGCAGGACGAAGGACACGAGGCCCTGACGCACGGCATCCATCGGCCAGAACACCACGCCGAGGCGCCGCCGCTCCAGCGCGTCGGTGACGACGAGGTAGAGGCCGATCGCGGCGAGCACCCACACGCCGGACCACTTGACGGCCGAGGCCGCGCCCGCCGCCGCGCCGGCCGCGATCACCCACGGCCGGTTCCACAGCACGGCGCCCCACGCCGGCGGCTCGTCGCCGCGCATGCGCGCGACGGTCGCAGCCGCCAGTCGGTCGGGGTGCCGGCGCCGGTCGAGGATGACGAACCAGAACGCCAGCAGGATGAAAAACGCCAGGAACACATCCAGGAGCGAGACCCGGCTCATGACGATGCCGAGACCGTCGATCGCGAGCATGCCCGAGGCGACGGCGGCGAACACCGTCGAGTTCGTCAGCGCCTTGGCGACGAGGTACAGCAGCAGCACGAGCGCGGTGCCGAACAGGGCGGTCATGATCCGCCAGCCGAACGAGCTGTCGGGGCCGAACAGCCACATGCCGACGCCGATGAGGTACTTGCCGAGCGGCGGGTGGACGACGAAGCTCGGGTCGGTGGTGAAGATGTCGGTCTCGCCCGCCGCGAAGCGGGCGTCGGCGCCGTCGGGCCAGGTCGCCGCGTAGCCGAGGTTCCACTGGCTCCAGGCATCCTTCACGTAGTACGTCTCGTCGAAGACGAGCGCGTGCGGGTGGCCGAGGTTCCACAGGCGCAGGATGCCGGCGACGACCGTGATGAGAAGGGGCGCGAGCCAGCCGTACAGGCGCTGCAGTCGCGGCTCTGCGGCGACCCGCTCGCGCCAGCGGTCGTAGAACGACGGGCGCTGGGTCGGCAGCAGCGGCTCGGCGGTGATCGTCACGGCGACAAGCCTATGCTGGGGCGGTGATCATCCTCGCCGCGACGCCGATCGGAAACCTCGGCGACGCCTCGCCGCGCCTGGTCGCGGCGCTCGAGGAGGCGGGCACGATCGCCGCGGAGGACACCCGCACGGCGCAGCGGCTGCTGCAGGCGCTCGGCGTCGCAAACCGGCCGCGCCTGGTCGCCCTGCACGACCACAACGAGCGGCAGCGGTCGGCCGACCTCGTCGAGCGGGCCCGGGACGAGGACCTCCTCGTGCTCTCCGACGCCGGCATGCCGACCGTCAGCGATCCCGGCTACTCCCTCGTCGCCGCGGCGGCGGCCGCCGGCGTCACCGTGACGGCGATCCCGGGGCCGAGCGCCGTCGTCACGGCGCTCGCCGTCGCGGGACTGCCGACCGACCGGTTCACGTTCGAGGGCTTCCTGCCGCGGAAGACCGGGGACCGGCGGCGCGCGCTGGAGCAGCTGGCGACCGAGCCGCGGACGATGGTGTTCTTCGAGGGCCCCTCGCGGCTGACGGAGACCCTCGCCGCGATGGCCGACGCCTTCGGCGCCGACCGCCCCGCCGCCGTCTGCCGGGAGCTGACGAAGCTGCACGAAGAGGTCGTGCGCGGCGGTCTCGCCGAGCTCGCCGAGTGGGCCGCCGGCGGGGTGCGCGGCGAGATCGTCGTCGTCGTGGGCGGAGCGCCCGCGCGTCAGGTCAGCGCCGACGACGCCGTCGCCCAGGTGCAGCAGCTCGTCGGCGACGGCATCCGGTTGAAGGATGCCGCCGCCGAGGTCGCCGCAGCGACCGGGCTGAGCTCGCGCGACCTGTACCAGGCGGTGCTCGCCGCGCGCTGAGCGGTTACCGGGCGGGCCCGCCGAGCTGGGCGAAGGCCTCCGGGGTCGCCTCCGTCTCCGCCGCGCGCGACGGCGGCGCCGTCACACCGGGCAGTGCCCAGGCCGCGAACGCGGTGCCCGCGGCCCGGACGCGCACGTCGCCGGCATCCGTCACGGTCACCGTCGCATCGCCGTACAGCGCCGTCGCCGCCTCGGCGCCCGGCAGCAGCACCGCCGGGATCGTGGCGTCGGCCGCGCCGCGCGTGGCGAGCACCAGCACGCTCTCCTCGGCACTCTCGCGGACGAACACCGCCGCCGCGTCGTCGACGTACAGCCACCGCAGGCCCCCCGTCGCCAGCACCGGATGATCACGGCGCAGCCGGAGCATGTCGCGGTACAGCGCGATGCGCGCGGCGTGCGCGGGCTCGGCGGCACGGTCCCACGGCATCGGCGCGCGACTCATCTCGCCGTCCACGGCCTCCAGGCCGAACTCGTCCCCGGCGTAGACGACGGGCAGTCCCGGCAGGCTCACCGACAGACCCAGGGCGACCGGCACGGCGCCGTCCGTGGCGTACGTCGCGAACCGCGCCGTGTCGTGCGTGTCGAGTGCCGACATCGTTCCCAGCTGCACGCGCCACGGGATCTGGCTCGTGAACCGCTGCAGCTGTGCGACGAACTGCCGGGCGGTGTACCGCGGCATCCCGGTGGGGATGCCGAAGAACCACATGTCGTCCGTCTCCTCGCCGTCCCAGCCGTAGTGCGGAATGCGGCGCGCCTCGCCCAGCCACGCCCACACCCCGCGCGTGAACGCCGGGTAGGTCATGCCGCCGTGCCAGGCGTCGCCCTGCAGGTCGGTCGCGGCGTCGTTGGTCGACTCCGCCACGAGCAGCGTGTCGGGAGCGACATCGATCATCGTCCGCCGCAGCGCCTGACGCACCTCGGCGTTGAGGTCCTCCGCGCCGAGCCTCCCGGTCATGTTCGCGACGTCGATGCGCCAGCCGTCGATCGAGTACGGCGGCTTCAGCCACCGTGCGACGACCGAGTCGGGCCCGTCGATGAAACGGCGGCGCAGCTCGCCGGAGTTCCAGTTGAACTTCGGCAGTGTCGGCGCATCGAGCCACGTCTCATACGTCGTGTTGTCGTCGTCGGTGAAGTAGTAGAACCCGCTCTCCGGCGCATCCGGGTTGCCGTGGGCGGCGCGGAACCACTCGTGGGCGATGCCCGAGTGATTCGTCGTGAGATCGCCGATGACGCGGATGCCGCGGGCGTGCGCCGCCTCGATCATCCGGCGGTACGCGTCGTCGCCGCCGAGGACGGGATCGATCCGGTCGAAGCTCGACGCGTCGTAGCGGTGGTTGGACTCCGCCGGGAAGACCGGCGTGTGGTACAGCACGGTGACACCCAGGTCGACGAGATGGTCGAGCTTCTCGATGACGCCGTCGAGGTCGCCGCCGTAGAACTGCCGCCCGCGCCCGGGGTGCACCGGGTCGAGCGGTTCGTCCCACGCGGCGGGGAGCGCCCACGCCGGCGCGGGGCGCTCGTCGGCCGCCGCCGACCGCGCGAAGCGGTCGGGGAAGATCTGGTACATGATGGCGTCGGCGAGCCACGACGGCGGCGGGTTGCCGGCGACGAGGGCGAAGTCCTGCCCGTCGAGGGCATCGATGTCGCCGAGGCCGCCCTGGTTCAGCACCTCGACGCGGCCGTCGGCGTGGACCAGGTGGAACCGGTAGCCGTGCCGGGGGTTGGCGACGGTGATGCGGGCGGTCCACCATTCCCAGCCGTCGGCGGCGCCGTCACGGACCGCGTCGACCCACGCCGGCTCGTGATCGGGGTTGGAGCGCACGAGCACGCGGGTGACCGGCCCGTACCCGTCGGGAACGCGGATGCGGACATCGACCTCGTCGCCGAGGACCGGCGCGGGATGCGACACGTACAGCGGGGAGCCGTCGTGGTGGGGACGCAGGGCAGGGGTTGTCATGATGACCTCCAGGAGACGCCGACACCGACGTCGGCACGGATGCGACGTGGTTGCACAGCGGGAGCCATGACAGAGCCCTTGAGTTGTGCCTCGATCCTATGACAGACGCGCACCGATGTGGAGAGCGATCGCGCCCTCCGCGGGGACGTCTGCGGTGACGGTTCCGCCGCTCACCGTGACGGTCGTGCCGGCGCACGCGCCGGCCGAGATCCCGCCGCCGGCGCCGCCGGAGATCACGTCGCAGTACCGGCCGTCGGGCAGTCCGACCGGGACGGTGGCCGCGGCATCCGCCTCGGAGGGGTTCACCAGCAGCAGCGCGCGCGTGTCGCGTTCGAAGCCGTCGACATCGCCGTCGCCGACACCGGGCAGCCGCGGCGCGTCGGCCGCGATTCGGCGCAGCTCCAGCAGCCCCGCGATCGCTGTCCACGCCTCGGTGCAGACGCCCTCGCCATCGGCGTACTGCGCCTTCGGGCCGGTGACGCCGGCGCAGTCCCAGCCGATGACCCGGCCGTCGGCGTCCTGCGGGGCGCCCGCGTCACGGTCGCTGAAGGCGTAGCCCGAGTAGACCACCGGCGTGCCGTAATCGTCGGCAAGCATGAGCGCGTTCGCGATGAGATAGAGGCCGCCGTCACGGTAGGTGACGGATGCCTCGCCACGCTCGGTGTCGTGGTTGTCGACGAACACGACGGCATCCGCGCTCGGCACGTGCAGCGGCCGCGCGGAGGCCGGCCCCGCACCGAGCGCGGGGTCGGTGATGACGCCCGCTTTCAGCCCGGGCCCGAGGTCCCGCGCGTACTGGAACTCGAACACCTTCCCGGCGCCGGTGTACTCCTCCGGCTGCACGGGCTCCGACCCCGAGCCGCGGATGACCTCGCTCATGATGACGGTGTCCTCCGGCAGCAGGTCGACGATCGCCTGCACGTCGGCGGCGGCCATGTGCTTGGCGGCGTCGATGCGGAACCCGGCCACACCGAGGTCCCGCAGATGCCGGAGGGAGCCGGCGATCGTCTCGCGCACGGTGGCCGACCCGGTATCGAGGTCGGCGAGGTTCGACAGCTCGCACGTCTGCACCTGCTCACGCGAGCTGTAGTCGGCGATGTCGTCGTCCGCGGTCAGGCCGCAGTGGTGGAAGTCGCCCTCGTCGTACAGGCCCGGGTAGTCATAGTGGGTGAACGCCGTCCCGGCGACGCCCGTGCCGGCGTCGATGCCCGCCATGTGGTTGACGACGGCATCCGCGATCACCGCGACGCCCACGGCGGCGCACCGCGACACCATGTCGGCGAACTCCGCCTCGGTGCCGAGCTTCGATTCCACCCGGTACGAGACCGGCTGGTAGCTCGTCCACCACTGCGCGCCCTCGATGTGCTCCTGCGGGGGAGAGGTCAGCACCCACGCGAACCCGGCCGGTCCGATCGTCGACTCGCACTCCTCGGCGATCGACGTCCACGGTCGCTGGAAGAGCTGCACGCCGGCATCCGCGGGCTTCTCGCGGTCGACGGCGACGGGCGCCGTGCACGCGGCGAGGGCGGATGCCGCGAGCACGGCGATCATCGCCGCCGCGGCGGCGCGGCGCCCCGGCATCCGACTACTTCACCGAACCGGCCGTCAGGCCGCCCACGATGAACCGCTGCAGCGACAGGAACAGCGCCATCGGAAGGATCGCCGCAAGCACGGCACCGGCCGCGAAGACGCTCCAGTTGCGCGCCGTCTCCTGCGAGACGAACTGGTACAGGCCGACCGCGAGGGTCTGCTTGTCCGGGTCGACGAGGATGATCGACGCGATCAGGAAGTCGTTGGTCGTGGCGATGAAGCTCAGCAGACCGATGACGGCGAGCACCGGCGCGACCAGGCGCAGGATGATCGTGAAGAAGATGCGCGCGTGGCCGGCGCCGTCGATCTTGGCCGCCTCGTCGATGGATGCCGGGACGGTGTTGAAGAACCCGTACATGAGGAACGTGTTCACGCCCAGCGCACCGCCCAGATACACCATGATCAGGCCGAGCTGCGAGTTCAGGCCGAGCGCCGGGAAGATGTCGCCGATCGCGGTCATCAGCAGGAAGATCGCGATGACGCCGAGCTGCTGCGGGAACATCTGCACCAGCAGCAGCGTCAGCAGGCCGAACCGGCGCCCCGAGAAGCGCAGGCGCGAGAACGCGTACGCCGCCAGGGCGCACAGCACGACCGTGAAGAACGAGGTCGTGAGGCCGATGAAGATCGTGTTCACGAACCAGTTGCCGTACGGGCGCAGCGGGTCCTGGAAGAGGGCGATGTAGGCGCCCAGATCGACGTTCGCGAACAGGTTGTTGGCCGTCAGCAGTGTTCCACCGGGGTTGAGCGAGGCCGACAGCACGTAGACGAGGGGGAACCCCGCGAACACGAGCATGACGATGCCGATGATGTGGCGCCAGCCGGTCTCGCGGAACCAGCGGCCGAAGGGGCGCCGTGGCTCCTTCGCCCCGGGGTCGCCGGCGCTGCCGGCGCCGCCGCTGCTGCCGACGCCGGGAACAGCGCCAGGGACGGTCAGGGTCTCAGGAATGGTGGTCATGTCAGTTCAGCTCCTCGAGAACCTTGGTCTGACGGAAGCTGAGGTACGAGATCGCCGCCACCAGTATGAAGATGATGATCGAGAAGGCGCTCGCCAGGCCGTAGTCGCGATCCGCGCCGACGAAGGCCACCTTGTAGACCATCGAGATGAGGATGTCGCTCGCGCCGACGTTGATGGAGGCATCCGCGAACCGCGGGCCGCCGCCGGTGAGCATGTAGATCAGGTTGAAGTTGTTGAAGTTGAACGCGAACGACGAGATCAGCAGCGGCGCCACCGACACCAGCAGCAGCGGGAACTTGATGCGGCGGAAGATCTGCCACACGCCCGCGCCGTCGACGCGGCCGGCCTCCAGGATGTCCTCGGGGATCGCCTGGATGGCGCCCGTCGTGACGAGGAACATGTACGGGAAGCCCAGCCACAGGTTGACGATGAGGATCGAGACCTTCGCCAGGAACGGATCCTGCAGCCAGGGGATGGATGCTCCGCCCAGCAGCGTCTGGTTGATGAAGCCGAAGTCCTGATTGAACATGCCCTGCCACACGAGCGCCGACAGGAACGCCGGGAACGCGTAGGGGAGGATCATGATCACGCGGTAGTACTTCTTGCTCTTCATCCGCGGATCGTTGAAGACGATCGCGAGGAACAGGCCGAGCGCGAAGGTCGTCGCGACCGACAGAGTCGCGAACACGAACGTCCACACCAGCACGGCCAAGAACGGCCCGCGGATCGAGTCGGTCGTGAAGGCGCGGACGAAGTTGTCCATGCCGACCCACACCTGCCAGCCCGTGGCGAGGGTCTGACCGTCGTCGGATTCGAACGAGCCGTTGCCGTTGTCGTGGTAGACGACGCCGGTGTCGGTGTTCGTCATCGTGTCGGCATCCGGGTCCCACTCCAGCGTCGAGACGAACCGGTACGCCGTCGAGCCGTCGCGGGTCTGCAGGGTGCCGTCGTTGGGGTCGTCGGAGAAGGGGACGGCTATCGCGGTGATCGCATCCTGGTTCGCGACGATCTGGCTGAAGTCGAGAGTGGTGTATCCGGGCACGGACACCGCGCGGTCGCCGGAGAACTCCGCGTCGGGCGCCGGCTCGAGCGGTCGCTCGGTGCCGCCGATCTCGGCGTCGCCGTCGGGGGTCGTCGCGAGCAGGAAGAACTGGCCGTTCTGCTCGAGGATCGACACGGGGTAGGCCGCGGAGTCCTCGACGCGCTGCTGGTTCTGGATCAGCAGCGCGTTGACGGCGTCGTCCTTCGTGGAGATGTGCCCCGAGCCGTAGTTGGTGAAGGCGATGTAGATGCAGTAGAGCACCACGAAGATCTGGAAGACGAACAGGAACACGAGCCCCGGCGTCAGGTACTTGGCCGGCAGCATGCCCGGCACCAGATAGACCACGTTGATCGCGATGACGCCGAGGGCGATGATCGCGGCGACGAGGAGGTTACCCTCGCCCAGCAGCACGAAGATGGCGTAGAGGGCCATCGCGTCGATGATGCCGAGGCAGACGATCTTGACGAGCCAGACCTTCCAGCCGGCACCGGCGGCTTCGGCCCAGGCCTCGGCGCGCTTGCGGCGGCGGGCGACGGCGCGGTCTTCGGGTGCGCGGGTGGGGGGTGGATCGGTGAGCGTGGATCCCGTCATCGTCGACTCCAGTCGTGGCCTTAAGGGGAGTGTAAGAGTCGGGGCGGCGCCTGGTCCAGACGCCGCCCCGGAATGGTGAGGCTCAGCCGAGCTTGCTCTTGATGGCGTCGGCCATCTTGACCCAGTCACCGGCCGGGTCGGAGGAGCCCTTGATGAGGGCGGCCTCGGTCTTGCCCCAGTCGTCCCAGACCAAGCCCATCTGCGGGATGCTCGGCATCGGGACGGCGTTGGCGCCGACCTGGGCGAAGCCCGCGATGAGCGGGTCGGACTGCGCGGCCTCGAAGGACTCCGTCAGTGCCGGCGGGCGTCCACCGGCCTCGAACAGCGCGGTCTGCACATCGGCGGTCGCGATGTAGTTCACGAGGAACTCGTTGGCGATGAGGGCGTTGTTGCTCTTCGCGCTCAGGAAGAACGTCTGCACACCGGCGAACGGCTGCGCCGCGGAGTCACCGGTGGTGGGGATGGCGTCGACGGCCACGTCGATGCCCGCCTTCTGCGCGTCCGCGAGGTTCCACGGGCCGGTCAGGAAGTAGGGCGACTTGCCGGCGTTGAACGCCTCCTTGGCGAGGTCGCCGGACAGGTTGAGGTTCAGCACCTTCGTGCCGGTGTCGCCCTGCGCGGTCAGCCACGCGGCGAACGCCTGGCCCGCCTCGTCGCCGATGGTCAGCTGGCTCGCGTCGTACGAGCCGTCGGCGTTCTGCGCGAAGACCGAGTTGCCGAACGACGTCTGGAACGGGTACAGGTGGTACGGGTCCGCGGCCTGCGGGTCGAGGCCCACGACGAACGGGTACTCGGTGCCGGCCGCCTGGCCCTTGGCGATCATCTCGTCGTAGGTGCCGGGCGTGGAGTCGGCGAGGGCGGTGTTGCGCAGGATCGCGATGTTCTCGATCGCGTAGGGCAGCCCGTAGTTCTTGCCGTCGTAGGTCACGGCCTGGATGGCGACCTTCTCGAAGTCGGCGGTCTTGTCGCCGAGCTCGACCGGGGCGACGATGCCGTCCTTGACGAACGCGCCGATCCAGTCGTGGCCGCCGATCGTGATGTCGGGGCCCTTGCCGGTGGGGACCTGCGCCGTGAACTCGTCGCGGATCTTGCCGTAGTCCTTGACGACCAGGTTGACCTTGACGCCCTTCTCCTGCTCGAACGTCTTCGCGACGTCTTCGAGCGCGCGGGCGCGGTCGGCGTCGACCCAGACGGTCAGCGCGCCGGCGCTGGCCGCGTCGTCGCTGCTGGTCGGCTCTGCGGTCGTGCCGCCGGCGCAGCCGGCAAGCGCGAGGATGCTCGTCGCGACGAGCATCCCGACGGCGACGGCGCCCTTCTTCTTCACCTTCATTGGTGTGCCTCTCTGTTGTGACGGGGCCGGGGAACAGGTGTCCCGCTGCGCCCACGCGCTGTTGCCGCGCGAATCGCCGGCGGGGCCATTCTGACTCCCGACGCCGTCTCGCAAGGCGTTTCGTTATGCAACTGTGACCGGTCACAGGGTACGCGGTTCGATCACGTTATCACAGCGCCGGAACGATGTAGAGTCTGCTCTCGTGGCATCCACCGAGAGCTCCCGAAAACCGACGATCCGCGACGTCGCGGCGGTCGCCGGCGTGTCCCACGGCACGGTCTCGCGCGTGATCAACGGCGGCCACTGGGTGTCGCCGGAAGCGCGCGCCGCGGTGGAGGAGGCCATCCGCACGACGGAGTACACGGCCAACCACGCCGCCCGGAGCCTTGCGACCGGCCGCTCCGGCTCGATCGCGTTCCTCCTCACCGAACCGCAGCATCTGCTGTTCTCCGACCCGATCTTCTCGCTGCTGCTGCGCGGTGCCACCGAGGCGCTGGCCGAGCGGTCGATGACGCTGGTGCTCCTCATCGCCGACAGTGCCGACAAGCAGGCCGGCGTGGAGCGCTACGTCCGGGCCGGCCACGTCGACGGCGTGCTGCTCGTCTCCTCCCACACTTCCGACGCCCTCCTCGCGTCGCTGGTGTCGGCAGGCGTCGCGACGGTGTGCACCGGCATCCCCACCGGTGCCGCGGCGTCGGTGCCGAACGTCGCCGTCGATGAGGTGGGATCGGCGCGCATGATGACCCGGTATCTCATGGACCAGGGGCACCGCCGCATCGCGCTCATCGCCGGACCCGCCGACACCCCGGGCGGCAAGTTCCGTCTCGAGGGGTTCCAGGCGGAGCTCGGCGCGCGGTTCGATCCGCAGCTCGTCGAGCACGGCAGCTACGAGAGCGCGAGCGGGGATGCCGCCATGACCCGGCTGCTGGAGCGGGCCCCCGACATCGACGCGGTGTTCGCGGCCAGTGACATCATGGCCGTTGGCGCGATCGCCGCGCTGCGGCGTGCCCGCCGGCGGGTGCCCGAGGACGTCGCCGTCGCAGGCTTCGACGACTCCGGCCTCGCCGCCACGCACCAGCCCCCGCTGACGACGATCCGTCAGCCCTGGGCGCAGATCAGCTCGACGATGGTGGACATGGTGCTCGACATCGTCGCCGGGGTGCCGCGGGAGCCCGTCGTCCTGCCGACGACCCTCGTCGTGCGCGAGAGCGCCTGACGGCGCGGCTGCGTGAGAGCGCCGCTGCTCGTCACAGAGCAGGAGCGCCCCGGGGCGCCGCCTAGAATCGTCGGGTGAGCACCGGTCAGTCCTTCTACATCACGACGCCGATCTACTACCCGAGCGATCTGCCCCACATCGGGCACGGGTACACGACGGTGGCCGTCGACGCGCTCGCGCGCTGGCACCGTCAGTCCGGTGACGACACCTGGATGCTGACCGGCACCGACGAGCACGGCCAGAAGATGCTGCGCGCCGCCGCCGCGAACGGCGTCACGCCGCAGGAGTGGGTCGACAAGCTCGTCACCGAGTCGTGGTTCCCGCTGCTGGAGACCCTCGAGGTCCGAAACGACGACTTCATCCGCACCACCCAGCCGCGCCACGAGGAGCGCGTGCAGCAGTTCGTCCAGACGCTGTACGACCGGGGCTACATCTACGCGGGCGAGTACGAGGCGCTGTACTGCGTCGGCTGCGAGGAGTTCAAGCCCGAGGCGGAGATCGTCGACGGCACCGGCGCCTTCGAGGGGCTCAAAGTCTGCGCGATCCACTCCAAGCCGCTCGAGCTGCTGCAGGAGAAGAACTACTTCTTCAAGCTCAGCGAGTTCGGCGACAGGCTCCTCGAGCTCTACAAGAACGAGCCCGACTTCGTGCGCCCCGAGTCGGCGCGCAACGAGGTCGTCTCGTTCGTCCGGTCGGGCCTGAAGGACCTGTCGATCTCGCGCTCGGCGTTCGACTGGGGCATCACGGTGCCGTGGGATCCGTCGCACGTCATCTACGTGTGGGTCGATGCGCTCCTCAACTATGCGACGGCGGTCGGCTACGGCACCGACCCCGCGCAGTTCGAGCGCCGCTGGCCGGCGTATCACGTCGTCGGCAAGGACATCCTCCGCTTCCACGCCGTCATCTGGCCCGCGATGCTCATGGCCGCGGGGCTCGATGTGCCGCGCGGCGTCTTCGCGCACGGTTGGCTGCTCGTGGGCGGCGAGAAGATGTCGAAGTCGAAGCTCACCGGCATCGCGCCGACCGAGATCACCGACGTCTTCGGGTCGGACGCCTACCGGTTCTACTTCCTGTCGGCGATCGCCTTCGGCCAGGACGGGTCGTTCTCGTGGGAGGACCTCTCCGCCCGCTACCAGGCCGAGCTCGCCAACGGCTTCGGCAACCTCGCCTCCCGCACCACGGCCATGATCGAGAAGTACTTCGAGGGCGTCGTGCCGCCGGCATCCGCGTACACCGACGGCGATCTGCGTGTCCAGCAGATCGTGACGGATGCCGCGGCGAACGCCGACGCGGCGATGGAGCGCTTCCGCCCCGACGAGGCCATCGCCGGCATCTGGACCATCGTGGACGCGCTGAACGGCTACATCACCGACAACGAGCCGTGGGCGCTCGCGAAGGCGGGTGAGCGCGAACGCCTCGGCACCGTGCTGTACACCGCGGCGGAGGGCCTGCGGGCGCTGGCGGTGCTGCTGAGTCCGTTCATGCCGGAGGCGACGCAGAAGCTGTGGGAGGCGCTCGGCCACAGCGGGCGCCTGCAGGATCAGCCGCTGCGCGAGGCGGGCGCGTGGGGCGTCCTTCGGCCGGGGACGTCGGTGAACGGCCTCGCGCCGCTGTTCCCGCGCATCGAGCAGTGACGCCCGCGCGCCGCGCCGCATGCGCGGTCGAAAGTGGCATGCGCACCCGAAAGTTTCCGCCGCGCGTGCCGGAATCGGCCGCGCGAGCCCGAGGAGGTGACACGCCGTGACCGACCCGTCGACCGACCCGTCGAGCTACGTCCGCGTGCGCGAGAAGAGCGCGCGAGACGTGTCGTACCCGCCGGCGCCGGAGCCCCTGCCGGTGCCGGTCTACGACAACCACTGCCACCTCGAGATCGAGGACGGCGAGGGTCTGGCGCTCGCCGACCATCTGGAGCGCGCCGCGGCGGTCGGCGTGGTGGGGGTTGTGCAGGCCGGTGGCGACATCGAGTCGAGCAGATGGTCGGCGTGGGCCGCAGCCTCGCACCCGCGCGTCCTCGCGGCGGTCGCCATCCACCCCAACGAGGCGCCCGCATATGCCGAACGAGGCATGCTCGATGAGGCCATCGCCGTCATCGACGAGCTCGCCGCGCAGCCGCGCGTGCGAGCGATCGGCGAGACGGGGCTCGATTTCTTCCGCACCGGCGAGGAGGGACTGCCCGCGCAGTACGAGAGCTTCGAGGCGCACATCGCCCTCGCCAAGAAGCACGACATCGCGATGCAGATTCACGACCGCGACGCGCACGACGCCGTCCTCGACACGCTCGAGCGCGTCGGGGCGCCCGAGCGCACGGTGTTCCACTGCTTCTCCGGCGATGCCGACATGGCCCGCATCGCCGCCGACCGCGGCTACTGGCTGAGCTTCGCGGGGAACGTCACCTTCAAGAATGCGCAGAACCTGCGCGATGCGCTGGCCGTCACCCCGCGCGAGCGGATCCTCGTCGAGACCGACGCGCCGTTCCTCACGCCCACGCCGCTGCGCGGCCGGCCGAACGCGCCGTACCTCGTTCCCGTGACGGTGCGGTTCATGGCTGCGGAGTTGGGGATGCCGATCGACGAGCTGTGCGCGCAGCTCGCCGCCAACACGCTCGAGGTCTACGGCTCCTTCACGTCCTGATCGTCCGCGAGCACCGGCTTCGCCGCGGCGATGTGCGCGATCGAGCGCCACATGACGATGAGCGTCACCGCCGAACCGCCGAACGCGAACCACCACGGCGCCGTCAGCCCCCACGTCTGGGCGATCAGCCCGCCGAGGAACTGGCCGATGACGAGTCCGGCGAAGATGCCGACCATGTTCACCGACGAGATCCGGCCCTGCAGCGGCAGCGGCACGAGGCGCTGGCGCACCGTCGTGGAGATCGTGCCCCACACGAACGCGTAGGCGCCGAACCCGAACATGATGACGAACGCGACAACGGCGTGCGTCGTCAGCGCGAATGCGAGGTGCATGAGCACTTCGAGCGTGAGGCACACCCGCATGAGCGTCGCGAAGGAGATGTGCTTCTCGAGCCAGCCGAAGCTCGCGACGCCGACGAGACCGCCCAGCGCGGATGCCGTGGTCAGCGCACCGTATCCGACGGCGCCCATGCCGAGGTGCTCGGTGGCGTACAGCACGAGGATGCCCCAGGGTGCGGCCCACGTGATGTTGAACACCAGGATGATGACGACGAGCGTCCGCACCGGCGCGTTGTGCCGCAGCCAGCGCAGTCCCTCGCGGATGGGGTGCGGCTTCACTCCGGGCTCCACGTCGCCGTGGTCGGGGACCGGGGTGCGCGCGATCCGGGAGATGAGGACGACGGCCATCGCGACGCACAGGATCTGGACGAGGAACGGCCAGAACGACCCGATGGCGAAGAGGAAGGCCCCGAGGGGCGGTCCGCCGAGCTGATTGGCGACGAGGTAGCCGGCCTGCAGCCGCGCGTTGCCGATGCCGAGGTCGCCCGGCCGCACGAGCATCGGCAGCAGGGTGCTCCCGGCCGAATCGGCGAATACCTCGGCGGTGCCGTACAGGAAGGCCGTCGCCAGCACGATCCACACGGTCGCGTGGCCAGTGACGAGAAAGGCCACGAGCCCCGCGACGACGACCGCGCGCGAGGCGTTCGCGATCATCACCATGCGGCGCCGGTCGTGATGGTCGGCGACGGAGCCTGCGAACAGCCCGAACAGCAGCCACGGCAGGAACTGCATCATGGCGCCCGCCGCCACGAGGAGGGGCGAGGTCGTCATCGAGGCGATGAGCAGGGGAGCGGCCGACAGGGCGATGCCGTCGCCGATGTTGCTCGTCCACGACGATGCCAGCAGCCACCGGAAATCCCGGCCGAGCCGACGCGGCGCGACGATCTCACCCAGCGATGGCACCTCGCCATCCTAGGGCGCGCCACCCCCGCCCCTACGTCGCCTCGCGTCCCTGCGCCGCCTCCCCCTCGCCGTGCCCCGTGCCCCGGGCCCCGGGCCCCGGCCAGCTCGCCGAGTGGGCCCGTTGCGCGCGAGATGGCCCCGTGTTGTCGGGCCAGAGTGGGCGCGCTCGGCGGAAAGGGGCGCACTCGGCATCCGTCGTGGACGGGGAGGACGGGGAGGGAGGGGGTGGGAGCGGGGGGTCAGCGGGTGGTGGTGCCCCGCACGACCTCGAAGGGGAGATCGATCGCGCGCGACGGGGCGGTGCCGGCGGGGGAGGCGTCCGGGGCGTCGAGGGCGTCGAGCGAGCCGAGGACGATCTCGGCGGCGCGCTCCGGGTACAGGCACACGTGGGTGACGCCGAGGCGCTCGTTCAGCTCGCAGTCGATCGTGCACAGCGCCATCAGCTGCAGATCGCGCGGCATGACCAGGCCGATCTGCTCCAGGTGGAGGTAGATTTCCGGCCCCTCCTCGCAGAACGCGAAGACGGCGTCGGCGCCCGCGTCGAGCAGCGTGTGCAGCGCGGGGATGAGGCGTCGCCGCCCCGCGTCGACCCGCGCCACGAGCGGCGTGCGGCCGCCGAGCGCGCTCCATGCCAGGTACGCGCTCTCGCCCTGCTGATCGCGCGGCACCTCGCTCTCGTCGACGAGGAAACCGATCCGCTCGGCGCCGGCGGCGGCGAGGTGCGCGAGCCCCGCGCGCACCGCGGCCGCGTATCCGGTGCGGATGGTCAGCCCGCCCGGCACCGTCAGGTCGCTGGCCACGACCGGGATGCCGCGGGCCTGCGCCGCGCGCAGCACGGTGCGGTCGTCGGCGGGGTCGGGGAAGTACAGCGCGTCGATCTGGGTGCCGGCGACGAGGTCGGGCCGGCTGTCGGGCAGCACGGTCACGGTGAAGCCGCGCACCGCCCCGGCCTGCACGAGCGCGTCGAGCTGGCGCGCCCGCTGCAGCGCGCGCCGGCCGTCCTGCAGCGACCCCTGCGCCATGACGAAGCCGATCGACATCGTCCGCCCGCTGCGCAGGGCCGCGGCGTGCTTGTTGGGCGCGTAGCCGAGTTCGGCCGCGAGCGTCTTGATGCGTTCGCGGGTCTCGGGACGCAGGTTCCCGCGGTCGTTGAGTGCCTGACTGATCGCCGCCGTGGACATGCCCGCCCGCGCGGCGACGTCGCGGAGCGTGACCCGGCTCATGCGGGGCCGGGTCCCGTCGGGGCGGATGCCGCGGCATCCGGCTCATCGGCCGCGACTCCGGCGGGGGTGGCCTCGACGGAGGGGGCCGTCCGCGGGAAGACCGTCCGCACCGCGTCGACCCAGGCTTCGCCGGAACCGGCGGCGGCCAGGCCGTGGCCCTGTGCAATGAGGGTGTGCAGCAGCGCGCCCGAGAAGTGGCGCAGGGCGGCCTCGGTCGCCGCGACCGTGTCGGCGTCGCCGCCGCGCGCACGCGTGCGCGCGATCTCCTGCTCGAGCACGCTGTGCACGTGGGCGCGCATGTCGACGACCGCGGGAGCCACCTCGTGCACGCGGCGGGCCATCGCGTGCCGCTGCGCAGCGGTCTGCACGATCATCCGCGCCTGGCCGATCGCCTGGAACTCGTCGATGGGCGCGTGCACTCGGATCGTGTCGAGGTCGAGCACGTCGATGCCGGGGAGCGAGCGGAGCCCGGGGTCGACGTTGCGCGGCATGCCGAGGTCGATCACGAGCTGCGGCGTCGTGAGCCCCGCGCGGGCGGCGCTGTGATGCTCGGTGTCCAGTGCGTAGGAGTCCGTCGTCGTGGTGCAGGTGACGATGACGTCGGCGTGGGCGGCCTCGGCGGCGAAGTCGGCCGCGGTTACCGGTGTCAGATGCTCGCGCCGTGCGAAGCGGTCGCGGCCGGAACGGGAGTGCACGCGGATGTCGACGGCGCCGACGGCGCGGAGCGCCGCGAGCGAGGCCGCTGCGTAGCGCCCCGTGCCCACGAGCAGCACGCGAGCGCTGTCCCATGATTCGATCCGGGAGCCGGCGAGCTCGACCGCGAGACGCACGAGCGAGCGGCCCGACTCGCCGAGCCGGGTGGAGTTCTTCACGGCGCGGGAGGTCTCGGTCGCCCGCTGGAACAGGTGCTCCAGCGGCGCGGTGGTGGCCCCGGCCTCGCGCGCGGCGTCGAGGGCACGGCGCACCTGACCGGCGATCTCGTCCTCGCCCACGGCGACGGAGTCCAGACCCGACGCGACGGCGAACAGGTGCTGGGCGACGCGGTTGCCGTGCGCGAAGTCGACGGTCTCGCGGACGTCGCGGAAGGGCAGCGCGGAAAGGTCCGCGAGGCGCTCCATCACGGCATCCATCGCCGGCACCGGCGACGCCTCGTCGGGCTCGTCTACGAGGTCGAAGTACGCCTCGAAGCGGTTGCAGGTCGCGAGGACCACGGCGCCGCGGATCGTCTCGTGGGCCGCGGTCAGGTCCGTCGCGACGCCGTCGCCCACGACGGACAGGCGCTCCAGCGCCTCGAGGGGCGTGGTGCGCTGATGGGCGGACAGGCAGACGAGCACGCGGGTTAGTATAACGATTAACCGCCGTCGAAAACGTGCGCGAACCTGCTGCCTGGAGCTCATCATCCTTCCTGCCACCCCGTCTCACCCGCTCGTCGCCCACGGCACCGCGAACTCCCGCCTCGTGCGGGCGCTGCGCGGGGATCGGCCCGAGATCACGCCCGTCTGGTTCATGCGCCAGGCGGGCCGCTCGCTGCCGGAGTACCGCGCGCTGCGGCAGACCGGCACCATGCTCGACGCGTGCCTGGACCCGGCGATGGCGAGCGAGATCACGCTGCAGCCGGTGCGCCGTCACGGCGTCGATGCGGCGGTGTTCTTCAGCGACATCATCGTGCCGCTGCACCTCGTCGGCGTGGAAGTGGAAATCGCCGCCGGCCGCGGCCCCGTCTTCGCCCGCCCGGTGCGGACGGCCGCCGACATCGCCCGGCTCGTGCAGACCGACCCCGCGCTGGTCGAGGAGCGCGGCGAGGCCGTGGCGGATGCCGTGGCGCGCACCACCGCGATGCTCGCCGAGGAGGGCGAACGCCGCGGCGAGGCGATTCCGCTGATCGGCTTCGCCGGGGCGCCCTTCACGCTCGCCGCCTACCTCGTCGAGGGCGGTCCGTCGAAGGACCACCTGGCCGCGCGCAGCCTCATCCACTCCGATCCGGCGGCGTGGGCCGACCTGACCGCCTGGCTCGCGGAGGTCACCGGGCGCTTCCTCGCGCTGCAGGTGCGCTCGGGCGCCAGCGCCGCGCAGCTGTTCGACTCGTGGGCCGGGGCGCTCGCGCCGGCCGACTACCGCCGCGCGGTGCTCCCGGCCTCGGCCGCGGCGCTGGAGCCGGTGCGGGCTCTGGACGTCGAGGTCCCCCTCATCCACTTCGGCGTCGGCACCGGCGAGCTGCTGGCCGACATGGCGTCGCTGCAGATCGACGCGCTGGGGGTGGATTACCGCGTGCCGCTGGATGCCGCCGCCGCCCGCATCGGGCGCGACCTGACCCTGCAGGGCAATCTCGATCCCGCGCTCCTGTTCGCGCCCGCCGAGGTGCGGGAAGCCGCCGCGCACGCCGTGCTCGACGCGGGGACGGCGGCCCGCGCGCACGTGTTCAACCTCGGTCACGGCGTGCCGATGGACACCGACCCCGCCGTGCTGACCGCGCTCGTGCAGACCGTGCACGACTGGCGCCCGGCGGCCGGCCGCAGGGATCTCGCGTGAGCGCTGACGCCGACGTCGTCGTCATCGGCGGGGGCATCGCGGGACTCGTCGTCGCGCACGAGGTCGCCCGCGCCGGGAGATCCGTCGTCCTCTGCGAGGCGTCCGGCGCGCTCGGCGGCCTGCTGCAGCGCGGCACGGTCGGCGGCGTCGCGATCGACCTCGGCGCGGAGTCGTTCGCGACGCGCACCGACGCCGTCGCGCGGCTGGTCGCCGACGCGGGCCTCGATCTCGAGCTGGTGAGCCCGGAGCCCGCCGGCGCCTGGCTGGCCGTGGCGACCAGTGACGGCCCGATGCGCGCGCGCCTGCCGCGCCGGACGGTCCTCGGCATCCCCGCCGATCCGCTCGCGCCCGACGTCGTGGCGATCCTCGGCGAGACCGCCGCCCGTCGCGCGGCGGACGAGCCCACCGGCGCGATCCCGACCGCGGACGGGACGGCCGCCCCGGCCTCGCTGCACGCGCTGGTGGCCGAGCGCCTCGGCCCGCTCGTCGCGGACCGTCTCGTCGAGCCGCTCTGCCGGAGCGTCTACTCGCGGCCCGCGACGGAGGTGACCCTCGAGGCGGTGCACCCCGCACTCTGGCGCGCGTTCCGCCAGCACGGCTCGCTGCTGCAGGCGGCGGATGCCGTGGCCACGACCGCCCGTGCCGGCGCCGCGGTCGGCGGGATCGACGGCGGCATGTGGCGGCTGCCGGTGGCCCTGGCGGACGCCGCGGCCCGCCGCGGCGCCGACCTCCGCACCGACACGGCGGTCACCGCGCTCACGGCAGACGCCGCCGGCGTCACGGTGCACACAGCCGCCGGCCCGATCCGCGCGCGCGACGTCGTCGTCGCGACCGGACCGGCCGCGACCGACCGGCTGCTCGCCGCCCTGCCGAACGCCGCCGCGCTGCCGAACGCCGCCGCCGTGCCCGCCGTCGCCGACCCGCCGAGCCGCGCCCGCGACGCGGCGACCGGGGACGTGAACCTCGTCGCGGCCGCGATCACCCACCCCGGTTTGGACGCCGACCCGGTGGGGTCGGGCGTCATCGTCGACCCGGCACTGGCCACCGCGGCCAAGGCGCTCACCCACGTCACCGCGAAGTGGGGGTGGGCGCGCCGGGCGGCCGACGCCGCCGGCATCCATCTCGTGCGGCTCTCGGCTCGCGACGGCGCCGCCGCGCGGCTGCGCACATCCGACGACATCGCCCGCGAGCTGCGACTGCTCACCGGCGTCGCCGTCACGGCGTGCGACATCGCCGATGTCATCGTGCAGCGCTGGACGGATGCCGTCGACATCGCCCCCGCCGGCAGCGCGGCCGCTCGTCTCGCGCGTGCGAGCGCGCGCGGCGGCATCCACCTCACCGGCGCCGCCGTCGCCGGCACCGGCCTCGCCTCGGTCATCCCGCACGCGCGCGACCTCGCCGCCCAGCTGACCGCCGCCCCCGCCTTTCCCCGCCCCCTCGCCTCAGACAGGAGCACCGCATGACCGACACCATCCCGCTCGGCTACACCCTGTTCGCCGTCCTCGCCCTGCCCCGGCCGCGCCACGGCGCGCCGGATGCGGCGGCGCTCGAGGACCTCACGGCCGCCGTCGCCGCCATCGAGGCGGACGGCGTGACGCTGCGGGGGCTCTACGACGTGACCGGCATGCGCGGCGAGGCCGATCTGCTGGTGTGGCTGCACACCGGTGAGCAGACCGCCCTCGAGAGCCCGGCGGTCCTCCAGCAGGCGCTGCGCGCCCTGCGCCGCACCACGGTGCTCGCCGGCGCCACGGCGGTGTGGACCGCCGTGGGTGTGCACCGCGAGGCGGAGTTCAACAAGCGGCACGTGCCGGGCTACCTGCGCGGCGAGCACGCCCGCGGCTGGCTCTGCGTCTACCCGTTCGTCCGGAGCTACGAGTGGTACCTGCTGCCCGACGAGGAGCGCTCCGCGATGCTCGCCGAGCACGGCCGCAAGGGCGCGCGGTTCACCGATGTCGTCGCCAACACGGTCTCCACGTTCGGGCTCAGCGACTACGAGTGGCTGCTGCCACTGGAGAGCGACGACCCCATCCACCTCGTCGACATGATGCGCGACCTGCGCGCGACCGGCGCCCGCCGCCACGTGCGCGAGGAGGTGCCGTTCTACACCGGCCGCCGCATCGAGGTCGCCGATCTCGCGGAGGTGCTGAGCTGATGGCGGAGAACATCACCGGGTTCCGTCCCAAGCCGCCGCGCGCGAGTGCGGCGCCGGTATGCGGCGACGGATGCCGGGTGCCCGCCGCCACGACGGCGACGTGCGCCGGCGACCGGTTCGCGACGACACCCGTCGCCTACGACGCTGTGCTGCTGCTGGGCTTTGGCGGCCCCAAAGGCCAGGACGACGTCATCCCGTTCCTCCGCAACGTCACGGCCGGTCGCGGCATCCCCGACGAACGCCTCGAGGAGGTCGCGCACCACTACCGCCACTTCGGCGGGGTGTCGCCGATCAACGACCACAACCGCGAGCTGAAGGCGGCCCTGGACGCCGAGCTCGCCGCCCGCGGGCTCGACCTGCCGGTGTACTGGGGCAACCGCAACTGGATGCCCTACGTCGCCGACGCCCTGCAGGCCGCGCACGACGCCGGCCACACTCGGCTCCTCGCCATCGCGACGAGCGCCTACAGCTCGTACTCGTCGTGCCGGCAGTACCGCGAAGACCTCGCCGACGCGGTCGAGGCGACCGGGCTGTCGGGCCGGGTCGAGATCGACAAGGTGCGCCAGTTCTTCGACCACCCCGGCTTCGTCACCCCGTTCGCCGAGGGGGTCGCCGCGGGCCTCGCGCGGCTGCACGCCGACGGGTTCGGCGACGACGAGATCGAGATCCTGTTCTCGACGCACTCCATCCCGAACAGCGACGCCGATCGCTCCGGCCCGCCCGAGCGCGACCTCGGCGCCGGGGGCGCCTACGTCGCGCAGCACACCGCCGTCGCCGAGGCCATCATGGCGCGGCTGGGGTCGGCGTGCGCCTGGCAGCTGGTGTACCAGAGCCGGTCCGGTCCGCCGCAGGTGCCGTGGCTCGAGCCCGACATCAACGACGCCATGCAGGAGCTGCCGGCCGCGGGCCGCAAGGCTGTGCTCATTGTGCCGCTGGGGTTCGTCAGCGACCATATGGAGGTGCTCTGGGATCTCGACACCGAAGCGCTCGAGACCGCGGGCGAGCTCGGCCTCACCGCGATCCGCACGCCGACGCCCGGCACCCATCCCGCCTACGTCGCGGGCCTCGTCGACCTCATCACGGAGCGACTCGACGGGACCGACCCCGCGGACCGTCCGCACGAGACCGCGCTCGGCCCCTGGGACGACGTCTGCCGGCCCGGATGCTGCGAGAACAAGCGGCTTGGCTTCCAGCCCGCTCTCGCCGGGGTCGCACCGTGACGGCAGCCGGCACCCCGGCATCCGCCCCGCCGCTGCGGCTCGGCACCCGGGCGAGCCTGCTCGCCACGACGCAGTCCGGTCACGTCGCCGACGCGCTGCGCGCGGCGACCGGGCGCGAGGTGGAGCTCGTTCCGATCACGACCGCCGGCGACGTGCTGACCGGGCCGCTGGCGCAGCTGGGTGGCACCGGCGTGTTCGTCGCGGCGCTGCGCGAAGCCCTGCTGCGGGGGGAGTGCGATCTCGTCGTGCACTCGATGAAGGATCTGCCGACCGCCGATGTCGCGGGGCTGCGCATCGGCGCCGTCCCCCCGCGCGCGCCCGTCCGTGACGCGCTGTGCACACGGCAGCGCGCCGGCGCCGGTGTCAGCCTGGCGGACCTCCCCGAGGGCGCCGTCGTCGGCAGCGGATCGCCGCGCCGCGTCGCGCAGCTGCTGCGCCGTAGGCCCGACCTGCAGGTCCGCGGCATCCGCGGCAACGTGGACACGCGGCTCCGCAAGGTCGACGAGGGCGAGTACGACGCGATCGTCCTCGCCGAGGCGGGGCTCGTGCGCATCGGCCGCGCCGACCGCATCGCCGAGGTGTTCGACGCGACCGCGTGGCCGACGTCGGCCGGTCAGGGTGCCCTCGCCGTCGAGGTGCGGGACGACGACGCGTCGGCGGCGCTGGTGGCGGCCATAACCGATCCGGATGCCGAGACCACCGCCCTCGCCGAGCGCGCCGTGCTGCGGCGCCTGGAAGCCGGCTGCGCCGCGCCGGTGGGGATCTCCGCGCGCCTGACCGACGCGTCGCAGCCCGTCGTGGCGGTGATCGCCGAGGTGTACGCCCTCGACGGATCGCGCACCGTCCGGGTGGAGCGCCGCATCCCGCGCCCGGACCTGGCCGACGCCGCCGGCCGCGACCGGTTCGCCGCCCTCGTCGTGGATGACCTCATGGCCGCCGGAGCCGGCGACTTGGCCGACCTCGGGTCGCGCGGCCCGGGCGGCGCGGGCGGCGGCGCCGGCCCGCTCAGCACGGGCGATCGCCCGTGACCGGCGCGCTGCAGGGCGCCCGGGTGCTCGTCCCGCGTGCGGGCGCCTGGGGGGAGCGGGTCGCGGCGGAGCTGCGCCGCCGCGGCGCCGACCCCGTCGTCGCGCCGCTCATCCGGACCGCGCCGCCGCGCGACCCGAGCGTGCGCGACGGCATGTTCGCCGAGCTCGCCGCGGGCCGCTACGACTGGCTCTTCGTCACGAGCGCGGCGAGCATCGAGCAGCTGGCGGCGTTCCTCACCCCGCGCGGCCTCACGCTCCCCGCCACGACGCAGGTCGCGGCCGTCGGCCAGGCCACCGCGCGGGCGGTCGCCGACCTGGGGGCGGACGTCGCGTTCGTGCCCGTCGGCCAGTCCTCGGCACGCGCCATGATCGCGCAGTGGTCCGCCGGGCGTGCGGCGGCATCCACCGGCCGGTGCCTCGTCGTGCGCTCCGACCTCGCCGCCGCCGTCATCAGCGACGAGCTCGAGCTGCAGGGGTACGCCGTCGACGTGTGCATCGGCTACCGGACGGTCGGCGTCGATCTGCCGGACCCCGTCGCCCGCGACCTCGCCGACGGGCGCATCGACGTCGTGCTGCTGACCTCGCTCAGCGTCGGTCGCGAGCTGCGCCGTCAGGTGCCGCAGCTGGCGGCATCCGTCCTCGTCGCCTCGATCGGCCCCGGCACGACGCGCGACGCCGAGCGCCTCGGCTTCACCGTCGGCCATACCGCCCACACCCAGAGCGTCGATGCCCTGCTGGCCGAGCTCGACTCCCGTCCCCGATCCCCGGAGGTCACCCCATGACCGCGTATCCCGTCCGGCGCCTGCGCCGCCTGCGGCACAGCCCCGCCCTGCGGCGCCTCGTCGCCGAGACCCGGCTGCACCCCGCGCAGCTCGTGCTGCCGGTGTTCGTGAAAGAGGACATCGACGCGCCGCAGCCCATCGCGAGCATGCCGGGCGTGTCGCAGCATCCGCTCCACGGCCTCCCGGCCGTCGTCGAGGAGGCTGCCGCTGCGGGTATCGGCGGCATCATGCTGTTCGGCGTCCCGACCCACCGCGACGCGGTCGGCTCCGGCGCGATCGATCCGGACGGCATCCTGAACCGGGCCATCCGCGTCGCGGCCGAGGCGGCCGCCGGCCGGCTCACCGTGCAGGCCGACCTGTGCCTGGACGAGTTCACCGATCACGGCCACTGCGGCGTGCTCGCCGCCGACGGCAGCGTCGACAACGACGCCACCCTCGAGGTCTACGCGCGGATGGCGCTCGCACAGGCCGACGCCGGCGCCGCGATCCTGGGGCTGTCGGGCATGATGGACGGCCAGGTCGCCGCGTGCCGCGCCGCGCTCGATGCCGCCGGGCGCACCGACGTCGTGCTGCTGGCCTACTCCGCGAAGTACGCCTCCGCGTTCTACGGGCCGTTCCGCGACGCCGTCGAATCGACGCTGCAGGGCGACCGGCGGACCTACCAGCTCGACCCCGGCAACGGACGCGAGGGCGTCCAGGAGGCGCTCGCCGATGTCGACGAGGGCGCCGACATCGTCATGGTCAAGCCCGCCGGCCCGTACCTCGACGTGCTCGCCGAGGTCGCGGCCGTCTCGCCCGTTCCCGTCTGGGCGTACCAGGTGTCGGGGGAGTACGCCATGATCGAGCACGCCGCGGCATCCGGCGTCATCGATCGCGAGCGCGCCATCGGCGAGAGCCTCGTCGGCATCCGCCGCGCGGGCGCCGAGGCGATCTTGACGTACTGGGCGATCGAGGTCGCCGGGTGGCTGCGCGACGGACGGAGCCTCGCATGATCGCCGGAGTGGGCAACGACGAGCTGTTCGACCGCGCCCGTGCGGTGATCCCCGGCGGGGTGGACTCGCCGGTGCGCGCCTACGGGTCGGTGGGCGGCACGCCGCGGTTCCTCGTCGAGGCGTCGGGGCCGTACGTGACGGATGCCGAGGGTCGCCGCTACGTCGACCTCGTCGCGAGCTGGGGGCCCGCGCTCCTCGGTCACGCGCACCCGGAGGTCGTCGCCGCGGTCCTCGCCGCGGCGCGGCGCGGCCTGTCGTTCGGCGCTCCGACGCCGGCCGAGGCGGAACTCGTGGAGGAGATCGTGCGGCGCGTCCCCGCCGTGCAGAAGGCGCGGCTGGTCTCGACGGGCACGGAGGCGACGATGACGGCGATCCGCCTCGCGCGCGGCGCGACCGGGCGCGACCTGCTGGTGAAGTTCGCGGGGCACTACCACGGCCACTCCGACGGGCTGCTCGCGGCGGCGGGCTCGGGCCTCGCGACCTACGCCCTGCCGGGATCCGCCGGCGTTCCCGAAGCCGTCGCGGCGCAGACCCTCGTCGTGCCCTACAACGACCGCGACGCGCTCGCCGCCGTGTTCGCCGCCCACCCCGGCCGCATCGCCGCCGTCATCACCGAGGCCGCCGCCGCGAACATGGGGGTCGTGGCACCGGCATCCGGGTTCACGACCTTCCTCGCCGACCTGTGCCGCGCCGAGGGTGCGCTGCTGATCAGCGATGAGGTCCTCACCGGTTTCCGTGCCGCCGCGGGCGGCTACGCCGAGGTGCTCGCGGAGGCGGGGGAGGCGGTCACCCCCGATCTCGTCACCTTCGGCAAGGTGATCGGCGGCGGGCTGCCGGTCGCCGCGGTCGGCGGCCGCGCGGACATCATGGACCTGCTCGCCCCGGTCGGCCCCGTCTACCAGGCGGGGACCCTCAGCGGGAACCCGGTCGCGGTCGCGGCGGGTCTGGCGACCCTCCGGCACGCCGACGACGACGCGTACGCGCGGCTCGCGGCGGCGGCGGATGCCGTGGCCGCCGCCACCGGTGCGGCCCTCGACGCCGCGGGGGTGCCGCACGTCCTCCAGCGCGCCGGGACGCTCTTCAGCGTCTTCTTCGGCGAGGCCGTCGTCGGTGGGGTGCCCGACTACGGGACGGCGCAGCGGCAGGACTCCGCCGCCTATGGCCGGTTCTTCCACGCGATGCTGGATGCCGGTGTCTCGCTCCCGCCGTCGGCGTTCGAGGCGTGGTTCGTCACAGCCGCGCACGATGACGAGGTCATCGGACGCATCGCGGCGGCGCTGCCCGCCGCGGCGCGTGCCGCGGCGGGCTGATCACCAGCCCCGCAGCTGCACGGCCGCAACCCACGCCTCGGCGAGGGCCTTCGACCACCCGTCGTCGAACTCGTCGCGCGCGGCGAGCGCCGACGCGGCCGCGCTCGCCGCCTCGGCACCCGCCAGTGCCGAGTACCCCTGTCTCGGGCGCCTCGCCGATCGCGAGGACGTCGGAGAGGTACACCGACCGCCAGCCCCGCTCGTGCAGGCGGAGAGAGGTCCAGACATCCTCCGACTTCGAGTCCGTGCACACGCCGCCGACGTCGTCGATCGCGCGACGGCGGAACATGACGTTCGTGCCGACGCAGAACGCGGCGTTGAACCGGTTGCGTCCCGGCTGGATGAACCGGTAGAAGACCGTCTGCATGTAGGCGGCGCCGCGCGCGACGACCGTCGTGAGGTTGCCGTAGGCCTGTGGTGACTGCACGAAGGCGACGTCGTCGTGCGCGAAGAACGGCAGCATCTCGACGACGAGGTTCTCCTTCGGGACGAAGTCGGCGTCGAGGATGACGAAGAACTCGCCCTTCGCGATCGAGAGCGCGTGGTTGATGTTGCCGGCCTTCGCTCCGTTGGAGCTGAGCCGGCGGACGTAGCTCGCACCCTGTTCGGCGGCGAGGACGCGCACCTCGTCGGACCGGCCGTCGTCGAGCACCCACGTGCGGTGCGCACCGCGCATCGCGACGGCGGCGCGGACCGTTTGGCGGATCGTCTCGACATCCTCGCCGTACACCGTGATGAAGACGTCGACGATGACAGGTGCGCCCGCCAGGTGCACCGTGTCATCGCCGTCGCCCGCGCCCGGCATGAGCCGCGCGGCCGCGTCGTGGTAGACGTAGTCGCGCGGGTCGCTCGAGCCGGACAGGATCGTCCACATCGCCAGCAGCGCCTGTGCGACGAGGATCGTCTCGGCGGTGATGACCATCGCGTAGGGCAGCAGGTCGCCCCGGTGCGAGGGATCCAGCAGGAACCCCGCGTAGGCCAGGATGCCGATCGTCCCGATCAGCACCAACAGCACCATGACGGGACTCGGACCCCGTGATGGTCTCGTCGGATGGACAGCCCTCAGCTCTGTCGCTCGTGCCATGTCTACCCCCCGGTTGATGGCATGTATGCGGGCGGCGACGTCGGCGCTCATAACCAGGGTGCGTGACCGTGCGGTCATTGTGGTTCCAGTCCGGTGAACATCATGTGACGAACTGCTGTGTGTCGGTCGGTACGCTCGATGCATGCCCGTGACCCTGCTCGGCGCCACCGAGATCCGCGCCCTCGCCGCCGAGCTCGACGTCACCCCGACCAAGAAGCTCGGCCAGAACTTCGTCGTCGACGCCAACACCGTGCGCAAGATCGTGCACGTGGCCGAGGTCACGGCATCCGATCATGTCGTCGAGGTCGGCCCCGGTCTCGGGTCGCTCACCCTCGCGATCCTCGAGACGGGCGCGCGCGTCACGGCGGTCGAGATCGACCACCGGCTCGCCGAGCGGCTGCCCGCCACGGCCGCGGCGCACGGTGTCGCGGCGGGCGCGCTCACCGTCATCGACGCCGACGCACTGCGCGTGCGCGACCTGCCCGGCGAGCCGAACGTGCTCGTCGCGAACCTGCCCTACAACGTGAGCGTCCCGGTGCTGCTGCACTTCATGGAGACCTTCCCGCACATCGCCCGCGGCGTCGTCATGGTGCAGGCCGAGGTGGGGGAGCGACTCGCCGCCCCGCCCGGATCCAAGGTCTACGGCGCCCCGAGCGTCAAGGCCGCCTGGTACGGGCCGTGGCGCCTCGCCGGCACCGTCTCGCGGCAGGTCTTCTGGCCCGTGCCGAACGTCGACAGCGTGCTCGTCGGCTTCCACCGCGACCCGCAGCCGCGCGGCGACGACAGTCTCCGCCGCAAGACGTTCCAGATCGTGGATGCCGCCTTCCAGCAACGCCGCAAGATGCTGCGACAGGCGCTCGCCCCCGTGCTCGGCGGGTCGTCCGCCGCCGCGAGCGAAACCCTCGCCGCCGCTGGCGTCGACCCGACGGCGCGCGGGGAGCAGCTCACGATCGACGACTTCGTCCGCGTCGCCCGCCTCGTGCGCTGACGCTCCGCAGCCCGCGCCCCGGTTGCCGACACGTCGGCCCGCGTTCACCGGATGCTCAACTCGCCCCCGTAGCATGACGGCCATGCGCACGGCCGAGTATCCGGCACCCGAACGGATTCTGCTGCACCTGAGCGACACGCATCTGCGTGCGCGCGGATCACGCATCTGGGACGTCGTCTCCGGTGCCGACAACCTCCAGCGCGCGCTCACGGGCATCGAGCGATCCGGCGTCCACCCCGATGCGATCGTCTTCACCGGCGATCTCGTCGACCTCGGCGAGCGTGAGGCGTACGCCCAGCTGCGCGCGATGGTCGCCCCTTTCGCCGATCGCCTCGGCGCCCCCGTCGTGTGGGTCATGGGCAACCACGACGCGCGCGGCGCCTTCCGCGCGGAGCTGTGGGACGAGAGTCCCGACGACCTCCGCCCCGTCGACCGGCTGCAGGAGTTCGACGGTCTTCGCATCGTGACCCTCGACACGTCCGTCCCCGGACACCACCACGGCGAGCTCTCCGACGACCAGCTCGCCTGGCTCGCCGACGTGCTCGCCGCGCCCGCACCGCTCGGAACGGTCCTCGCGATGCACCACCCGCCCGTCCCGAGCGTCCTCGCCCTCGCGGCGAGCGTCGAGCTGCGCGACCAGCGGCGCCTGGCGACGGTCCTCCGCGGCACCGACGTGCGCGCGATCATCGCGGGGCACCTGCACTACTCGACGTTCGCGACCTTCGCCGGCATCCCCGTCTCGGTGGCGTCGTCGACGTGTTACGCGCAGGACCTCACGGTGCCGGTCGGCGGCACGCGCCCGCAGGACGGCGCCCAGTCGTACAACCTCATCCACGTCTTCGACGACACGGTCGTGCACTCGGTCGTCCCGGTCGACGCCCCGCGCGTCATGGAGTACACCGACGCCGCGACCGCCCGCCGGCGCCTGGCCGACGCCGGCGTCTCCGGCGTCAGCGTGCGGCGCCGGTCGTCGCCCCCGACTCGCCCGCTGCCGGTGCTGACCTGACGTCGTCGCGCTCCCACGGCGCGCGGATCGGGAACATGCGCTCGAGCGTGCCACGCAGCCGCTGCACGCGCACATGCTCCGGCATCTCCGACTCGCCGCCGTCGTTGAGGCAGAACATGTCGACATCCGACCGCTTCTCGAGCCGGTCCATCTGCTGCAGCGACGCGGCGAGCGTCGTCTGCACGTAGCGCACGCGCGGCTCGCTCGACGCGAGCGCGCGCCCGGTCATCAGCGCGTAGTAGTGGTACAGGCTGTTGGTCACGGAGATGTCGGTCGCGCTGCGGAAGCGGGATGCCGCGGTGCGCCGGAACTCCTCGGCGAACTCGCGTTCCAGCTCGGCCGCCACGCTGCGGCGCAGCGGCGCCGCGCAGTGCTCGAGATCGCGCAGGATCGTGCGGCCGAACCGGTCCTTCAGGAGATCCCGGTTCACCCGCAGCGCATTGTCGTGCCCCGACCGTTCGAGCCGCGCCGGCCCGCTGCCGATGCGGATGCCGCGCTCGACGAACTTCGAGATCCCCGCCGACGTGAAGAACAGCTCGGGCCACACCGGCCGCCCGAAGAACATGTCGTCGTTGGAGTACAGGAAATGCTCGGCGAGCCCCTCGATGCGGTGCAGCTGCGCCTCGACGGCGTGCGAATTGTGCGTCGGCAGCACCGACCGGTCGGCGAAGAACTCCTCGCTCCGCACGATCGTCACGCGCGGGTGCTCCGCGAGCCAGGCCGGATGCGGCGAGTCGGTCGCGATGAAGATGCGCCGCACCCACGGGGCGTACATGTGCACGCTGCGCAGGGCGTACCGCAGCTCGTCGACGTGGCGGTACCGCGCCGGGCCGTCGTCCCCTTCACCGACGACGTACTCCTTCATCTGCGCGGCGCGCTGGCGCTGGAACTCACTCGATGACCCGTCGACCCACGAGAAGACCATGTCGATGTCGAACGTCACCTCGTCGGGCTGCGGGTCGAACATGCCCGCGATCGTGCGCCAGCTGCGCCCGTATCGGCGCACGGTCGACTCGATCAGGTCGCCGGCGGGGAACACTCGTCGGGTGAGCGCGTTCGCGTGCGGCGCGTGGACGAGACCGTCACGGGTCTGCCATACCTCCAGGCGCACGCCGTTCGCGGCGCCGTACCGCCGGGTGCCGCTCGCGGTCACGCGCGGCCGGAAGAGGCGCATCGACGCGGGCACCGGCACCTCCGCCGCGCGCAGGTCCGACGCGATGCGGGCGTGTTGGCCGCGCGGCTTCACATAGACCGGGTCGCGCTCGGCGAGGGCCGCGATCGCCGCGAGGGCGCGCGGGGCGTCGCCGGCGTCGACGACGATCGCGGGGCTGCGGCGGTCGTGCCGCACGAGCAGCGGATCGACGCCCGCCGTCATGACGGCATCCGCCACCATCACGAGGTCGGCGGTGTGCGCCTGCTCGGGAGTGAGATCGTCGTGGACCAGATGCAGGATGCCGTCGACCCACCTCACGTCGGACCGGTCCAGCACCCGCGACCACGGATGGGGGTGAGAGGGCAGTGCCTTCAATGTCGTCATCGTCTCTCCTCTCGTCTGCCAGTGCCTGCGCGCCGGTGATCTCCCCAGTCCGCCCACCCTAGGCCAGTCCACGTTTCCAGCGGATGACGCCTGCTCGGGGGGCGCCGTCGCTAGCCTGGGAAGGTGACCGACATCGAAGAGCGCTTCCCGCCCGCGCGCGGCGGAGACATCCATCGTCCGTACATCGCCGCTGAGAGCCGCTACACGGGGGCCGGGTTCCGTCAGGTCGGTTCCAGCGGGCTCTACCTGCCGCCGATCTCGCTCGGCCTGTGGTGGAACTTCGGCGACAACATCCCGTTCGACCGGCAGCGGGCGGTGCTGCGCCACGCATTCGACCGGGGCATCACGCACTTCGATCTCGCCAACAATTATGGCCCGCCCTACGGGTCTGCGGAGACGAACTTCGGCCGCATGATGCGGGAGGACTTCCGCCCGTACCGCGACGAGCTCATCATCTCGTCGAAAGCAGGCTGGGACATGTGGCCCGGCCCCTACGGGAACCTCGGTTCGCGCAAGTACCTGCTCGCGAGCGCCGGGCAGTCGCTCCAGCGCATGGGGCTCGACTACGTCGACATCTTCTACTCGCACCGCTACGACCCCGTCACCCCGCTCGAAGAGACGATCGGCGCCCTCGACACGCTCGTGCGCCAGGGCAAGGCGCTCTACGTCGGCATCTCGTCGTACAGCGCCGAGCGCACCGTCGAGGCGACGGCGATCGCCCGATCGCTCGGCACGCCGCTGATCATCCACCAGCCGTCGTACTCGATCCTGAACCGCTGGATCGAGGACGGCCTCACCGGTGCTCTTCGTCAGGAGGGCATGGGCGCGATCGCGTTCACGCCGCTCGCGCAGGGCCTGCTCACCGACAAGTACCTCGGCGACGGCACCGCCGAGCGCGCGCAGCAGCGCGCGTCGCTGCCGGGCCGCAGACTCAGTGCGTCGGCACTGGCAGCCCTCCGCAGCCTCGACGTCGTCGCGAAGGAGCGCGGCCAGTCGCTCGCGCAGCTCGCGCTGCAGTGGGTCCTGCGCGACGAGGTCGTCGCCTCGGCTCTCATCGGCGCATCGCGCACCGAGCAGCTGGACGAGAACCTCGCGGCGATCGACGGCCCCGCGTTCACAACCGAGGAGATCGAGCGCATCGACGCCGTCTCGGACTCGATCGACGTCGACCTGTGGGCGGAATCGGCGACAGCGTGAGCCTGGCCGGCGTCTCCGCCCCGCGCGTGCATGTGCGCGCCCCGGGCAAGATCAACATCGCGTTCGACGTCGGCGACGTGCAGTCCGACGGCTACCACGACGTCGCCTCGGTGTATCAGGCGGTGTCGGTCCACGAAGACCTGTGGGCGTCGCTCGACGACGCGTACGCGATCGACGTGACCGGCGATGTCGACGTCGCCGGGGTGCCGCTCGACGAGGGCAACCTGGCGGTGCGCGCGGCGCGCCTGGTCGCCCAGCGCGCCGGCTGGACCGGCGGCATCCGTCTGCAGATCCACAAGGGCGTGCCGGTCGCCGGCGGCATGGGCGGTGGGTCGGCGGATGCCGCGGCCGCCCTCGTCGCGGTGAACGAGCTGCTGGATGCCGGGCTCAGCACCCTCGAGCTGCAGGAGCTCGGGGCGCAGCTGGGCGCCGACGTGCCCTTCGCCGTGCTCGGCGGCACCGCGATCGGCACCGGGCGCGGCGACGAGCTTGCCCCCGCCCTCGTGCGGGGCCGGTTCGACTGGGTGCTCGCGACGAGCGCCGACGGCCTGTCGACGCCGGCGGTGTACGGCGAGCTCGACCGGCTGCGGGCGCTTCCCGACATCGCGCCCGCGCACGGCGTGCCGCGCGTCGACCCCGCCGTGCTGCAGGCGCTGCGGGCGGGTGACCCGGCCGCACTCGCCGCGGCCGTGCGCAACGACCTGCAGGAGGCAGCGCTCTCGCTGCGCCCCGCGCTCGCCGACGTGCTGCGCGCGGGGACGGATGCCGGCGCGCTCGCCGGCCTCGTCTCCGGCTCGGGCCCGACGATCGCCTTCCTCGCCGCCGACGAGCGCGCCGGCGACGACCTCACCGCCGCACTCGCCGCGACGGGCCTGCGCGTCTTCCACGTGCACGGGCCCGTCCCCGGCGCCCGCGTCGTGACCCGCTGAGCCGCTGATTTCCCGGGAGGAACCGTGACCGACCTTCGCACCCGCTACCACGATGCCGGCATCGACCGCGGCGCCGTCGAGGGCCTCGCCGCGCACGGCTTGACGGTCGCGCGCGTCGGCGACGCCGACCGCGACGCGACCGACGCGTGGCTGGAGGCCGTCGCGCGCGGATTTCTCGACGGCGAGCCGAACGACGCGCGGCGGGAGGCGTTCTTCGATCACACGGCGTACCGCCGCAAGATCGGGGTGTACGACCCCGCGGCGCCCGTCGCGCAGACGCCGGTCGCGACGTTCGCGTCGTGGATCGCCGAGCTGTCGCTGCCGGGCGGCGGGGCGGTCCCGGCATCCGCCATCAGCTCGGTCACGGTCGCCCCGACGCACCGGCGCCGCGGGATCCTCCGCGCCGTGATGCGCGGCGAGCTGCGCGCGGCGGTCGAGCTGGGGGTGCCGATCGCCGCTCTCACGGTGAGCGAGTCGACGATCTACGGACGGTTCGGCTTCGCGCCGGCGGTGGTCGCGGCGCAATGGGAGATCGACGTGCGCCGCGCGCGGTGGATCGGCCCCGACGCGCCGGGACGCATCGACTTCGTCACGCGCGAGCAGGGCCGCGCGCTCGCCGACACGCTGCACGAGCGCGTGCGCCGGGGCATGCCGGGCGAGATCGACCTGCCCGGCGGGCACCCCGACCGCTTCTTCGGCACGCGGCCCGACGCCGAGAAGGCCGACCAGCTGCGGGTCGTGCAGTACCGGTCGCCGGACGGCGAGGTCGACGGGCTGGCGCTTTACAGGGTTACCGAGAACCACGACGACTTCACCCAGTCGTCCCTCGATGTGGCGCTGCTCCTCGCGGCGACCGACGACGCATACGCGGGGCTGTGGCGGTTCCTGCTCTCGCTCGACCTCATCAGCACGGTGCGGGTCTCCGAACTCGCCGTCGACGAGCCGCTCTGGTGGATGATCGCCGATCAGCGCGCCGCGAAGATCAGCCTGCGCGACCACCACTACCTCCGCATCCTCGACGTGCCGGCGACGCTCGCCGCGCGCCGGTTCGACGTCGCCGACGCGGTCGTGCTCGAGGTGACCGATCCGCTCGAGATCGCCGGTGGCACGTTCGCGCTGACGACGGATGCCGAGGGCACCGCATCCGTCGACATCGTCGACGCGCCGCCGGTCGGCCTTCCGGTCGTGACCCTCGGCATCGCTGAGCTGTCGGCGCTGCTGCTCGGCGGCGTGTCCGCGGTGACGCTCGCGCGCGCCGGGCGCCTGCACGCCGACGACCCGGCGCGCATCGCGCGGCTGTTCGCGACGACGGTCGCCCCGCGGCTGAGCTTCTGGTACTGACCGGATGCGCGCCCAGCATCCATCGCCCGAGGACATCGTCCGGTTCTCCGACGCCCCCGAGCCGGCGCGTCACATCATCTTCCGTGACTGGCTTCGGGCGCACCCGGAGGACCGCGAGGTCTACCGCGACGCGAAGCGCGCGGCGGCGGCGGCGTCGAACGCCCGCGGCGAGCGTGTATCGGAGTGCAACGAACGCAAGTCGGATACGACCCGCGAGATCTACGCGAGGGCGTTCCGCGACGCCAGCTTCATCGACTGAACGGGTCGCCGCCCGCTCGATGCTCGTCGCCGAGCTAGCCCCACCGCGGGTGGTCGGGGTCGGGGGAGTCGGTCCCGTCGGCATCCGTCATGATCCGCGCCGACCCGATCCACGCGGTCAGCTCGTCACCGGCGAACAGCTGCGGCGCGGGGGCGCCGAGGAGAGCGGGATCCTCCGCGACGCGCAACGGCCGGTCGCTCGCGAACACGAGCACGTTCCCGAGGGGCCCGGCCTCATCGTCGGGATCGAAGTCCAGCACGACCGCGACATGCGCGAACAGCGACCGTAGCGTCGCGGCCTGGCGCCGGGAGTAGTCGAACGGGTGCCCGTCGAGCAGATTGACCGCGACGACCCCGCCCGGCACGGAGCGCGCCGCGACCCGCGCGTAGAACTCCCGGCTCGCCACGCGGTGGCGGATGACGGCGGCGTCCCACAGGTCGACGACGGTGAACTGCGCGTCCGTCCAGTCCGAGGGCTCCGCCGAGTCGGCGACGTCGCGGGCATCGCCGAAGACGGCCCGCACATCGGCCTGCGCAGGGAGCGGCAGCGCCGCGAGCACCGCCGCGTACAGCGCGGGCTCGGACTCCACCACAAGCTGCCGCGAGTCGGTGCGTGTCGCCTCGACGTAGCGGGCGAGGGTCAGCGCCCCCGCTCCGAGGTGCACGGTGAACAGCCGCGAGCCCGCGGGCGCTGCGGCATCGATGGCCCGGGCGATGTGGCGCACGTATCCGTACGCGAGGGTCGTCGGGTCTTTCGTCGACACGATCGACTGGGGCACGCCGTCCACGCGGAGCTCGTACCGGCCGGGCCGCAGGCGCGACCTGACCAGCACGGCCTCGCGATCTCCGAGCGGAAGCGAGAACACCCGGCGACGATTCGGCACCTCTCCAGCCTACGTGGGGCGGAGTCCGGGCAGCCGCTCGCGTAGCCTGGACGGGACATGGCACACCTTCTCGGCGGCGAGAGCCTCCACCTCGAGTTCCCCACCAAGGTCGTCTTCGACTCCGTCTCGCTCGGCGTCGACGAGGGCGACCGCATCGGCATCGTGGGGCGCAACGGCGACGGCAAGTCGAGCCTCATGGCGATGCTCGCCGGCCGGCTCGAGCCGGATGCCGGACGCGTCACCGTCCGCGGCGGCGTCACCGTGGGGGTCCTCGACCAGGGCGACGTGCTCGACGACGCCGAGACGGTCGGGCACGCCGTCGTCGGCGACGCCGCCGAGCACGAGTGGGCCGGGTCCGCACGGGTCCGCGACGTGATCGCGGGGCTCGTCGCCGACCTGCCGTGGGATGCGACGCTCGGCACCCTCTCGGGCGGCCAGCGCCGGCGCGTCGCGCTCGCGCGGCTGCTCGCGGACGACTGGGACGTGCTGGCGCTCGACGAACCCACCAACCACCTCGACGTCGAGGCGATCGCGTGGCTCGCGGCGCACCTGAAGAGCCGGTGGGCGAAGAACGCGGGCGCGCTGCTCGTCGTCACGCACGATCGATGGTTCCTCGACGAGGTGTGCACGACGACGTGGGAGGTCCATGACCGCATCGTGGAGCCCTTCGAGGGCGGCTACGCCGCCTACATCCTGCAGCGGGTGGAGCGCGACCGGCAGGCCGCCGTCATCGAGCAGCGGCGCAAGAACCTCGCGACGAAAGAGCTGGCGTGGCTGCGCCGCGGCGCACCCGCGCGCACCGCGAAGCCGAAGTTCCGGATCGACGCGGCCAACGAGCTGATCGCCGACGTGCCCGAGATCCGCGACAAGGTGCAGCTGCAGTCCCTCGCCGTCTCACGGCTCGGGAAGGACGTCGTCGACCTGCTCGACGCCGGGGTGACCTACCCCGACCCGTCGACGGGCTCGGGGACCACCGTTCTCCACGACGTGACCTGGCGCATCGCGCCGGGGGAGCGCACCGGCATCCTCGGCGTCAACGGCGCCGGAAAGTCGACGCTGCTGGGGCTCGTGGCCGGCACCGTCGAACCGACGAGCGGCCGCGTCAAGCGCGGCAAGACCGTGAAGGTCGCGACCCTCACGCAGCGGATGGACGAGCTCGACGAGCACCTGAACGATCCCGTGCGCGTCGTCATCTCGGGACTCCGCACGAGCTACACGATCGGCGCCGGGTCGAAGGCGACCGAGCTCACGCCCGGGCAGCTGCTCGAGCGCATGGGCTTCAGCTCGGCCCAGCTGTCGACACCCGTGAAGGATCTCTCCGGCGGCCAGCAGCGCCGGCTGCAGCTGCTGCTGATCCTGCTCGACCAGCCCAACGTCCTCATCCTCGACGAGCCCACGAACGACCTCGACACCGACATGCTCGCCGCGATCGAGGACCTGCTCGACTCGTGGGCCGGGACGCTCCTCGTCGTGAGCCACGACCGGTACTTCCTCGAGCGCGTCACCGACCAGCAGTACGCCGTCCTGGCCGGGCCGGACGGCGCCGGGCGCCTGCGCCACCTCCCCGGCGGGATCGATGAGTACCTGCGCCTGCGCGAACTCGAGCGCACGCGCGGCGCGCAGACCGGGCCTCGCGGACAGGCCGCCGCCACCCCGGCATCCGCCCCCGCCCTCGCCGGCGCAGACCTCCGCGCCGCGCAGAAGGAGCTCGCCGCAGCGGAGCGGCGCATCGAGAAACTGACGGCGCAGGCAGACGCGGCGCGCACCGCGCTGGCCGACCACGACCAGTCCGACTACGTGGGGCTCGGCGAGAAGATGAAGGCGATCGGCGAGCTCGACGCCGAGATCGCGGCCCTCGAAGAGCGCTGGTTCGTCCTCACCGAGCTCCTCGGCTGAACCCGCCGCCGCGGGAAGCGCGCGTCAGGTGTCGAAGCTCAGGCTGAGCTTGCGCAGCAGCCCCGCGAGCCGCTCCCGGTCGCTCCGGGACAGCACGCCCAGCAGCACCGCCTCGGCGTCGACGAGGCGCGTGATCGCGGCATCCACCCGCGTCCGGCCCTCCTCGGTGAGCGTCACCAGCACGCTGCGGCCGTCGGCGGGATCGGCTTCGCGTCGCACGAGCCGCCGGCCTACGAGCCGGTCGATCCGGTTCGTCATGGTGCCGCTGGAGACGAGGGTCTGCTGCAGCAGCTGCTTCGGGCTCAGCTGGTACGGCTCACCCGCCCGCCGGAGCGCCGACAGCACATCCCACTCCCACGGCTCCAGCTCGCTGCGGCGGAACGCCTCGCGCCGCGCCCGGTCGAGGTGACGGGAGAGCCGGTCGACGCGCGACAGCACCTCCAGCGGCGAGAAGTCGAGGTCGGGGCGCTGCGAGCCCCATGCGTCGACGATCCGGTCGACCTCGTCATGCTCAGCAGCCATCCCCCCATTATCCGGCCCGGCCTCGGCGAGACCGCACGCGGGGCCCGGGGCGGCGGGCGATCCCCGCCGTTTCGGCCGCTCGATGCGGTCCCGCGGGTGTCGGGCTGGCAGACTGGAGGGCGGCGCGGCCACGGCCGCCCGGTCCGCCGTGGTGTAACGGCAGCACGACAGCCTTTGGAGCTGTGAGGCCCAGGTTCGAATCCTGGCGGCGGAGCATGACGAATACCACACTGGACACCTCGCTCGCCGTCGTGATCCTCGCCGCAGGTCAGGGCACCCGGATGCGGTCGGCGCTGCCGAAGGTGCTGCACCGCATCGGCGGCCGCCCGCTCGTCGGGCACGTGCTCGACACTGCGCGCGACCTCGCGCCCGGGCACGTCCTCGTCGTCGTGCGCCACGAGCGCGACCAGGTCGCGGAGGCGGTCACGGGCGTCTCCGACGAGGTGGTCGTCGTCGATCAGGATGAGATCCCCGGCACGGGCCGCGCCGTCGAGGTCGCGCTCGCCGCCGTACCCGACTTCGACGGCGACGTGCTCGTGCTCTCCGGCGACGTGCCGCTGCTGGATGCCGACACGCTCGCCGCCCTGGTGCGCGATCACCGCGCCTCCCGCGCCGCCGTGACGCTGCTGTCGGCCGTGCTCCCCGACGCGACCGGCTACGGCCGCGTCATCCGCGGCGCCGACGGCACCGTCGAGCGCATCGTGGAGCAGAAGGACGCGACGGATGCCGAGGCCGCCGTCACCGAGATCAACGCGGGGGTCTACGTCTTCCAGGCCGCCGCCCTCCGCGAGCACCTCGCCGACGTCGGCACCGCCAACGCGCAGGGCGAGAAGTACCTCACCGACGTGATCGGGCTCGCCCGCCGCGCGGAGCGGACGGTCACGGCATCCGTCGTCTCGGACGTCACCCTCACGCTCGGCGTCAACGATCGCGCACAGCTCGCCGAGGCGGGGCGGCTGCTGAACGCCCGCACCGTGCGCCGGTGGCAGCTCGAAGGCGCCACCATCCAAGACCCGGCGACCACCTGGATCGACGTGACCGCGACCCTCGCCCCCGACGTGACGGTGCTGCCGAACACGCACATCCTGCGCGCGACGGCCGTCGCCGCCGGTGCGACGATCGGCCCCGACACGACGCTGGAAGACTGCGAGGTCGGCGAGAACGCCGTCGTCCGCCGCGCCGACGCGACCCTCGCCGTCATCGGCGCCGGTGCCACCGTCGGCCCGTTCGCGTACCTCCGTCCCGGCACCAAGCTCGCCGCCGGCGGCAAGATCGGCACCTTCGTCGAGACGAAGAACTCCACGATCGGCGAGGGGAGCAAGGTGCCGCACCTGTCGTACATCGGCGACACCACGATCGGCCGCGGCGTCAACCTCGGCGCCGGGGCCATCACCGCCAACTACGACGACATCGCCAAGCACCGCACCGAGATCGGCGACGAGGTGCACTCCGGCTCGCACAACGTGTTCGTCGCCCCCGTTAGGATTGGTGACGGCGCCAAGACAGGCGCCGGCGCGGTGATCCGCAAGGACGTCCCCGCCGGCGCTCTCGCCCTGAGCGTCGCCCCTCAGCGCAACGTCGAGGGGTGGGTCGAGAACCACCGACCGGGAACGGCAGCGGCGGATGCCGCGGCACGTGCCCGGTCCGCACAGGAACAGGGCGATGGGTCGCAAGAAGCACACGGTTGATCTCGACGTCGAACGCGGCATCGCCCCGGGCATCATCGCCAAGACGAAGAAGCGGCTCGTCATCGCGAGCGGCAGTTCGCATCCCGAGCTCTCGAAGGCCGTCGCCGACGCCCTCGGCACGGAGCTCGTGCCCACCGAGCACCGCACGTTCGCGTCGGGTGAGATCCTGACCCGCTTCGAGGTCTCGATCCGCGGCTGCGATGCGTTCATCATCCAGTCGTTCGGGCCGCCGGTGAACGAGTGGCTCATGGAGCTGCTCATCATGCTGGATGCCGCCAAGCGCGCGTCCGCGAAGCGGATCACCGTCGTGGCCCCCTACTACCCCTACTCCCGGCAGGACAAGAAGGGCCGCGGCCGCGAGCCGATCAGCGCCCGCCTCGTCGCCGACCTGCTGAAGACCGCCGGCGCCGACCGCGTCATGAGCGTCGACCTGCACGCCGCGCAGATCCAGGGATTCTTCGACGGTCCCGTCGACCACCTGTTCGCCAAGCCCGTGCTGCTGCAGTACTTCAAGGACAGCCTGTCGCCCGAGGACCGCGACAAGCTCACCGTCGTCTCGCCCGACACCGGCCGCGTGCGCGTCGCCGACCAGTGGTCGGACTCGCTCGGCGCCCCGCTTGCCATCATCCACAAGCGCCGCGACCCGAACGTCGCGAACCAGGTGACCGTCAACGAGATCGTCGGACACGTCGCCGGGCGCGTGTGCCTCCTCGTCGACGACATGATCGACACCGGCGGCACGATCGTGAAGGCCGCGCAGGCGCTCAAGGCCAACGGCGCCGAGCGCGTCATCGTCGCGGCCACCCACGCGATCTTCAGCGACCCCGCCACCCAGCGCCTACAGGACGACTCGATCGACGAGGTCGTCGTCACCGACACCGTCCCGCTGCCGCCTGAGAAGCGGTTCGACTCGCTCACCGTGCTCCCGATCGCGCCGCTGCTCGCACGCGCGATCAAAGAGGTCTTCGAGGACGGGTCGGTCACGAGCATGTTCGGCGGTGACGCCTGACGCTGCGCGGCGACGCCGCCCGAACCGGATGCCGTAGATTTGCGCTATGGCCGACACGCTCACCGACGCCCAGCTCACCGTCGCGCGGCCCTACGCGCTCGACGCCGACGAGGTGCGTGAGGCGCTGCGGGTCGGCGCCGACGGACTGACGGCCGACGAGGCCGCGGCGCGCCGCGAGGTCGCCGGGCCGAACCTCCTGCCGGAGGCGAAGCGCACGCCCGGCTGGCTGCGCTTCCTGTCGCACTTCAACGACACCCTCATCTACATCCTGCTGGCCGCCGCGGCCATCAAAGCGGTCATGGGGGACTGGCTCGACTTCTGGGTCATCATGGCCGTCGCGGTCATCAACGCGGTCATCGGCTATGTGCAGGAGGGGCGGGCAGAGAAGGCGCTGGCCGGCATCCGCGGCATGCTCTCGGCCGATGCCACCGTTCGCCGCGACGGTGCGTGGACGACGATCGCCGCCGCCGATCTCGTGCCGGGCGACGTCGTGCGGCTCATGCCGGGCGACAAGGTGCCCGCCGACGTGCGGCTCGTCGAGGCGACGCAGCTGCGCATCGACGAAGCCGCCCTCACCGGCGAGTCGGTGCCGTCGTCCAAGCAGACGGCACCCGTCGCCGTCGACGCCGGTGTCGGCGACCGCGCGTCGATGGCCTTCTCGGGGACGATCGTCTCGGCCGGTCAGGGCGTCGGCGTCGTCACCGGCACGGGCGCGGCCACCGAGATCGGCAAGATCCAGGCGCTCGTCGGCGAGGCGGGGTCGCTCGACACGCCGCTGACCAAGCAGCTCGACGGCTTCGGCAAGGCGCTGACCCTCGTCATCCTCGGCATGGCGCTCGTCATGATGCTGATCGGCCGGTACCTGCACCAGATGCCGATGCCCGAACTGATCTCGGCGACGATCGGCTTCGCCGTCGCGGCGATCCCCGAGGGACTACCGGCGCTCGTCACGATCACCCTCGCGATCGGCGTGCAGCAGATGGCGCGGCGCAACGCCATCACCCGCAAGCTCCCCGCCGTCGAGGCGCTCGGGTCGGTCACGACGGTGTGCTCGGACAAGACAGGGACGCTCACGAAGAACGAGATGACGGTCCGCCGCATCGTGACCCCCGTCGGCCGCTACGAGGTCTCCGGGCTCGGCTACCAGCCCGACGGCGGCATCACCCCGGCCGGGGGTCGCGACCTCGCGGCGATCCTCGCCGTCGCGGATCTCTGCAACGACGCCGAGCTCTCACCCGACGGCGAGGGCGGCTGGCGCCTGGTCGGCGAGCCCACCGAGGGCGCCTTGAAGGTCGCGGCGATGAAGGGCGGCGTGACGGATGCCGGGACGAAGCGCCTCGCGGTCGTGCCGTTCGACTCCGCGAACAAGTTCATGGCCACCCTCAACGAGGCCGGCGACGGCGCCCGCGCGATCCTCGTCAAGGGCGCGCCCGACCGGCTGCTGGATCGGTCGCTGACACAGCGCGGCCGTGACGGCTCCGAGCCGGTGGACCGATCGTTCTGGGAAGCGGCGATCGACGAACTCAGCGGACAGGGCCTGCGCGTCCTCGCCGCCGCCCGCAAGGCCACGCGCGCCGACGAGCTGGGCGAGAGCGACCTGGTGGACCTGGAGTTCCTGGGGCTCTGGGGCATCGTCGACCCCCCGCGCCCCGAGGCGATCGAGGCGATCGCGGACTGCCATGCCGCCGGCATCCGCGTGAAGATGATCACCGGCGACCACGCCGGCACGGCCGTCGCCATCAGCCGGGAGATGGGACTGCTCCCCGCGGCCGGCTCCGCGGGCGACGCCGAGGTGCGCGTCCTCACCGGCGCCGAGCTCGAGGCGCTCAGCCAGGAGCAGCTGAAGGCGGTCGTCCGGGACGTCGACGTCTACGCCCGTACGAGCCCGGAGCACAAGATCCGCATCGTCCGGGCGCTGCAGGCACACCACGAGGTCGTCGCGATGACGGGCGACGGCGTCAACGACGCGCCCGCCCTGAAGCGCGCCGATGTCGGAGTGGCGATGGGCATCAAGGGCACCGAGGCCACGAAGGAGGCGGCCGATATCGTCCTGGCCGACGACAACTTCGCCACAATCCGCAGCGCCATCGCCGAGGGGCGGCGCATCTACGACAACCTGCGCAAGTCGGTCGTCTTCCTGCTGCCGACCAACGGTGCGCAGTCGCTCGTGATCCTCGTCGCGGTGCTGTTCGGGCTCACGCTGCCGCTCACCCCGGTGCAGGTGCTGTGGGTCAACATGGTCACCGCCGTGACCCTGTCGCTCGCACTCGCGTACGAGCCGGCCGAGCGCGGCATTATGACCCGCCCGCCACGCGCGCCGGGCGGGTCGATCATCTCGGGACGCGAACTCGGGTTCGTCCTCGTGGTGTCGCTGCTCATCGGCGGCGCGACGCTCGCCGTGTTCGGCATCTCCCTCGCCCGCGGTGCCGACCTCGAGGTCGCCCGCACGGAGGCGGTGACGATGCTGGCGCTCGGGCAGCTGGCGTATCTGCTGAACTGCCGGTTCCTCACGCGGTCCTCGCTCACCGTGGATGTGCTGCGCGGCAACCCGGTGATCTGGTGGTCGGCGCTCGTGCTGATCGTGCTGCAGGCCGGATACATCTACCTGCCGTTCATGAACGACCTGTTCGCCTCGGAGCCGCTCGACGCCGTGGGATGGCTGCTGCCGATCGGGATGTCGGTCGTGGTCTTCCTCGCGGTCGAGGCCCTCAAGGCGCTGCGGCGCGGCCGCACCGCCGCGCCTGCACTCAATGCAAACGCATAGGTCTTCCCGAGCCTTCACCGCCGCTGCGCGAGTTAGCGTGGAACGCGACCGGCCGCTGCGTGCCGGGCCGACCCTCACCGCAGGGCACGACAGCAGGAGGACCATCATGATCCGCACCACCGCCGTCCCCGCCACGCGCCGCACGCGCGCCTCGGCCCGCACGGGTGTCGCAGCCGCATCCGTCCTCGGCGTCATCGCCCTCGCCGGCTGCGCCTCCGCCGCCGATGCCGAAGAGAGCGCATCGACCCAGACCGACGCGGCGGCCACGCCCGCCGCGACCGCGTCGGCGGGGGAGCAGAGCACCGGCTCTGCGGACGGGGCCTCCGACGGCGCCTACGCCGACGGCACCTACACCGCCGACGGCTCGTATGCGACACCCGAGTCGGTCGAGACGATCACGGTGACCGTGACGCTCGAGGACGACGTCATCACGGACGTCGAGGTCACCGGCAACCCCACCAAGCGGGAGTCCGAGCAGTATCAGAGCAAGTTCATCGGGGGCATCTCCGCGGAGGTCGTCGGCAAGAACATCGACGAGATCTCGGTCTCGCGCGTCGCCGGCTCCTCGCTGACCAGCGGCGGGTTCAACGAGGCGATTCAGGCGATCAAGGCCGAAGCGGCCGCGTGATGCCCGCCGCGGGCCGACCGGTGGTGGCCGGGGCGGCGGGCGCGTCGGCGGCCGGGGCGGCTGCCGAGGTGGCGGCGGCGGGGGCGCGGTCCCCACCGGCGAGGTCCGCGGTTGAACGGCCGCGGGAGCGCTGGGAGTTCGCCGCGATCGGCACGGTGTGGCGCATCGACACCGCCGCGCCCCTGGATGCCGCCACCCGCGCCGCGGTCACCGCGCTGATCGACGCCTTCGACCGCGACTGGTCGCGCTTCCGCCCCGACTCCCTCGTCACCCGGCTCGCCGCCGGCGGAACGGCGGACGCGCCGACCGCGGATGCCGTGCCCATGCTCGACCTGTTCGCCGCGGCATCCGCCGCCACCGACGGCGCCGTGAACCCTCTCATCGGCGACGCGCTCGCGCGCCGCGGCTACGACGCCGGGTACGGGTTCGTCGACCGCGGCGCGCAGCCCGCCCCGGCCGCGTGGCGCGATCTGCTGCGCTGGGACGACGGCATCCTGAGCCTTTGCGCGCCGGCGACGATCGACGTCGGCGCGCTCGGCAAGGGGCGTCTCGTCGACCTCGTGCTCGCTGAGGTGCGCCGCCGGGTCGTCGGCGCGGTGACCGTCGAGGCGAGTGGTGACATCGCCGTGGCCGGTGCCACCGAGCGCATCGCGCTGGAGCATCCGTACGATCCGACGCGCGCGATCGGCGTGTGGGAGGTGACCGACGCCGCCCTGTGCGCGTCGGCGACGGGGCGCCGCGCGTGGCCGGGCGCCGACGGGGCCGGGCTGCACCATGTGCTCGACGCCCGCACCGGCGAGCCGGTGCGCACGATCGCGGCTACGTGGGCTCTGGCCGCCGACGCGATCACCGCCGACGCGGTCGCGACGACGCTGTTCTTCGACGGCGGTCCCCGCTTCGCGGCCGAGCGCGACGCGCAGTGGGTGCGGATGACCACCGACGGCCGCGTGGAGTGGTCGCCCGGCAGTACGGCAGAGTTGTTCCTGTGATGTCTTCCCTCACCGTCGTCTGGAACCGCGTCTTCGCCGTCGTCGGGCGGGTCTCGATGTACCGGCTCGTCGTGCTGGCCCTCGCCGCCCTCGCCGCCATCGCGTTCGCGCTGTCGTTCTTCGGCCTCGCCGGCCCCACGCCGGGGGAGCTCCTGGCCGCGCTGGCAGTGCTGGCGGCGGCGTGCGCGGCGACGGATGCCGTGGCCCACCGCATCCTCGGCACCCCCTGGCGCTGGGAGTCCTCGCTCATCACGACGCTCATCCTGCTGTTCGTGCTGCGGCCGACCCTCGAGCCGCTGGGCCTTGTGGGCCTCGCGGTCGCCGGAGTCGTGGCGTCGGCATCCAAGTACCTGCTCGCCTGGCAGGGCCGGCACATCTTCAACCCCGCGGCGGTCGGCGCGGCGGTCCTCACGGTGCTGAGCGTCTGGCTGCCCGATCTCGGATCGTCGTCGTGGTGGGTCGGGACGCCGAGCCTCGCCGCGCCCGTCATCATCCTGGGGCTCGTCGTGCTGGTGCGCACCGAGAAGGTGCGTGTCGTGGCGGTGTTCGTCCTCATCGCGTGCGCCGTCGCATTCGTGCGCACCTCGGTGCAGTACCAGCAGGTCGGGCTCGAGCTCGACGGTGCCACCGTGTTCTGGCAGATCCTGTGGTCTTCGCCGTTCCTCTTCCTCGGGGCGTTCATGCTCTCCGAACCGCTGACGCTCCCGCCCCGGCGCTGGCAGCAGTTCACCGTCGCGGCCCTCGTCGGCGTGCTGGCCGGCTGGCCGATCGACGTCGGGGAGGTGAGCCTCGGGCAGGAGCGCGCGCTGCTCATCGGCAACCTGCTCGCGTTCGCCTTCGCGGTGCGCACCGCCGTCCGGCTGACCTACCTCGGCCGCATCCCGCTGACCCCGACGGTCCGCGAGCTCGCGTTCCGCGCCGAACGGCGGTTCCGTTTCGTCGCGGGGCAGTATCTCGAGCTCGAGGTGCCGCACCCGCATCCCGATGCGCGCGGCACGCGGCGGGAGTTCTCCATCGTGTCGGCACCGGAGGAGCTGCCCGAGGTGCGCATCGCGCTGCGGGAGGGTTCGCAGTCGAGCTACAAGAAGGCCCTCGCCGCCGTCGAACCCGGGCAGACGCTCGCGGTGACGGGCGTGTGGGGCGACTTCGTGCTGCCCACGCGGCCGATGGCACCCGTGCTGATGGTGGCGGCCGGCATCGGCGTGACGCCCTTCGTCTCGCAGCTGCGGCACCAGCGGCTGTCGGGGGAGGACCGCGACATCGTCTTCGTCTACGTCGCCTCGGATGCCGAGGAGCTCGCCTTCCGCCAGGATCTGGAGGATGCCGGCATCCCCGTCATCGTGTTCACCCGCAACGAGCCGGCCACCCTCCCGCCGCACTGGCGCTGGGCCAAGGGTGTGCGCCTGGATGCCGACGGCCTGCTGCAGGTGGTCCCCGACATCGGTGCGCGTCACGCCTTCATCTCCGGCCCGCCCGGACTCATCGCCGACCTCGCTCCCGCGCTGGAGCGGGCGCGCTCCCTCACGACCGACGCGTTCTCCGGCTACTGACCCACGTTGCGCAGTCGCTCGGGCACGGTGTCGCCACGGGGGACTGTGCGTAAGTGACTGTCGAACGAGGGTCGGGCGGGCGCACCCACGTTGCGCAGTCGCTCGGGCACGGTGTCGCCACGGGGACTGTGCGTAAGTGACTGTCGAACGAGGGGCCCGGGGTCAGGATGCCGGCGTCGCGGGCCGTGCCGGCAGGCGCACCTCGAACACCGTCGCGCCGGGCTCGCTGTCGACGGTGATGGTGCCGTGGTGGGCTGTCACGATCGCCTTCGCGATCGACAGACCGAGCCCAGTGCCGCCGGTCTGACGCGCCCGGGAGGTGTCGGCGCGCGCGAAGCGCTCGAACAGCTCGTCGGCGATGGCGGGATCGATGCCCGGCCCGTTGTCGGCGATCCGCACGACGGCCCCGCCGTCGGCGACCTCGACGCTCGCGACGATGCGGGTGCCCGCGGGCGTGTGCACCCGCGCGTTCGTCAGCAGGTTCGCGACGACCTGGTGCAGCCGCACCGCGTCGCCCGCGACGACGACCGGCTCCTCCCCGGCATCCAGCTCCCACTCGTGCTCGGGGCCGGCGGCCTGCGCGTCCGCGACGGCGTCGACGACGACGCGGGTGAGATCCACGGCGCCGTAGACGAGCTCCTTGCCCTCGTCCAGGCGCGCCAGCAGCAGCAGATCCTCCACGAGGGTCGTCATGCGAAGGGATGCCGCCTGAATGCGCTCCAGTCCCTGCTGCGACTGGTCCGCGGTCGCCGCCAACTGCGCCGTCGTCGCGTGGTCGCCGGCGTCGCGCGACAGCTTCAGCGAGCGCAGCGACAGCTCCGAGTAGCCGCGGATCGCGGCGAGCGGCGTGCGCAGCTCGTGACTCGCGTCGGCGACGAACGCCCGCATCCGCTCCTCGTTGCGCTGGCGGGCGGCGAGAGAGGTGTCGACGTGATCGAGCAGAGTGTTCAGCGCCGCGCCGACCCGGCCGATCTCGTCGGAGGCGTCGGCTTCGGAGGCCGGCACCCGCTCGGTGATGGTGACATCGCCCGAGTCGAGACGCTGCGCGGCGACCCGCGCCGCCGTGTCGGCGACCGAGCGCAGCGGCTTCAGGGACTGTCGGATGACCAGGGCGAGAAGCGCGGCGAGCACCAGCAGGCCGCCGACGGTCAACAGGGCCACGGTCGTGAGGATCTGCGCGACCGTCGAGGTCAGTTCCGAGGTCGGCATGCCGACGAGGTAGAACATCCCGCCCGGCGTGCCCTGGAACTTGACGCGATACTCTCCGACGTCCGCGACCGGCAGGGTTCCCCAGCCCTGCTCGTCGACGCCTTGCGGCATGAGGGCGGAGATCTCGCTCTGCGTCAGCTCCACGACGTTGCCGTCGTGGTCGACGTACGCGCCGGAGAGCCCGCTGAAGGTCTGGAGCACGAGCAGGGTGCCGTTCTCCTGGCGGCCCGCGCTCAGCACGTCCACCGCCGTGCTGCCGGGCTGGATCATGCGCTGGACGATGTTAGAGGCCTCCGACACCTGCGCGTTGAGGTTCTCGACCATGATCGAGCGCAGGATGGTCCCGGTCGCGAACCCGACCCCCACGAGGATCAGCGCGACGAAGGAGACGACCGTGACGATGAGGCGGGTCTGCAGGCTCCAGCGATGCCGGGCGCGCGGGGCGTCCCGCGCGTCGGTCACGGCCGGGGCGGAGCTCACTGCGGCGCTTTGATCATGTAGCCGACGCCGCGCACCGTGTGGATGAGCGGCTCACGGCCGGCGTCGATCTTCTTGCGCAGGTACGAGATGTAGAGCTCCACGACCGAGGAGCGCCCGCCGAAGTCGTAGTTCCAGACGCGGTCGAGGATCTGCGCCTTCGATACGACGCGGCGCTGGTTGCGCATGAGGAAGCGCAGCAGCTCGAACTCCGTGGCCGTCAGCTCGATCTCGGTGCCCGAGCGCTCGACTTCGTGCGAGTCCTCGTTGAGGGTCAGGTCGCCCACCCGCAGGATCGGGTCGGCGCCCTCCGCCATCGCCGTCCCGGCGCGGCGCATGAGCCCCCGCAGGCGCGCCACGACCTCCTCGAGGCTGAACGGCTTCGTGACGTAGTCGTCGCCGCCGGCGGTGAGCCCCGCGACGCGGTCCGCCACGGCATCCTTCGCGGTGAGGAAGAGCACCGGCACGTCGTTGCCCGCGTGGCGCAGCCGCTGCAGGACGGACATGCCGTCGAGGTCGGGCATCATGATGTCGAGCACCATCGCGTCGGGGTCGAACTCGCGCGCCTGGGCCAGGGCGTCGAACCCTGAGCCGGCGCTGCGGACCTCCCACCCCTCCATGCGCAGGGCCATCGACAGCAGGTCGGTGAGCATCTGCTCGTCGTCGACGACGAGCACGCGCAGCGGCGAGCCGTCGGCGCGGTGAAGGGCGGCAGTGGGGGCGGGAGCGGTCATGTCCTCCATTCTCATGACGACTCTGTGGAATGGCTATGGCTGCGGCTATGGGAAACCTATGGATCAGGCGAGGATGCCGCCGCGCGCCCGGCAGGAGGGGCGAGAGCAGGCCATAGGTTCCGCATAACCGCGACCGAGGATCCGCATCATGGGCGCTCCTAACGTCGATGCGTCGGCGCCCTCTCGATCAGCCGGGGCGCCAGAAGGAGACCCATGTACTGGACGTACCTGCGCCGCGAGCTGTCGGGGCGCAAGAAGCAGACCGCGATCGTGGCGATCGGACTCGCCATCGCCATCGCGCTCGTCATCATCGTCAACTCGCTGTCCGCCGGCATCCGCGATGCCCAGGCGCAGGCGCTGGAATCCGTCTACGGCGTCGGCACCGACCTCACCGTCACGGGCGCCCAGACCGAGCCGGGCGCCGACGGCGGCGCGCGGCCGCAGTTCGACTTCGACGAGGACGGGGGCAGCACGTCCGACGACGGCATGACGACCCTCAGCCAGTCGCGACTGACGACCGACTTCCGGCGCGGCACGCTCGACGCCTCGACGCTCGACACGGTGACCGCGATCGACGGCGTCGCGGCGGCATCCGGCGCCCTCAGCCTCACCAACACGACCTTCTCCGGCGAACTGCCGCAGGCGCCCAGCGAGAGCGGGACCACCGACGGCCAGACCGGGGGAGAGGCCCCGCAGGAGGGCCAGGGCGGTCCGGGCGGCGGCTTCGGCGGCGGATCGTTCGGCGTCGACTCGTTCACGGTGCTGGGCATCGACCCCGACGCCGACGCCGTCGGACCGATGTCGGCCGTCACCGTCAGCGACGGGCGCGCGCTCGAAGCCTCCGACGCCGGAGCCGACGTCGCCGTGCTCGACGCCACGTACGCGACGAGCGCCGGCCTCGCCGTCGGCGACACCATGGACATCGGCGGGACGAGCTTCGAGGTCGTCGGTATCGTGACCTCGGCCTCGTCGAGCGCCGACACCGCCTCGAACGTCTACATCCCGCTGGATGTCGCGCAGACCCTCTCCGGCGCCGGCGACGTGCTGTCGACGGTGTACGTGCAGGCCGCCTCCAGCGACGACATCTCCGCGGTGCAGACGGCGCTGCAGGATGCCCTGCCCGACGCGACCGTCAGCTCGCAGTCCGACCTCGCCTCGACGGTCTCCGGCTCCCTTTCCAGCGCGAGCTCGCTCATCACGAGCCTCGGCACGTGGCTGTCGATCATCGTGCTCGCCGTGGCGGTCGCCCTCGCGGTGCTGTTCACGATCTCGGGCATCTCCCGGCGGACGCGGGAACTCGGCACCCTCAAGGCGATCGGCTGGTCGAACTCGCGCGTCGTCGGACAGGTGGCGGGGGAGTCCGTCGTCCAGGCGCTCATCGGCGGTGCGGCCGGCGTCGTGCTGGGGCTTGTTGGTGTGCTCGTGATCAACCTCGTCTCCCCGACGATCTCATCGGCCCCGGCGACGACGGCCGGCATGGGCGGACAGGGCGGCCCGGGCGCCGGCGGCGATGGCGCCGGCGGGATGGGCGGCGGGGGCTTCGGCGCCCAGTTCACCCAGACCGCGACCGACATCGTGCTGCACGCGCCGCTGTCGCTGTGGATCGTCGTGGCGGCCCTGCTGCTCGCCGTCGCGGGCGGCCTCGTCGCCGGCGCGTTCGGCGGCTGGCGTGCCGCGAAGCTCAGCCCCGCCGAAGCCCTGCGAGCGGTCGCGTGAGCGCGGCATCCCCCCTTCCGACCCGTGCGCACACCCCGACCGAGGAGACAGAGATGACCATGATCGACCAGACCGTGACGGATGCCGCGGCCACCCTCACCATGCCGGCCTACCGGCTCGCCGGCGTCACGAAGACCTACCAGCAGAAGGGACGCGTCGTGCAGGCGCTGAAGGGGGTGGACGTCGAGATCGCCGCCGGCGATTTCGTCACGATCCAGGGGCCCACCGGCGGCGGCAAGTCGACGCTGCTGCAGCTGCTGGGGGCGCTGGACACCCCGACCGCCGGACACGTCATGATCGGGGAGACCGATCTCGCCACGGCATCCGCGAAGGATCTCGAGCACGTGAGGGCGCGAGAGGTGGGGTTCGTGTTCCAGGCGTTCAACCTCATCCCCACCCTGACGGCGGCCGAGAACGTGTCGATGGGCCTCGAGCCGCTGGGTCTTGCTCCCGCGGAGCGGGCCGAGCGCGTCGCCGACGCCCTCGCGCGCGTCGACCTGTCCGACCGCGGTGATCACCGCCCCGGTGAGCTCTCCGGGGGACAGCAGCAGCGCGTGGCGATCGCCCGGGCCATCGCGAAGCGGCCCCGGGTGCTGCTGGCAGACGAGCCCACCGGGAACCTCGACGAGTACATGCGCGACGAGATCCTCGCGGTGCTCGAGCACCTGAACGCCGAGGGCCTCACGCTCGTCGTGGTGACCCACGACTCCGCGGTCGCCCGTCGCGCGCGCCGCCGGCTGCGGCTGGACAAGGGGACGATCAAGGACATCACCCGCTGACGCGGGCCGGTTCCTCACCGTGCCGACGTGCGGCTGGGCCTAGGGTGTGACCCATGGCCCAGCCGCACTGCGTCGTCTACCGCGACGGGACGGCCCACCCCACCGACGCCCCGCTGGACGCGGCGCTCGCCGACGCCCGACGAGACGGCGGGATGCTGTGGGTCGCCCTGACCGCGCCGAGTCCCGACGAGGTCCGGGAGGTCGCCGCGACGCTGGGCCTGGAGCGCCTGGGCGTCGCCACGGCGCTGCGCACCCACCAGCGCTCGAAGCTCGACCGCATCGGCGAGCACCTGTTCGTCGTGGCGCAGCCGGCGCAGTACGACGACGCGGCCGAGACGGTGCAGTGCCGCGAGGTGGACGTGTTCGTCGGCCCCGACTTCTTCGTCGCCATCTCCCCGGGCGGGCAGGTCGATCTGGAGCGGATGCGGCGGCTGCTCGACGAGCATCCCGAGATCGCCCAGCGCGGCCCGATGGGCGTGCTGTGGGGCATGTTCGAGTTCGTGACCCGCGGCTACCGCGATGTGCTCGACGGCATCGAGCACGACATCGACGAGATCGAGAAGGAGCTCTTCGGCGAGGACGCCGGGGTCTCCCGCCGCATCTTCGCGCTGCAGCGGGAGGTCATCGATCTGCAGCATGCGACATCGCCGCTGCCCGACATGATGGACCGGCTGCAGCAGGTCGTCGGCGCCGCCTCACCCGACGCCGAGGTGCCCGGGTTCCGCGAGATCGCCGACCGCGCCCGCTACATCGATGCGCGCGTCAGCGCCTTCCGCCACACCCTCGACGACGCGCTGACGATCCACGCGACGATCATCGACCAGCGGCGCAACGATCAGATGAGCGAGATGACCCGCACCAGCATCCTGCAGAACGACCAGGTGAAGAAGATCTCGTCCTGGGCGGCGATCGGCTTCGCGCCGACGCTCATCGCCGGTATCTACGGCATGAACTTCCGGGTCATGCCCGAGCTCGATTGGGCGTGGGGCTACCCGTTCGCGCTCGGACTGATGGTCGCCGTCAGCGCCGGCCTGTACCTCGTCTTCAAGCGCAACGACTGGCTGTAGCCCCGCGCCGCGCCCCGCCGGAGCCGCCATCCGCGCCGGAGCCGCCACGCGCGCCGAGCGGGCCCCTTATCGCCGAGCGGGCCGGTTGCGTACTGTCGGCAACCGGCCCGCTCGCGCGCAACGGGCCCGCTCGGCGAAACCCGTCAGTGGGTGTCTTCGACCTCGACCTCGGTGCGGTCGCCCGACCACAGCGTGTGGAAGGTGCCTTCCTTGTCGATGCGCTTGTAGGTGTGGGCGCCGAAGAAGTCACGCTGACCCTGGATGAGGGCGGCGGGCAGGCGCTCGGCGCGCAGGCCGTCGTAGTACGCCAGCGACGACGAGAACGCGGGGGCGGGGATGCCGGAGGCCGCCGCCAGGGCGACGATGCTCCGCCACGAATCCTGTGCGCGGGTGAGCGCGTCGACGAAGTACGGCGCGGTCAGCAGCACGGGAAGGTCCGGCGTGGCGGCGTACGCGTCGGCGATGCGGTTGAGGAACTGCGCGCGGATGATGCAGCCGCCGCGCCAGATCTTCGACACCGCCCCGAGGTCGATGTTCCAGCCGTACTGGGCGGCGCCGGCGCGGATCTCGTCGAAGCCCTGCGAGTAGGCGACGATCTTCGACGCGTACAGCGCGAGACGGACCTGCTCGATGAACGCCGCGGCATCCTCGCCCGCGAGGACCTCGCCGCCGCTCAGCTCCGGGCCGGGCAGGGCGGATGCCGCCGCGCGCTGCTCGGGGTGGCTCGACAGCGACCGGGCGAAGGTGGCCTCGGCGATGCCCGAGACCGGCACGCCGAGGTCCAGCGCCGTCTGCACGGTCCAGGCGCCCGTGCCCTTGGCGCCGGCCTGGTCGAGGATGACGTCGACGAGGGGCTTGCCGGTGGCGGCGTCGGTCTGTCGCAGCACCTCGGCGGTGATCTCGATGAGGTAGCTCTCCAACTCGCCGCGGTTCCACTCGGCGAAGATGTCGGCGATCTCGGCGGGGGTCTTTCCGGTCGCGCGGCGGATGAGGTCGTACGCCTCGGCGATCAGCTGCATGTCGGCGTACTCGATGCCGTTGTGCACCATCTTCACGAAGTGCCCGGCGCCGTCGTGGCCGATGTGGGTGACGCACGGCTCGCCCTCGGCGACCGCGGCGATGGAGCGGAGGATCGGTCCGAGCGTGACCCATGCCTCGTCGGGGCCGCCGGGCATGAGGGACGGGCCGTTGAGGGCGCCCTCCTCGCCGCCCGAGACGCCCATGCCGACGAAGTTGAAGCCCCGCTCACGCACCGCCTTCTCGCGGCGGATCGTGTCGGTGAACAGCGAGTTGCCGCCGTCGATGATGATGTCGCCGGGCTCGAAGACGTTCATGAGCTCGTCGATGACCGCGTCGGTCGGGCCGCCGGCCTTGACCATGATGATCGCGGTGCGCGGCTTCTGCAGGCTCGCCGCGAACTCCTCGTAGCTGAAAGCCGGGACGAAACCCGCCTCGGGGTGCTCGGCGACCAGCTCGTCGGTCTTGGAGCGGCTGCGGTTGAACACCGCGACGGTGTTGCCCTCACGGCTGGCGAGGTTGCGTGCGAGGTTCGAGCCCATGACGGCCAGGCCGACGACTCCGATGTTGGCGGTGGGCTCACCGGCGGAGGCGGGCGCGGCGGTGCTCGCGGTGTCGGGTGTCTCGCGGGGCACGTCCTCGGGGGCGGGTGCCCCCTCGTGACGGGTGGTCGCCTCGTGCGGGGCTTGATCCTGATCGTGCGAGATCTTGGTCTCGGCCTGGTCGCCGCTGGGGGAAGAGTCGTTCGAAGACACACGCGCTCCTGTTGTCGGTCGGTGTCTCCAGCGTAGTCCCGTGCGGCAGGCGTGCCCCGCCGTGTGACGTCGCGCGGCGTGACACGATGGCGGCATGCGCATCGTCGTCATGGGCCCCAGCGGATCGGGCAAGTCGCTCGTCGGCGCGGCGGTAGCGGCGGCGCTGCGCGCGGAGTTCATCGACGGCGACGACCTGCATCCGCGGGCCAACATCGCCAAGATGTCTGCCGGTGTCGCGCTGACCGACGCCGACCGTGCCCCGTGGCTGGATGCCGTGGCCGCCGCGCTGCACCGTCCCCGCATCGTCGTCGCCTGCTCGGCGCTGCGCCGCGCCTACCGCGACCGCATCCGCTCGCTCGCGCCGGGCACGGTGTTCGTGGAACTGGTGGTGCCGCCGGCGCAGCTGCGCACGCGCGTGTCGCGGCGCGACCACTTCATGCCGGCGACCCTGATCGACTCGCAACTCGCCACGCTCGAGCCGCTCGCGAGCGACGAGGCGGGCTTCCGGGTCGCGAACGATGCCGACCTGCCGGCGGTCGTCGCGCGGATCACCGCGCTGGTGACGGGTCAGTCCTTGCGGTAGCCGGAGCGGCCCATCGACCAGAGGGCGCCGATGACGCCGACGGTGGCGCCCACCGTCATGAGTCCGACCAGCCACAGGAGTGCGTGCGACATCCAGCCGTAGTCCATGGGTACTCCTCGCGAGTGGGGAAGGGGTCGTCCTCATCGTACCGGGGTCACTGGTAGACTCGTGCCGTACTTCGGCGAGGGATGCCGCCCGCGAGGGCGCCGGCATCCGTGATCGACGCGGTGAGGCCTTGCGGGGCGTTCCTCACGCGCGTGCGTTCGAGTCGAGACCCAGACCCCAGATCAGGGCGGATCAGCCGCCCGCAAGGAGAATCATCATGTCGACCGAGACCGACACCAAGGTCATCGCCGAGGTCCGCGAGAACTTCGGCAAGGGATACGCCCGTCGCCTGCGCGCCGCCGGCCAGATCCCCGCCGTCATCTACGGCCACGGCACCGAGCCGGTGCACGTGTCGCTGCCGGGCCACCAGGTCTCGCTGCTCATCCGTCGCGCCAACGCGGTGCTCGAGCTCGAGGTCGCCGGCAAGCAGCAGCTGACCCTCGTCAAGGACGTGCAGAAGGACCCGGTGCACCAGATCATCGAGCACATCGACCTGCTCGTGGTGAAGAAGGGCGAGAAGATCCAGGTCGACGTGCCCGTCGTCGTCCTGGGCGAGCCCTTCGCCGGCACGATCGCGAACCTCGACAACGCCACCGTCACGCTCGAGGTCGAGGCCACCCACATCCCCGAGACCGTCGAGGTCGACGTCGAGGGCCTGGAGGACGGCACGCACATCACCGCCGCCGACCTGACCCTCCCCAAGGGTGCGGCGCTCGTGACGGAGCCCGAGACGCTCGTCGTCGCGATCTCGGTGCCCGCCGCGACCATCGCGGAGTCGGACGAGATCGAGGCCGCCGACGAGGCTGCCGCCGAAGAGCAGTCCGAGGCCGCCGAAGAGGCCGCCGAGTAATCGGGAACGCAACGTCCGGAGCCCGCCGCCACCGATACTGGTGGGGCGGGCTCCGTCGTTCCCGTGTGCACCGCGAGTCGTGGGAGAGGACGCAGATGGCTGAGACCTGGCTGGTCGTGGGGCTCGGGAACCCGGGTCCCCGTTACGAGAGCACGCGCCACAATGTGGGCCAGATGGTGATCGCGGAACTCGCCGCCCGTCGCGGCGAGACCCTGCGGGCGCACAAGGCGAACGCCCGGGTCGCCGAGACGTGGCTGCGGCCGGGTGCGGCCAAGCTCGTGCTGGCGACGCCGAACTCCTTCATGAACACCTCCGGCGGTCCGGTGTCGCAGCTCGCGCGGTTCTACGACGTCCCGGCGGAGCGCGTCGTGCTCGTGCACGACGAGCTCGACATCCCCTTCGACTCCCTCAAGCTCAAGGTCGGCGGCGGACACGGCGGGCACAACGGCATCCGCGACGTCGCCAAGGCGCTCGGGACGGCCGACTTCCCCCGGGTGCGCGTCGGGATCGGCCGGCCGCCGGGCCGGCAGGATCCGGCGGACTGGGTGCTCGACCCGTTCTCGTCCGCCGAGCGCACGCAGCTGCCGCTCGTGCTGGATGAGGCGGCGGATGCCGTGGAGCAGCTCATCGGCGAAGGTCTGCTCGCCGCGCAGCAGCGGCACCACGCGCCTCGCGCTTAGGCGAGCGCCGCGCCGGGTCAGCCCGATGCGCCGGCGGCGACGCCGAGGGTCACGGCGATCCCGACGGCGACGCCGTACACGATCGGACCGAGGGCCGCGATCACGACGGCGGCGATGCCCTGCCCCCGGCCGCGGCGGGTGGCGATCGCGACGATGCCCTGGATGAGGGCCCAGATCCCCAGGACGGTCCCGGCCCAGAACCCGATCTCGGCCCATAGCACGAGTGTGCGCACGGGGCTCAGCAGCGCCAGCAGCTGCGTTTCGCTGAGGTTCTCCAGGCCCTCGGGCGAGATCCCGATGGCGTGGCGCATGGCGCCCTGGGCGGCGGCGAAGCCGGTGAGCGCGCTCAGCAGCGTCGCCCCGACGACGCCGAGGAGCGCGACGCCCAGCGCGCTCGCGCCGAGCGTCGCCCGCCCGGCCGCGGGCGGCTCCGCCGACGGGTACGGCGCACCGTATCCGACGGGCGCCGCGTACACGGGCGGAGCACCGGGGGCCGGCTGCACGTATCCCCACTGCGGCGGGGCCGGGGTCGGGGGCGGGTTCTCGGTCACGACCTCATCCTAGGGTCGGCCTCGCGCGGCCCACGGTCGGCTTCGCGTGGCCCACGGTCGGCCTCGCGGCGCCGGGGGTCGGCCAGCGCGGCGCCCGGGGCAGCGCGGCGGACCCCGGCGGCGGCCGTCGTGTCGGTCACGCGCCGTACACTCGTCCGGTGACAGTTTCCGGGATCGTGCGCGCCCTCTTGCAGGACGACGGCGAGGCGAGCGGGGTCCGCACCGCCGTCGAGGCCGCCCTCGTCGACACCGACTTCTCGATGGTCACCGGCCTCGACGCGCCGATGCTGGCCGCGCTCCTCGAGCGCCGCCGGGCGAGCGGCGCTCCGGCGGCGCTGCTGGCGATCGCCCCCACCGGCCGCCGCGCCGAAGGGCTCGGTGCGGCGCTGCAGAGTCTCGTGCCCGACGCGCAGGTGCTGCATTTCCCCGCGTGGGAGACGCTGCCGCATGAGCGGCTGAGCCCGTCGACCGAGACCGTCGGCCGGCGGCTGGCCGTCCTGCGCGCCGCCGCGGCCTGGGAGGCGGCGGGCGGCACGACGCCGCTGATCATCACGGCATCCGTCCGGGGCGCGCTGCAGCCACTTGCCGCGGGTCTCACCGACGCGGGCGTGGTCGAGCTCGCCGTGGGCGCGCGCGGCGCCGGACTGGACACCGTCGTGCGTCGTCTCGTCGACCTCGCCTACCATCGCGTCGACATGGTGTCCCGCCGCGGCGAGTTCGCGGTGCGCGGCGGCATCCTCGATGTCTTCCCCCCGGTGGCCGACCACCCGTATCGCGTCGAGTTCTTCGGCGACGAGGTGGACCAGATCCGCGCGTTCTCGGTCGCCGACCAGCGTTCGCTGCCCGGAGAGGTCACCGCCGTCACCCTGCTGCCCAGCCGCGAACTGCTGCTGACGCCGCCGGTGCGCGCTCGCGCGGCGGCCCTGCAGGACCGGTTCCCGGGGCTGCGCACCATGCTCGAGAAGATGAGCGAGGGCATCCCCGTCGAGGGCATGGAATCGCTCCTGCCGGCGGTCGCCGACGCCGTCGTCCCGCTCGTGGACTACCTGCCTCGCGGCACCGCGGCATCCCTCGTCGACCCCGAACGCGCCGTCGGGCGCGCCATGACGCTGGGCGAGACGAACCGGGAGTTCCTCGAGGCGGCGTGGAGCGCCGCCGTCGCCGGCGCCGACACCCCGGTCGACCTCGGCGCGGGCGACTTCCTCACCCTCCCCGAACTGCAGGCCGCGACCGCCGAGCGGGGCGGCGTGTGGTGGACCTTCAGCGGCTTCGACTCCGGCGCCGCGGCGGCGGAGGCGGACCTGCGACAGGCGGCGGACGCGGGTGCCTCCCCCCAGGTCCCGGATGCCGCGGCCGGGGTCGTGCGCGTCGCCGCGAACCCGGTGCCGTCCTTCCAGGGCAACGTGGAGGGGGCGACCGCGCACGTCGGCGACCTGGTGGCGGGCGGCTGGCGGGTCGTGATCGCGGCATCCGGCACCGGCCTCGTCGACCGCGCCCGCGACGTCCTCGCCGAACGCGGCATCGCCGCGCGCTCCGCCCACGACCTCGACGACGTGCCCGAACCGGGCGTCGCCGTCGCGGTCCTCGCGACCCTCGAGGGCGGTTTCGAGCTGCCCGACGCGAAGCTCGCGGTGCTCACCGAGGCGGAGTTCTACGGTCGCACGATCGGCGCCGACGGGCGTGTGGTGAAGAAGCTCGCCTCCCGGCGCAAGAACGTCGTCGACCCGTTGCAGCTGAAGACGGGTGACATCGTCGTGCACTCCACGCACGGCATCGGCCGGTTCATCGAGCTGGTGCAGCGCGAGGTGTCCAGCGGCGGTCGCAACGCCGTCAAGACGACGCGCGAGTACCTCGTGCTCGAATACGCCCCGTCCAAGCGGGGTCACCCCGGCGACAAGCTGTACGTCCCGACCGACCAGCTCGACCTCTTGAGCAGGTACGTCGGCGGCGACGCGCCCACACTGTCGAAGATGGGCGGCAGCGACTGGGCCGCCGCGAAGGGCAAGGCGCGCAAGGCGGTGCGCGACATCGCCGTCGAGCTCGTCAAGCTGTACTCGGCGCGCATGGCCGCGAAGGGGTACGCGTTCGGCCCCGACACGCCGTGGCAGCGCGAGCTCGAGGAGGCGTTCCCGTTCGCCGAGACGCCCGACCAGCTGCAGACGATCGACGAGATCAAGGCCGACATGGAGCGGCCCATCCCGATGGACCGGCTGCTCTCGGGCGATGTCGGCTTCGGCAAGACCGAGGTCGCCGTGCGCGCCGCGTTCAAGGCGATCCAGGACGGCAAGCAGGTCGCGATGCTCGTGCCGACCACCCTGCTCGTCAAGCAGCACTTCGACACCTTCACCGAGCGGTTCGCGGGCTTCCCCGTCAAGGTGCGGCCGCTCTCGCGCTTCCAGACCGACAAAGAGGCCCGCGACACCCTCGCAGGCCTCACCGACGGGACCGTCGACATGGTCATCGGCACGCACCGCATCCTCACCGAGAAGGTGATCTTCAAGGACCTCGGTCTCATGATCATCGACGAGGAGCAGCGCTTCGGTGTCGAGCACAAGGACGCGCTGAAGAAGCTGAAGACCAACGTCGACATCCTCGCCATGAGCGCGACGCCGATCCCGCGCACCCTCGAGATGGCGGTCACCGGCATCCGGGAGATGTCGACCCTCGCGACGCCCCCCGAGGACCGGCATCCGATCCTCAGCTACGTCGGCCCCCGCAGCGACAAGCAGATCGCCGCCGCGATCCGCCGTGAGCTGCTGCGGGAGGGGCAGGTGTTCTACGTGCACAACCGCGTGCAGTCGATCCAGCGCGTCGCCGCCGACCTCGCCGGACTCGTCCCCGAGGCGCGCATCGCCGTTGCGCACGGGCAGATGGGGGAGCACGCGCTGGAGGAGGTCGTCGACGGCTTCTGGGAGCGCCGGTTCGACGTGCTCGTCTCGACGACCATCGTGGAGACCGGGCTCGACATCGCCAACGCCAACACGATCATCATCGACCGCGCCGACAAGTACGGTCTCTCGCAACTGCACCAGCTGCGCGGGCGCGTCGGGCGCGGGCGGGAACGCGCGTACGCGTACTTCCTCTATGACGAGATGAAGCCGCTGTCCGAGACCGCCGCAGACCGCCTCGAGACGATCGCCGTCAACAACGACCTGGGTTCGGGCATGCAGGTGGCGCTGAAGGACCTCGAGATCCGCGGCGCGGGCAATCTCCTCGGCGCCGAGCAGGCCGGTCACATCGCCGGTGTCGGGTTCGACCTGTACCTGCGGATGATCGGCGAGGCTGTCGCGACCTTCCGCGGCGACGAGGTGGAGGGTCCCGCCGAGCTCCGGCTCGAGCTGCCCGTCGATGCCCGGCTGCCGGAGAGCTACATCGACAGCGAGCGGCTGCGCCTGGAGGCGTATCAGAAGCTCTCCGCGGCCGCATCGCCGAACGCGCGCACGAGCGGGGGAGGGCAGACGGGGGCGGATGCCGCGGCCAGCGCCGACGCGATCGATCTCGTCGTGGACGAACTCACCGACCGGTACGGCACGCCGCCGCGCGAGGTGGAGGGGCTCGTCGCCGTCGCGCGGCTGCGGCGTCGCGCCGCGCAGGCCGGGCTCACCGACGTCGTCGCCATGGGGCCGAACCTGCGGGTGGCGCCGGCCCCGGCATCCGATTCGCTGCGCGTGCGGCTGCAGCGGCTGTACCCGAAGTCGAAGGTGCTCGCCGGCGGCGAGGCCATGGTCGTGCCGCTGCCGACGGCCGGCGGGGAGCGCGTCGCCGACGGCGACCTCATCGCCTGGGTGGGTCAGCTCATCGACCAGCTGTATCCACTGCCCGTGGCCGACGCCGTCGAGGCCTGACGGCGAACGGGGTCTCGCCGCGGGCACACCCCGCGCGGGCGCCTCAGGTCAGATGACGCCCTGTGCGAGCATCGCGTGCGCGACGCGCTCGAATCCGGCGATGTTGGCCCCGACGACGTAGTCGCCGTCGTGGCCGTAGCGCTCGGCGGCGTCGAAGGCCGCGTGGTGGATGTCGGCGATGATGTCCCGCAGCTTCTGCTCGCTGTCGCCGAAGCTCCAGCGCTGGCGCGACGCGTTCTGGCTCATCTCCAGCGCCGAGGTCGCCACGCCTCCGGCGTTCGCGGCCTTTCCGGGACCGAACAGCACACCCGCCTGCTGGAACGCAGCCACCGCGCCGGGCGTCGAGGGCATGTTCGCCCCCTCCGAGACGGCGCGCACACCACCCGCGATGAGTGCCCGGGCGTCGTCCTCGTCCAGCTCGTTCTGCGTGGCAGACGGGATCGCGATGTCGACGGCGACCTCCCACGGGCGAGCGCCCTCGACGAAGCGCGCCGACGGGCGGCGTGCTGCGTACTCGGCGATGCGGACGCGCTCGACCTCCTTGAGCTGGCGGAGCAGGTCCACGTCGATGCCGGCGTCGTCGACGACGTACCCCGACGAGTCCGACGCCGTCACCGGCAGTGCGCCGAGCTGGTGGGCCTTCGCGATCGCGTAGATCGCCACGTTCCCCGACCCGGAGACGCCGACGCGCTTGCCCTCGAGCGACTCGCCGCGGACGGCGAGCATCTCCTCGGCGAAGAACACCGCACCGTAGCCGGTGGCCTCGGTGCGCACCTCCGCGCCGCCCCACTGCACGCCCTTGCCGGTGAACATGCCCGACTCGTGGCGGTTGGTGACCTTGCGGTACTGGCCGAACAGGTAGCCGATCTCGCGCGCGCCGACGCCGATGTCGCCCGCGGGGACGTCGGTGTGCTCGCCGAGGTGACGGTACAGCTCGTTCATGAACGACTGGCAGAAGCGCATGATCTCGGCATCCGAGCGGCCGTGCGGGTCGAAGTCACTGCCGCCCTTGGCGCCGCCGATGCCCTGACCGGTGAGGGCGTTCTTGAAGATCTGCTCGAAGCCGAGGAACTTGATGATCGAGAGGTTCACGCTCGGGTGGAAGCGCAGGCCGCCCTTGTACGGGCCGAGCACCGAGGAGAACTGGATGCGGTAGCCGCGGTTGACCTGCACGGTGCCGCTGTCATCCACCCACGGAACGCGGAACATGATCTGGCGCTCCGGCTCGACGAGGCGCTCCACGACGCCGCTGGCGACGAACTCCGGATGCCGGTCGATGACGGGCGCAATGGAGTGCAGCACTTCGTGGACGGCCTGCTGGAACTCGGGTTCATGGGGGCTGCGAGCCTGAACGGTGTCGAACACGGCGGACACGGAGGACGGCAGGGGAGAGAGGGTTTCTGTCACAGTGGGGCTTTCCGGCAACGCTCACGGGCGGAACGGCCTGTTTCACCCTAGCGGCGCGTCGGGGCGCCCTCGACGCGTATGACAAGCCGTCATACCCTGGGGCGCAGGAGGACACCATGCAGTTCGAGCATCTCGGGGCGCGTCCCCGCATCCATCCCGAAGCGGTCGTGGCGCCGACGGCGGTCGTCTCCGGCGACGTGACGATCGGCGCGGGCTGTCAGGTGCTGCACGGCGCCGTGCTCACCGCGGAGGGCGGCCCGATCACCCTCGACGAGAACGTCATCGTGATGGAGAACGCGCTCGTCCGGGCGAGCGCCACCCACCCGGTGCACATCGGCTCGCACGTCCTCGTCGGACCGACCGCCAGCATCTCGGGGGCGACCGTGGCCGAGGAGGTGTTCCTCGCGACCGGCACGCGCGTGTTCAACGGCGCGCGCGTCGGCCGGCGCAGCGAGGTGCGCATCAACGCCGTCGTGCATCTGCGGACGGTGCTGCCGCCGGAATCGACGGTGCCGATCGGGTGGGTCGCAGTGGGCGACCCGGCGCAGATGTTCTCCCCGGATCGGCACGAGGAGATCTGGGCGCTACAGAAGGACCTCGACTTCCCCGGGTTCGTGTTCGGTCTCGATCGCGCGACCCCGGATCTCATGATCCAGCTCACCGAACGCTACGGCGCCGCGCTCGCCCGCCACGCCCTCGACCGCCGCCTGGACTGATCCGCCGGCCGGGGGTCACCCGGTGTTCTGCAGGCCGGCCGAGACGCCCGACACGCTCAGCAGCAGCAGACGCTGCCACTGCGGCAGCTCCTCGTCGGTGAGTTCGCCCGCGCGCAGCGCCCGCAGCGCGCGCAGCTGCAGCAGCGACAGCGCATCGACGTAGGGGCTGCGCATCTTCACGGCGCGCTGCAGCACCGGCTTGTTCGCGAGCAGTCCGTCGCCGCCGACGATGCGGACAACCCAGTCGGTCGTGAGCTCGAGTTCGCCCACGACGAGGTCGGCGAGGTCGGGCCGGTCGCCGAGGTCGAGGTAGCGGCGGGCGATGCGCCCGTCCGCCTTCGCGAGGCTCATGCCGACGTTGTCGATGACCGTCCGGAACAGCGGCCACTCGTCGTAGGCGCGGCGCAGCAGGTCGAGGTCGCCGACGGCCTCCAGCGCGGTGCCGAGGCCGAACCAGCCGGCGAGGTTGATGCGCGCCTGCGACCACGCGAAGACCCACGGGATCGCCCGCAGGTCCTCCAGCGACTCGACCGACAGTCCCCGGCGTGCGGGCCGCGAGCCGAGCGCGAGCAGCCCGATCTCCTCCATCGGCGTGACCGTCGCGAACCACGGCGCGAATCCGTCGGCCTTCACGAGGGAGAAGAACCGCTCGCGCGACGCGGCATCCATCGTCGTGGCGACGTCGGCGTATCGCTCTGCCGCCTCGCTGTTGCGGCGCTCGATGGAGGGGGCGGATGCCAGGAGCACCGCCGCCGCGACCTGATCGATGTGACGCATGGCGATCGCGGGGTCGCCGTAGCGGGCGAAGATGACCTCGCCCTGCTCGGTGAGCTTGAACCGGCCGTCGACCGAGTGCGGCGGCTGCGCGAGGATCGCGGAGTTGGCCGGCCCGCCGCCGCGCCCGAGCGCGCCACCGCGGCCGTGGAACAGGGTGAGGTGGATGCCGGCATCCTGCGCCCACGCCGCGATCTTCGCCTGCGCTTCGTACAGGGCGAGGTTCGCGGCGACGGGGCCGACGTCCTTCGACGAATCGGAGTAGCCGAGCATGACCTCCAGGCGGCGCTCGGTGGCCTCCAAGCGGGCGGCGAAGTCCGGATGCTGCACGATCTCGGCCATGATCTGCGGCGCCGCCTGCAGGTCGGCGAAGGTCTCGAACAGCGGAATGACATCGAGCACCGGCGGACGTCCGCCGGGTCCGACCGCGATGCGGGCGAGCTCGTGCACCGCGACGAGGTCGGCGGCGGACTGTGTGAACGAGACGATGTAGCGGCCTGCGGCCCGCGGCCCGTACCGGTGCTGGATCTGCGCGATCGTGCGGAAGACCTCGAGCACCTCCTCGGACTGGGTGCTCAGCGGTCCGCCGGCGGCGGCCTCGGCGAGCACCCGCGCATGCACGGCGGAGTGCTGGCGCACCTCGAGCTCGGCGAGGTGGAACCCGAACGTCTCGACCTGCCACAGCAGCTGCTGCAGGTGACCGTACGCCTGGCGCGGTGCGCCCGCGGCGGCCAGCGAGTCCTGCACGGTGCGAAGGTCGCGCAGCAGCAGCTCGGGGTCGCGATAGGACAGGTCGGCGTCGCGACGACGGGTCGCGGCGATGCGGCGGGCGATCAGCAGCATGGCGCGCTTGTGCGGCTCGACCTTCGCGCGCTTCGCCGCGTCGGCCGCGCCGTCCTCGTCCGCGGCGCTGAGCCGCTGCAGGAGCGCCGTCAGCTCAGCGCTCGGCGGCGTCGTGTCCGCCGCCAGCGTGAGGGTCTTGGCGATGCGGTCGGCGGAGTGCTGCAACCCCAGCAGGATGTGCTCGGCGGCGATGCCCGCTGCCTTCTTCGTGACCGACGCCGTGACGAACGGGTTGCCGTCGCGGTCACCGCCGACCCACGTGCCCAGGCGCACGAACGGCCGGACGACGGGGGTGCGGCTCCCCGCCGCGGGCCCCTGCAGCGCGTCGTCGACGCGGCGGTAGACGTGCGGGACGGCCGTGTACAGCGTCTCGTCGAACACGGCCATGATGGCGCGCACCTCGTCGACGGGGGTGGGCTTCTCGGCGCGCAGCGGCGCGGTGCGCCACAGGGTGTCGATCTCCTCCAGCATCCGCCGTTCGGCGCGGCGCTCGTCGGCGCCGCCTTGCAGCGACGCGTCGTGCTCGGTCAGCAGCGCCACGAGGCGACGGATGCTGGAGGACACCGCGCGGCGCCGCGCTTCGGTCGGGTGGGCGGTGAACACGGGGTGGAAGCGCAGGCCCTGCAGCCGCTGCAGGGCGGTGTCGTCGCCGACCTCGGCCGACAGGCGCACGAACGCGGCCGCGACGGAGTCGGCGGCATCCTCCTTCTCGGGGCGGCCGTCGCGTTCGCGCAGCACGCGCACGCGCTGGTGCTCCTCGGCGAGGTTGACGAGGTGGAAGTACACCGTGAAGGCCCGCGCGACCTCGTCGGCGCGCTCGATGGAGAACGAGTCGGCGATGCGGGCGGCACGCTCGAAGGCCTCGGGGGATTCGTCGGTGTACGCGGCGATCGTCGCCTGGCGCAGCCGCTCGACGTCCTCGTAGAGGCCGGGAGACCCGCTCTCGCGCAGCACCCGGCCGAGGAGGGCGCCGAGCATGCGCACGTCGGCGCGCATGCGTTCGGGCAGCTCGTTCTCCGCCTCGTCGCGGCCGACGAGGTCGATGGCTTCGGTGCGGGTCAGTTCGCGCATCCCTCCACGGTACTGTCCCGGTGTTTCGGGTTCGTCACGCGGTAGGATCCCGCCCACGACCTTCCCGGCAGGGTCGCGTAGCATCGAAGTGGGTGTGCCGGGAAGCCTGGTCGGCGTCCACGTTCCCGACCCTGAAAGCAGACGCATGGCCTTGTTGCGCTCCGCCCGTTTCCCCGCCCTCCTCCTGCTGATCGCGGCTGTCGTCGGCCTGGTGCTGGCCAACACCCCCCTCGCAGATGCCGCCTTCGCCGTGAAGGACGCGTACCTCGGCGTGCCGGGCGTGTTCGAGATGTCCGTCGGGCACTGGATCCAGGACGGCCTGCTCGCGGTCTTCTTCTTCGTCGCCGCGGTCGAGCTGCAGTTCGAGCTGACGAACGGCCAGCTCGCCTCGCCGAAGCGTGCGGTCCTGCCCGCGATCGCCGCTACCGGCGGCGTGCTCGTGCCGATCGCCGTGTATCTCGCGATCGCCGGCGGGTCCGACGCGGCATCCGGCTGGCCGATTCCGACCGCGACCGACATCGCCTTCGCGCTCGGTGTGCTCGCGGTGTTCGGCCGCGGGCTGCCGTCCGGCGTTCGGGTGTTCCTGCTGGCGCTGGCGATCCTCGACGACATCGTCGGGATCGTCTTCATCGCGGTGCTGTTCACGTCCGACGTCGACTTCGGGATGCTGCTTCTCGCCGTCGTCGCCCTCGCGGTGTTCGCAGTCTGCAGCCGGATCCTCGACACGCGTGCGCGCGGGGCCGCGGTCATCGGCCTCATCGTGTCCTCGCTCGTCACCTGGTACGCCGTGTACCAGTCGGGCGTGCACGCGACGATCGCCGGTGTCGCTCTCGGACTCGCGATGGCCCAGCATCCGGCGATGCGCGCCCTGCACGCCCTCGAGCCGTGGGTGAACGGACTCGTCCTGCCGCTGTTCGCGCTGAGCGCCGCGCTCGTCGTGATCCCGGCGGTGCCGGCGCGGGAGCTCTCCCCGGCGTTCTGGGGTGCGCTCGTCGCGCTGCCCATCGGCAAGCTCGTCGGCATCGCCGTCGCCGGTGGCATCGCGCAGCGGATGCTGCGGGTTCCGGCCCCGGCGGCCCTCACGATGGGCGACCTGCTCGCCGCCGGTGCGCTCGGCGGCATCGGGTTCACGGTGTCGCTCCTGCTGAGCGAGCTCGCCTTCGCCGGTGCTCCCGGCATCCGCGACCAGGCGACTCTCGGCGTGCTGGCGGGCTCGGCGATCTCCCTCGTTCTGGCCGCGATGCTCGTATCGTGGCGGGCATGGCACCACAGGCGCACGACCGCGCAGACCCGCGACAGCTGAGCACCGATCCGCTGCGGCAGGCCGCCGAGACCATGCGGGCCGTGCGGGAGCGGTGCGTGTGGTCGCAGCGGATCACGCACGAGGATCTCGTTCCGTATCTCGTCGAAGAGTCCGCTGAGCTGATCGACGCCGTCGAGGCGGGAACGAGGGCCGACCTCCGCGAAGAGCTGGGAGACCTGCTGTGGCAGGTGCTGTTCCACGCCGCGATCGCCGCACAGGACGAGGCCGACCCGTTCGACATCGACGACGTCGCGGCGGGCCTGGTCGAGAAAATGGTTCGCCGGCATCCGCATGTCTTCGCGGATGCCGTGGCGCGCACGCCCGAGGAGGTCCTGATCCACTGGAACGCGGCGAAGGCCGCCGAGAAGCACGAGCGCCGGTCGGTGCTCGACGGGGTGTCGGAGCACATGCCCGCGCTCGCCCTCGCGCAGAAAGTCCTCGGCAAGTCCGCCCCCCTCGGAATCCGCCCGCCCGCGAGACACGCCGCGGGCACCGAGACCCGCGATGTGCACCACGGTCTCGGTGCACAACCGGTGTCTCGCGCCGACGGCGCCGCGGCGGAGCCGAGCCCGGAGACCGAGGCCGAGCTCGGCGACGCCCTGCTGGCGCTCGTCGGTGTGGCGCGGGAGCGGGGCTGGGACGCCGAGCGGGCGCTCCGCGAGCGGATCCGGGTGCTGCAGGACGAGGTCCGCGCCGTCGAGGGCGGCTGACCGCGCCGGCCGGCGGCCAGAACTCCACAGATCTGCGGTCGTATCGCGGAGAAAGTCGCCGTCGGCGGTCGCCGCACGTCGGATCCGTGGAGTTTCATCGCGACCTGGAAGAATGGCCCGGTGCCCACCGTGAACCCGCCGCGCGGCATGCGCGACTTCCTCCCCGCCGACAAGGCCCGCCGCGAGCGCGTGCTCGCCGTCATCCGCGACCGCTACCGTGCGCACGGGTTCGACGAGATCGAGACGCCCGTCATGGAGGACTACGACCGCCTGCACGCGGGCATCGGCGGCGACAACGAGAAGCTCGCCTTCAACGTCCTCCGGCGGGGACTGGATGCCGATGCCATCCGCTCCGGCGCCGACGACCCCGCCGCGCTCGCCGACCTCGGCCTGCGGTACGACCTGACGGTCCCGCTCGCGCGGTTCTACGCCAGCCACCGGGCGGAGCTGCCGACGGTGTTCCGCGCGATCCAGATCGCCCCGGTGTGGCGCGCGGAGCGGCCGCAGAAGGGTCGCTACCGCCAGTTCGTGCAGTGCGACATCGACATCATCGGCGATGCGACCGGCCGCGCCGAGGCGGAGCTCGTCGTCGCGACCCTCGACACCCTCGACGCGCTGGGCCTCGAGGGCGGCACCATTCGGATCAACGACCGCCGTGCTCTGGACTGGATGCTGGAGTCGTTCGGCTTCACCGCCGATGAGCGCCCCGGGGTGCTCATCACGATCGACAAGCTCGACAAGATCGGACCCGACGGAGTGACCGCGGAGTTGCGCGAGCGCGGCGCGACGACCGCCGCCGTCGACGCTTTCGAGGCGTTCCTGCGCCGCCCGCAGACGCTCGAGTTCCGCCCGTACGGTGAGGGGCAGATTCGCAAGGCCCTGCCCGAGGGCGTGCCCGACGAGATCGTCGTCGACCTCGTCGCCATCGGCGAGGCGGTCGGGGCTGCCCGACCCTCGACAGGCGCGGGGGCGGGCAGCGGCATCCCGATCGTGTTCGACCCGTTCCTCGTGCGCGGCATGGGCTATTACACCGGCACGATCTACGAGCTCGCCCACCCGAGCGTCGACTACTCCCTGGGCGGCGGCGGCCGCTACGACGGCATGATCGGCCGCTTCCTCGGGCAGGACGTCCCCGCCGTCGGCTTCTCCATCGGGTTCGAGCGCATCGTCGACCTCGTCGCGGACGGTGAGGATGCCGCGGCATCCGCTGTCGTCCTCGTTCACGATCGCGACGTGCCGGTCGCCGAGCTCGTCGCCCTCAAGGCCGCGCTCGTCGCGGAGGGCGCACGCGTGCGGCTCGAACAGCGCACGAAGAACCTCAAGGCGCTCCTCGAGCGCGCCGCGGCCGACGGCTACACGGCATTCGCGATGGTGTCGGCCGGTGCCCTCCGCGCCGACCTCGAGCTCAAGCCGCTGTCCTGACTGCGCGCGCGTCAGGCTCCGCGGGCGCGTGTCCACCGGCGCGTCACCCGCGGGACGATCGGCGTTCATCGGCATGAGCTGGCATGGGCGCATGACTCGTCCACGCGACGTCGTGCCCTGGCCGTCGATCCTCGGGGCCGCCAGTGGCGTGGCCGCCGTGGGGCTCGTGTTCGTCGGCGGACGCGCGATGCTCGTGCGCCAGGCGGCGCTCGCGCGGCGGCGCATCGGCAAGCCGCTCGACGAGAACGCCCTCGACGCCGACCGGGTATGGGGCGGCCGCTTCGACGGGCCGCCGCTCAAGCTCGCCGTGTTCGGCGACTCGATCGCCGCGGGCCTCGGTGCCGAGCGCCGCAAGGACACCCTCGGCGCACGCCTCGCGAAGGGGCTCGCGCGAGCCGAGCGGCGCCGCGTGCGGCTGCGCACAGCCGCCGTCGTCGGCGCCGAGTCGTCGATGCTCGCGGCGCAGATCGACGACCTGCCGGACGACTACCGGCCCGACGTCGCCGTCATCGTCGTCGGCGGCAACGACGTCACCCACCGCGTGCCGGTCTCGGCGTCGGTCGGGCACCTCGACGCAGCGATCGGGTGCCTGCAGGAACTCGGTGCGGCAGTCGTCGTCGGGACGTGCCCTGATCTCGGGTCGCTGCGGCCCGTGCCGCAGCCGTTGCGTGCACTCGGCGCGCGCCTCTCGCGCCAGCTCGCCGACGCGCAGGCGGATGTCGTCGTCCGCCGCGGCGCCCGCACGGTGTCGCTGCGCCGTGCGGTCGGACCGTTCTTCGTGACGCAGCCGGAGGAGATGTTCAGCCTCGACCGCTTCCACCCGAGTGCGCTCGGCTACCGCCGCACAGCCGAGGCGCTGCTGCCCGCCGTGCGCGCAGCCCTCAAGGACAGACGCCGGCCCGAGCCCCAGCCGAGCGCCTGACGCTCAGCCCGCCGCGGCATCCGTCACGCGCCGCTTCTCGCGGACGTAGACCTCTCGGCGCACCCGGGCGACGACGTCGCCCGCGGCGTCCGTGATCTCGGTCTCGAACCACTCGAGCACCTTCGCGCCGCCCTTGGCGCGTTCACGCAGGGCAGCGGCCTGCTCGCTCGGCACGTGGAAGTGGGCCGTCAGCACGCCGCGCCCGGGCTTGAGCATCTCGATCTCGCCGCGCGTGTCCCACACGACGTAATCGCGGCCGAGCTGGTGCATCACGAGCATGAAGAAGTACGGATCGGTCATCGCCGACAGCGACCCGCCGAAGGCGGTCTTCACGTAGTTGCGCGTGAGCACGTTGACGTGCAACTCGACGGTCGCCGCGCACATCGATTGTGTCTCGCACACAAGTGTTCTAGTTGTACTAGAATGGATGCATGCTCCTCCGCATCGATCCGCAGGCGACGACGCCGCTGTTCACGCAGCTCGCCGACGCCGTCCGCGCCGAGGTCGTCGCCGGCCGCGTGCGCGCGGGGGAGCGCCTGCCGTCGGCGCGCGAACTGGCCGCAGCGCTCGAGGTGAACCTGCACACCGTGCTGCACGCCTACCAGCAGTTGCGCGACGAGGGCCTCGTGCAGATGCACCGCGGCCGCGGCGCCGTCGTGACCGCCGCCGCGGCGCAGTCCGCCGCGCTGCACGCCGACCTCACCGAGGTCGCCCGCCGCGCACGCGACCTCGGCATGCCCGCCGACGCATTCGCCGCGCTGGCCCGCCACGCCGCCCTGACCCTGGAGGAATCCGCATGACCGACCGTGCCCCGCTCGCCGTCCGCCGTTTCACTCTCGTGGCGATCGTGCTGCCGATCATCGTGACTGCGCTCGCGGTGGCGATCCAGGTGATCCTGCTGCCACGCGTGCCCGATCCGATGGCGATCCACTGGGGCTCCGGCGGTGGGCCGAACGGCTCGGGCCCCGCGTGGCTGATGATCGTCGTGACCCTCGTCGTCGGAGTAGGTGCGCCGCTGTTGATCGCACTGTCGGCGCATGCCGGGCTGCGCCGCGGCGACCGCGGCGCGACCTACCGCCTGCTCGGGGCGGTCGCCCTCGCGACCTCGGTGCTGATGGGCGTGCTCGGCGCGTGGACGTTCGCCGCGCAGGCGGGTCTCGCATCGTGGCAGGATGCTCCGTCGGTCGTCATCCCGCTCGTCGTCGCGTTCGCCGTCGCGGTCGTCGCGGGGGCGCTCGGATGGTTCGTTCAGCCTGACGAGCCGTACTGTCCGACGCTGCTCGCCGCGGGCGCGCCCATCGAGCTCGACGGCGACGAGCGCGCCGTCTGGCTGCAACGAGTGCAGCTTGCGCGCGGAGCCGCGATCGCGCTCGTCGCGGCGTTCGTGCTGCTGGTCGTGGTCACTCTTGTGAGCGTCTTCGCGGACGCGCCGGCCGGCTCGGTCGTGGTTCTCATCGTCGTCACCATCGTGTGTGCCGCGGCTGTCGTCTCGACGCTGGCCTTCCACGTCCGCGTCGACGCCGCCGGTCTGACGGTGAACTCGATCGTGGGCCTCCCTCGGGTGCACGTGCCGCTGCGCGACATCGCGTCGGTCGAGGCCGTCGATGTCAACCCGATGGGGGAGTTCGGCGGCTGGGGCATGCGCTGGGCTCCCGGCGGAGGCTTCGGCGTGGTGCTGCGCTCGGGCCCCGGCATCCGCGTGCACCGGACGAACGGCAAGGTCGTCACGGTGACGGTCGAGGATGCCGCGACGGGTGCTGCCCTCCTCGGGGCCCTCGCCGCCCGCGCGAAGGCCTGACCCGCAGTCCGCTACCGGTACACCGGCCAGGCGGCGCCGGCGGCGAAGGCGACGGCGATCGCGAAGAGCGTCACGACGATGACGATCACGTCGAGGGGGCGGATGCGCAGCTTCGCCATGCGGATGCGGCGGCCGTTCGCGTTCGCGGCGCCGTGCGTGAACCCGCGGGTCTCGAGCGCCTCGACCGTCGTGCGCACCGACTTCGCCGTGTTGAGGAAGATCGGGTAGAACGACAGCACCGCAAGCTGCGCCCACTGGACGCCGACGCGCCATCCCAGCAGGCCCTTCTTCGCCGGCGGCGCCGTGCGCAGCCGATAGCCCTCGAACACGATGCTGAACTCCTCGATGAGGATCGGCAGCATGCGGTATCCGTAGCTCACCCGTCGTGGAGGCCGAACCGGCGGTGCTGATCGCCGCGGTCGTGGAGCGCGCTGGCGAGGCGCCGACGGCGGTGTGCTGTGCGAACGACCGCCTGGCCGTCGACCTCATCGGGCGGGCGTTCGACGCGGGCATCCGGGTGCCGGACGCACTCAGCGTCGCCGGCTACGACGACATCGATCTCGCGTCGAAGCTGCGCCCGACGCTCACGAGCGTCGACCAGCCGCGCCGCGACATGGGCGCGCTCGCGCTGCGGCAGCTGACCGACATGCTCGCGGGAAACCCCGCCCGGCACGAGGTCGCGACGCCGACCCTCGTGGTGCGCGAGTCGACCGCGCAGGTGGCGTGACCGTTGACGCGAGCCCGTCGTGCGGGTTGGCTGGCGGCATGAGCGAACCACTCCCGCTGAGTGCGGATGCCGCCGATGCCGTCGACCGCTACCTCGTCGACACGCTGGTCGGCGAAGACCCGGCGCTCGCCGCGGCCGTCGACGCGCAGCGGGCGGCGGCGATGCCCGCCATCGAGGTCGCGCCGACGGGCGGCAAGCTGCTGCACCTGCTCGCGCGGGCGATCGGCGCGCGTCGCGTGCTCGAGATCGGCACGCTCGGCGGGTATTCGACGATCTGGCTCGCCCGGGCGCTGCCCGACGGGGGCCGCGTCGTCACGATCGAGGCCGAGCCCGCGCACGCCGCCGTCGCGCGGGCGAGCATCGATCGGGCGGGTGTGGGGGAGAAGGTCGAGATCCGCGTCGGCCGTGGTGCGGATGTGCTGCCGACGCTCGAGGATGCCGAGCCGTTCGATCTCGTCTTCATCGACGCCGACAAGGAGTCCAACTCGATCTACCTCGATTGGGCGGCCCGGCTCGGCCGGCCCGGCACGCTCATCGTCGTCGACAACGTCGTGCGCTCGGGTCGGGTCGCCGACCCGGCCGACGACAGCGCACAGGTCGCGGGCGTCCGCGCGGGACTTGCGATGCTGCGCGACGACCCCCGCTTCGACGCGACGGCGCTGCAGACGCTGGATGCCAAGGGGTGGGACGGCATCGCGCTCGCCGTCCTCGTCTGAGCCGGCGCGCGCGACCCCGCACCACCCACACGGACGTGACCCACGGACTTGATCCGGCGCCACCCACTGTGGCCGCGGCATCCGGGTCACTATGCTCGAAACCGGACCGACGACGCTCCGAGATCCATCCTCCACAAGCAAGGAGTTCCCCTGTGGCACTGATCGAGGCTGTAGGCGCACGCGAGATCCTGGATTCGCGTGGCAACCCCACCGTCGAAGTGGAGGTGCTGCTCGACGACGGGATCGTCCAGCGCGCAGCCGTCCCCTCCGGCGCATCCACCGGCGCGTTCGAGGCGTACGAGCTGCGCGACGGTGACAAGAGCCGCTACGGCGGCAAGGGCGTACTGAAGGCCGTCGCCGCCGTCATCGACGAGCTGGGCCCGGCCATCGAGGGCGTCGAGGCGAGCGAGCAGCGCGTCGTCGACGAGATCCTCATCGAGACCGACGGCACCGAGAACAAGTCGCGCACCGGCGCGAACGCGATCCTGGGCGTGAGCCTCGCGGTCGCCAAGGCGGCCGCCGACAGCGCCGACCTGCCCCTGTTCCGCTACCTCGGCGGACCCAACGCGCACGTTCTGCCCGTGCCGCTGTTCAACGTCATCAACGGCGGCGAGCACGCCGACAACGGCATCGACTTCCAGGAGTACTTCCTGGCTCCCATCGGCGCCGAGACCTACGGTGAGTCGCTGCGCTGGGGCACCGAGGTCTACCACGTCCTCAAGGGCGAGCTGAAGTCCGCGGGCTACAACACCGGCCTCGGCGACGAGGGCGGCTTCGCGCCCGACCTCCCCAGCAACCGCGAGGGCCTCGACTTCCTCATCAAGGCGATCGAGAAGGCCGGCTTCACGCCGGGCACCGACGTCGCCGTGGGACTGGACGTCGCCGCGACGGAGTTCTACAAGGACGGCGTCTACATCGTCGAGGGGCAGACCTGGTCGGCCGAGAAGCTCACCGACTACTTCGCCGACCTCGTCGCGAACTACCCCGTCGTCACGATCGAGGACGCCCTCGCCGAGGACGACTGGGACGCCTGGAAGCACCTCACCGACGCCATCGGCTCGAAGGTGCAGCTCGTCGGGGACGACCTGTTCGTCACGAACCCGGTCCGCCTGCAGAAGGGCATCGACCTGGGCGTCGCGAACGCGCTGCTCGTGAAGGTCAACCAGATCGGCACGCTGTCCGAGACGCTCGACGCGATCGCCCTCGCCACCCAGAACGGCTACCGGTCGATGCTCTCGCACCGCTCCGGCGAGACCGAGGACACCACGATCGCCGACCTCGCCGTCGCCGTCAACGCGGGTCAGATCAAGACCGGTGCGCCCGCCCGCAGCGAGCGCGTCGCGAAGTACAACCAGCTGCTGCGCATCGAGGAGGAGCTGGGGGATGCCGCGGTCTTCGCCGGCCGTGGCGCATTCCCGCGCTTCAAGGGCTGAGCAGAGGCTGAGTATCCCGCCGCCGCGTGGCGCCGTCCGGGCAACCCGACGATCGCCACGTAGGCTGGATCGCATGATGAGAGAGGGAGCCGGACGCGCCGCGCCGGCCCCCTCTCTTCGTGCATCCGGGGACGCCTCCCGCGGCGCTCGCGGCACCCGCACGCGCGGGCGGGTGGACGTGCGGGAGTGGGCCGGCGGCATCCGCTTCTCGGCGTTCACGGGGATCATGCTGGGACTCGTCGTCCTCGCGGTGTTCGTGTTGGTGCCGACGGTGGGCACCTACCTCGGGCAGCGGCAGCAGATCGCCGCGCTGGAGAACTCCGTCCGCGTCACCACCGAGCAGGTCGCTCAGCTGCAGCAGGAGAAGGACCGCTGGGCGGACCCCGCGTACATCGCCTCGCAGGCGCGCGCCCGGCTGTACTACTTCCAGCCCGGCGAGGTCGTCTACCTGATCGACGATGACCTGCCGGACACCGCGATCCCGCCCGAGCAGACCGCCGTCAGCGACCAGGTCGAGCAGACACGGGTGGACTGGATGTCGCAGCTCGTCCGCTCCGTCACCGGCGCGGGGCTCACCCAGACGGCGACGGGGCCGGCCGAGACGGGCACCGCCCCCGCCGGGTGACGGCTCAGCAGGAGATCAGCCGCCGCCGGTAGCCTGGAGCAGTGTCCCATCCGCAGTCGAACACCCATCCCGCGCTGACCGAGGCGACCGCCGCCGACCTCGAGGTCATGCGCGCGCAGCTCGGGCGGCCGATGCGGGGCGTGGTGGGCATCGCGGCACGCTGCGTGTGCGGCAACCCCACGGTCGTCGCCACCGAGCCGCGGCTGCCGGACGGAACGCCGTTCCCGACGTTCTACTACCTGACCCACCCCGGCGCGACGGCAGCGATGTCGGCGCTGGAGGCGACGCAGGTCATGCGCGAGTTGTCCGAGGTGCTCGAGGACGACGCGGACGTGGCGGCGGCGTACGCCGCCGCGCACGAGGCGTATCTATCTGACCGTGCGGTGTACGGCGAGGTCCCCGAGATCGAGGGGATCTCGGCCGGGGGGATGCCGACGCGCGTGAAGTGTCTGCACGCCCTCGCCGGCCACGCGCTGGCCGCCGGTCCCGGGGTGAACCCCATCGGCGATCTCGCCCTGGAGCGCGGCGACTGGTCGCCGCAGCGGTGCACCTGCGCGCAGCCGCGCGGTGGGGCGGCATGACGGTCCGCGCCGCGCGCCTTCTCGTGGCCGCCGGGCTCGTCCTCACGAGCGCGGCGGGCGTGGGTGCGACGTCGGCGGATGCCGGCGTCACCGCGCCCGCCGAGGTAGCGCCGCCCGCCGGAGTCGCCGCGCCTGCCGTGGCGACCCCGCCGGCGGGAGAGGTCGACCCGGTCCGCGCCGCCGAGTACTGGCTCGACGAGTACGGCGTGCGCACGGCGTGGGGGACCACGAAGGGCAAGGGAACGACCATCGCGATCATCGACACGGGCATCGGTCGCAACCCGGTCGAGTTCTCCGGCGCCGTCGTCGGGGGAGCGGACTTCTCTGGGGCGGGGTCCTCCGACGGCCGCACGCCGGTCGGCGCCGTGGACGGCAACCACGGCAGCTGGGTGGCCTCCCTCGCCGCGGCACGCGGCACGGGCGCGGAGACCGGGATGATCGGTGTCGCGCCGGAGGCGAGCCTACTGTCGATCTCGATCGGGTTCGGGGCGGCATCCTCGGTGCCGTTCGTGCAGCAGGTCGCCGACGCGATGACGTGGGCCGTCGATCACGGCGCCGACGTCATCAACCTGTCGTTCACGACCAACACGCTGACGTGGGACCCGCTGTGGGACACCGCGTTCCAGTACGCGTTCGATCACGACGTCGTCGTCGTCGTCGCGGCCGGCAACCGGGGGACCGGCACCGACCAGGTGGGGGCGCCCGCGACGATCCCCGGCGTGCTGACGGTCGGCGGGGTGAACCGGGCCGGCGTCGCCAGCGTGGAGGCGTCGACGCAGGGGATCACGATCGGGATCTCCGCGCCCAGCGAACAGCTGCTGGGCGTCTCGGCGGACGGGCAGATCGTGGAGTGGAGCGGGACGAGCGGCGCCGCGCCCCTCGTCGCCGGCATCGCCGCCCTCGTGCGGTCGGCGCATCCCGAACTCGACGCGAACAATGTGATCAATCGGATCCTCAAGACCGCCAAGCCCGCCGCCGCGGCGACGCGCGTGCCCGATGCGACGTACGGATTCGGGCTGATCGACGCTGCCGCCGCGGTCTCGGCGAACGTCGCGACGGTGAGCGCCAGCCCGCTCCCGGGCCTGACTCTTGAGGAATGGATCCGCCTGTATCGGCGGGCCGAGGTGGCGCCGCAGCCGACACCGACGGCGACGCCGGTGCAGCTGGATCCGCTGCCGAAAGCCGATCAGGTGGAGCGTCGATCGCCGCTGCTGCCGAGCGCCGACACCCTCCGCTACGGCACGGTGCCGCTCGTGGGTGCCACCCTGGCGGCTATACTGGTCGCGCTCGGCGTCACCGCTGCTGCCCGGCGCATCAGATCGGAACGGGCCCACCGCACTCCGAGCCGTTGATCCAAGGAGTACTCCCCCCTGTGACTAGCACAGCGACCAGCACGGCGTCTTCTGCCGTGCCCAAGATCCTCATCGTCGGCGGCGGCTACGCCGGTTTCTACACCGCGTGGAAGCTCGAGAAGCACCTGCGCAAGGGCGAGGCCGAGGTCACGATCGTCGACCCGCTGCCGTACATGACGTACCAGCCGTTCCTCCCCGAGGTCGCTGCGGGCGAGATCGAGGCGCGCCACGTCGTCGTGGGCCTGCGCCGTCACCTGAAGAAGACGCGGGTCATCACCGCGAAGGTGACCGGCATCGACCACGCGCACAAGACCGCGACGATCACGCCCGAGGTCGGCGAGCCCTGGCAGGAGAGCTACGACCAGATCGTGGTGACCGCCGGTGCGGTCTCCCGCACGTTCCCGATCCCCGGCATCGCCGAGAACGCGATCGGCCTGAAGACGATCGAGGAGGCGGTCGCGATCCGCGACCGCATCCTCACGAACTTCGACCGCGCCGCGAACCTCCCGCCCGGGCCGGAGCGCGACCGCCTGCTGACGGTCGTCGTGGTCGGCGGCGGGTTCGCGGGCATCGAGGTGTTCGCCGAGATGCGCGCGCTCGCGTCGTCGCTGCTGCCCGACTACCCGCAGCTGCGCTTCGAAGACACGCACTTCCACCTGATCGAGGCGATGAGCCGGATCATGCCCGAGGTGTCGCTGAAGACGAGCGAGTGGGTGCTGAAGGACCTCGCCAAGCGGGGCGCGTACGTGCACCTGGACACGCAGGTCACCGGTGCCGTCGACGGGAACGTCGAGCTGTCGACCGGTGAGGTGCTGCCGACCGACCTCATCGTCTGGACCGCCGGCGTCATGGCGAACCCGACCGTCGTCCGCGGGAGCGACCTGCCGGTCGAGGAGCGGGGCCGCATCCGCACCCGCGCCGACCTGCGCGTCGGTACGCCCGACGAGGTCGTCGAAGGCGCGTGGGCCGCCGGTGACGTGTCGGCCGTGCCCGACCTCACGGGCAAGGGCGTGGGCGGATACTGCGTCCCCAACGCGCAGCACGCCGTGCGTCAGGCGAAGCTGCTCGCGAAGAACCTCGTCGCCGTGCTGCGCGACGAGGTGCCCCGCGAGTACATCCACAACAACCTGGGCGCCGTCGCCGGCCTCGGGCTCTACAACGGCGTGTTCCAGTCGGGCAACCTCGCGCTCAAGGGCTTCATCGCCTGGTGCGCGCACCGTGGCTACCACGGCCTGGCCATGCCCTCGTGGGAACGCAAGTGGCGCGTCATCGGCGACTGGTGGCACAACTTCTGGCTGGGCCGCGACAACGTGTCGCTGCAGACCGTGCAGAACCCGCGCTACGTCTTCGAGGAGTTCGCCGCGCGTCCGCGTCCGGCCGCTCCCGAGGCGCCTGCGGCGCCCGCCGCGGCTCCGGCCGCCCCGGCGATCGACCCGAAGTCCGTCGTCGGCGAGGCGGCCCCGGTCGCCGGCGAGAAGGCCGACAAGCCGACGGATGCCGCGACGCCTGCAGCCGTGGAGGCGTCTGCTGTTGCCGCGCCCGCGAAGACGGAGACCAAGGCTCCCGCGAAGAAGAAGGCCCCGGCGAAGGCTAAGGCCTGACCCGCTTTTCACACGTCAGCGAGCCCCCGTCCCTTCCGGACGGGGGCTCGCCTCGTCCCCACCGTTGCAAGCCCCCGGTCGTCGAGCGAGCGAGGTGCATCCCGGCGGTCGTTGAGCGAGCGAGGAACGAGCGAGACGAAACGCGGCGACTACCCTGGAGCCAGGGCCCCCATAGCCCAATGGCAGAGGCAGGCGACTTAAAATCGCTTCAGTCTGGGTTCGAGTCCCAGTGGGGGCACGCAATCTCGCGGGTTTAGGGTGAGGGCATGGCAGACGTCCTGCTGGAGGGAGCGATCCTGGCGGAGTACGCCGCGGCGCTGGCCAGCGTTCCGGCGGATGTGACGTGGGATCTCACCGTTCCTGGCTCCGGGACCTTCGGGTGCGTGGAGGTTGCTGACGCTGTCTCCAGCGTGGGCGCGCTCCAGCACGGGCGAGCGGATGTGCTCGTTGAGGAGACGCGACGGGTGGCGGGGTTCCCGGCCCGCGTGGCGGAGCGGTTCGCGGCCACCGATCAGGGTCTCGCCCGGAGCATCCTGTGAGCGTGGACGCCACGAACCCGGGCAAGGGTGACCCGGCTGGCATCCTGCGCACGGCCGAGGAACGTGCCGACAAGGCGGCCACGGTGCGCACCGCGGCGACGACGATGGCCAGGCTTGCCGGCGAGTCAGGCAACGTGTGGGCGGGCGTGGCGCAGGTCGAGTTCGCGTCATCCGCCGCACGCGCATCGACCGAGTTGGAGGTGCTCGCGTCCCGGTGGGAAGCGGAAGCGGCAGCGTTGTCGACGTACGCCCGAGCCGTGCAGGAGATTCAGGACGCGCAACTGCCGTTGCGCCTGCGGCTGGAGGACGCGGCGGATGATCGGCGGTCGCTGGGTTTGCAGTACGCGGACGCCGAGCTCGAGTCTGCTATTGCGTACGCGCCGCTCGCCGCGGAGGAGGCAACCCAGCGGCGGAACTGGCTGTCCTGGGAGATCAACGAGACAGACGCGCTGCTGACCCGGTTGCAGGGCGACTGGGACGAACTGGTCGCGCAGCGACAGGCCGCGGACCGCGCCTGTGTCGACGCGCTGTCGGGTGCTGAGGTGACGGGGTTCTCACCTGCCTTGCTCGCGGGTAACGTCACCGGGGCGACGCTGCTGGGACTGTCTGTGACGAACCTGCTGGTGCTGGCGCGCAACGACCCCGACGCCCTGGCGCCGATGACCGGGAATGACCCGGCGGCGACGGCGACGTGGTGGGATGCGATGCCGGAGGCTGACCGGCATCGCCTGATCGAGGCGGCGCCAGGTGTGATCGGGAACCTGGAGGGTGTGCTGTACGCCGACCGCGACCAGGCGAACCGTATCTGGCTCGACCAGCAACTCGCGCAGGCGAGAAACGCCCTGGACAATGCTGAGCAGTCGCCGGACTTCTGGCAGCTCCTCATGAATCCGCGCGGCACGAGCGACGCGCAGGCCTTCGCCATCGCTGAGGCCCGTCAACGGCTGGAAGGCCTCGAGGGAGTGCAGCGATCCCTGCGCACGGTCGATGGCGCTGAGCCGCGCTACCTGATCTCGCTCACCGCAGACACGCCTCCACTGGCGGCGGTCGCCATCGGCAACGTCGACACCGCCGATACCGTTAGCTACACGGTTCCCGGGATGAGCGCGACCACCGCAGACATGCGCGGATGGGCGCAATCAGCGGAGAACCTGCTGAACCGCCAGGCAGTCGTGGATCCGGGGCGTACGCACGCCGTTATCGCGTGGATGGGTTATGAGACTCCGCCCGTGCCGGTCCTGCAGGGCGGGTTCGACGTGCTCGACACGAAGCTCGCCGAAGCTGGCGCGGTCGAGCTGAACACGGCACTCGGCGGGCTCAGTGCCGTGCGTCCCGACGCGGTCACCAACATCGTCGCGCATTCGTACGGCACTACTACAACCGCTATCGCCCTGTCCACTCCCGGGTCGCACGTGGATGCGTTTGTCTCTTTGGGTTCTGCGGGGTTGCCTTCGGACATCGACGAGGCCAGGGACCTGCGCGCGGACGCCGTCTACGCCGGTCAGGCCAGATCCGTCATGGCTATTGATCCTGAGCCGGGAGACCAATGGGCATGGTCGGGCCGCCTCGGTAACCATCCGGTCGACCCGGCCGGACCCACGTTCGGTGCCGTGACCTTCGGAACGGACTCGGGCGTCGGAGGCAGCCCCGTCACCGACCACGGCACCGCAACAGCCTCAGGCAACGGATACCTCGACCTTCAGACCGAATCGCTGAACAACGTTGCTAATGCGACCACCGGGCACGCCGATAGGCTCACGGAGCGGCTACCGTCAGAACCGACGATGCTTCAGAAGGCACTCATCGAAGGAGCGAGCGGTGGTCTCTACTAGCCGAACGGTGACCATCGCTCTCCTCGCGGTCACGGTCGGTCTGCTCACAGCCTGCCAATCAGGAGAGGCAATGACACCGCATGAGGCACGCGACCAGCTCGTCGCCACCATTGAAGAGACCGGCGCCCTGCTCGACGTTCCCGGATGGGAACGCGCCTCCGCGCCGACCATCCAAGACTGCGATGGCGGCAACGGCGTCAAGTACGGGTACAGCTACTCATCGCCACCACCCGACGGTGACCACCTCGCCGACGCGAACACCGTCGCCGACCATTGGAAGTCACTCGGCATGACAGTTCGCATCGACACCTCGAACGATCCCGTCGTCTACGCCGAGGGCGGCCCTGTCGAGGGATTGTCGTTTGGGACCGGTCCTGGGAACTATTACATCGCTGGCTCGTCCCTGTGTGTCCCGGGGAATGCCGACGACCTCGTCGACGAGGAGTACAACGGCTGAGGCAGCAGCAGGGCGCAGGTCTCGCGTCGGCTAGAACGTGGCTATCTCCTGCTGCCGCCGGTACTCGTCCAGGGAGCACAGCGCGGCGATCCAGAGCTCGGGTACGCGTCCGTCAGGACCGACGGGAATGAAGTCCGCAGCGACAGCCCGCACGACCGCGCTGTAGCTAGCGCCGATGGCCTCGGCAAACTCCCGCCGTGTCCGTGCGCCGCCGGTCCATTCGAAGCCGAGTCGCTGTGGACCCTGGTGAGGCTCGTGCGCAGCACGAGCCGAGCCGTTCGGTGAGGGCAAAACCCGAGCCGGAACCCACCGCTTGCGCGGCGCCGTGTACACGACCGGGACTTCACCGCGCGAGAGATGCTCCCAGAGCGTCGTGCGCGAGATGCCGAGCAGTTGCGCGGCGCGGGTCGTCGTGACAAGCGGCGCGCTCATGCCGCGGCTCCCTGCTCCTGGAAGCTGGCCCGGACCAGGCCGCGCAGGATCGCCTGCTTGCGCGCGTCATACGTGCCGAGGTGCGCCTCGTCGATCCGGCCCTCGGCGTCGACCAGGGCTCGCGGAAGTCGCACTGGTGGCGGAACCGGCTTGCCCTCGAAGGCGCGCATCCAGCGCTTATCTGCGGGAACGCGCAGCCACATCACGCGGCCCTGCGCGTCGCGCACGTCGTCACCCAGATCCGCGATGCCGGCGGCCGCAACAACGTGGCGCGGATCCTGTGGCAGCTCGGTGACGAAGCCGCCCTCGACGACGACGCCGGGACGCGGCGCTCGCGCACGGTTGACGCGGCGATATTCGCGAACCTCGGCGTCGGCAGGTTCACCGCCGGCTCGTGCCGCCTTCTGGCGCGCGTCGAGCGCGCGCTGACGGGCGCGACGCGGCTCGCCCGGCCGGCAGCAGGCGCAGGTGTGCTCCTCGGTGGTGGATCCGCACATGTGGTTCTCCTTCTTGATGTGTCGCGGGCGCGGCGGGTGAGAGGGAGGGCCGACCGGCCCTCCCTCAGGTGGTCAGGCGTATTCGGCTTCACGCGCTGCCTGCTCGGCAAGCCAGGCATCCTCTTCGCGTCGGTCGGTGCTCAGCTCGGGGAGTAGTTCCGTGATGGCGCTGAGAAGGTCTGAGACCGTCGGCTGGATGACTTCTCCGGCATGCATCCATACGTCGAGCGCGCTGCCGTAGCTGCTGGCCTCGTGACGTTCGTAGGGCTCGTGACCGAGCATGAAGCTGAGGTCTTCCGGGGAGACCACGACGCGGAGTGTGACGGTGACGCCTTGGGCGGAGTCCAGTTCAACGTCGCGGTCGGCGTCGTCGATGACATCCATATCGAGGAGCCGCACCTCGGGGTAAGTCCATCGGGTTACGTAGTCGTCAGGACCGTCTTCCTGCAGTTCGAGAGAGAAGGTCAGGGTTGCAGTTGCCATGTGATGGCCTTTCTGTTGATTGGCCTTCCGGCCGCGTTATGATCAGCTCTTGCTCTTCTGCCCATTACCCTGCGGCGAACGAAAACGCAGTCTCCATTGCCCTCGGGCACGATCCCTATGCGCGGCGCAAACGATGGTTTGTGACCATGAGCGGTGACCGCCTCCAGGCGCACGGCTGGACCCGTCGATCCGCAGGCGACGTGCGGCCAGAAACCCACGTCCTGACCGCTGCGGAGCGACGTACGTTTGTGACCGCCTGGCAAACCGAGACGGGCGAGCCGTTTGAAGCGCCCTGAGTTTGTCGGAGGCTCCTGACCTTGGAAACGAGGATGGGGTTATGCCCAAGGAACTGGCGAATGGGAAGCCGACGACGCGTCGCTACTCGGTCGAGGAGAAGGCCGCCGCAGTGCGGATGGTGAGGACGCTGCGCGCCGAGCTTGGCGTCACGCAAGGAACGGTCCAGCGGGTCAAGCGTCCGTCCTGCGTCGGTGCCGTAGCGTGATGAGCATGTCTTCCTCCGTCGAACGTCGTTCCAATCCGACCGCCTGGGCTGCTTTCTGGGTCGCCCTCGCCGGCCTCGTCCTCATGCCCATCCCGCTGTTCATCGGGCTGATCGTGGGCGGCGGTCTGTCCGTCATCGCGGCGATCCTGGCAGTGATCGCGCTGCTCAAGGGGCTTGCGCGCAGCGGCAAGGGCATCGCCCCCGTCGTCTTCGCCGCGATCTTCATCGCGCTCACCTGGGGCGGCATCTCGGTTGGCGGCGGCGTCATCTGGTAGGTCGGCCGCCGACGTTCACCACCCGAGGCGTCGAGCGACGGCCTCCGCGGCGGCCGTGGGGAAACCGTCCCAATCGGGCTCGAGGATCCGCCGGGTCAGCTCGAACAGTCGATGCGCAGCCTGCTCGGCGGGCGCGTCGAGCGCTGAGGAGATCTCCGCGGCCCATCCCGGGTAGTCCGTCTCGAAGCGGCGCGTCGGGTCGATCGCATCGCGTGTTGCGGGCGCCCGACCAGGAAGCCGACCGCGGATCGCCCGGAGCAGGTGGTTCGCCGCCCAGGTGCGGATGAACTGGCCGCCGTTCAGGATCTCTCCCCGTCGCACTCGGCCGACTCCGATCAGGAGCTTCACGAGCACGAGTCGCACATCGTTCTCGGGATCGAACGCATCGCGCGTCTCGGTCGTGGCCTGGCCGGCGGCGATCACCTCGGCCGTCGCGCCGTCCTCATCCACGACGACGCTGGCCTCGCCTGCCACGCTCCCCGCGAGCTCTGCTGGCTCGGCGATCGCGAACTCGAGCACATGGCCGTCGTCGTACAGCGCGACGAAGCCGAGCCCGCCCTCGCGCGCGGTCAGCAGTACCCGCTCCCGGTCCGGCAGCCAGTCGAGCGATGCGCGCGCCTCGTCGCCTCTGGTGGGTGCCGCGATCGCGAAGAAATCGTGGTCCGACCATTCGTCGCGACGGCCCCTGCCCGCAGCGGATGCCGAACCGAGAAGAACCAGTCCGATCAGCGCATCGGTCGCGCGGACGCCGGCAGCCAGGCTGTCGCTGATCGACTCGAAGCGATCGGCCGCGCTCATCGCGCGTGCCTCTCGGGGGACGCCGTCGACAGGAGTCGTGGTCGGTGCATGGAAACCTCCGCGGTGACGAATGTGGATCGCGGTTGCACCAGGTCTGTGACAGAGCCGTTCAGTTGTGGCGGCCGCGGTCTTCGCGGCTGCGCCTCACGATAGGGGGCGCGCGGCGCGGACCGCAACATCCGGCGCTCCGCCCGCCGTCACCCGCGCGATCGCCAGCGCGACCTCATCGCGGTCGCGCGGCATGTCGTCGAGCGCGTAGTGGATCGTGAGCCCCTCGATGAGCGCGTCCACCAGGCGGGCCGTCTGCGGGTCGAAGTGGCGCTCGAGCGCCGCGCGGCTGCGCGCCATCCACGCCGTGGTCAGCGCGCGATACTGCGGTTCGCGCGCTGCCAACGTGTATAGTTCGTGCGTCAGCACCTGGTCGCGTTGCGTCCCGAACACGTCGTCCAGGATGATGGCGGCCACCGCAGCGCGCGCCGACGCGAGATCGGTTGCGGCGGCCATTCGCCGCTCGAATCCTGCGCTCACCGTGGTCGCGAAGCGGGTGAACGCCTCGTGCAGCAGCTCGTCGATCCCCGCGAAGTGATAAGTCATCGACCCCAGCGGAACCCCGGCCGCCTGCGCGATGCGCCGGTGCGACGCACCGGCGACGCCCACCTCGGCGATGACGTCGAGGCACGCGTCGATGATCCGGTCGCGCCGGTCGGGGTCGGTCCGGCGGGGACGCCGCGGGGGAGTGCCGTCGTCAGCGGGCGGCACCGCGGCATCCGCTGTCGGGGACCGTCGCGTCATACGTCACCTTCCTTGATGTGTACGATCGTACATTGTGTACTCCCTCCTGCTCGCGATCATCTACATCGCCTTCGTTAGCCTCGGCCTGCCCGACTCGCTCCTCGGCGCCGGATGGCCCGTCATGCAGCAGAGCCTGGACGTCCCGGTCGGCTTCGCCGGCATCGTCACCATGATCATCGCGAGCGGCACGGTCCTCTCCAGCCTCGCCTCCGAGCGCCTCACCCGCCGCTTCGGCGCGGGCCTGGTCACCGCCGTCAGCGTCGCGATGACCGCCGCCGCGCTCTTCGGCTTCTCCGCCTCGGGCGAGTTCTGGATGCTCTGCCTGTGGGCGATCCCGTACGGACTCGGCGCCGGCGCGGTGGATGCCGCGCTCAACAACTACGTCGCCCTGCACTACGCGGCGCGACACATGAACTGGCTGCACAGCTTCTGGGGCGTCGGCGCCTCCATCAGCCCGTTCATCATGAGCTATGCCATCACCTCCGGCCTCGGCTGGTCGGGCGCGTACCTCATCGTCGGTGTGATCCAGGCCGTCCTCACCTTCGCCCTCCTCGTGAGCCTGCCGCTGTGGGGCAAGGTCAACACCGTCACGGCGCCGGCCGCCGACGCGGCGGGTGATGTCGACGCAGATCCGGATGCCGGGGAGACGCCGGCCGGCAAGGGCAGCGCCCACGTCTCACTCGCGACGGCCCTCCGCATCCCGGGAGTGGTCCTCATCCTCGCCGCATTCTTCGCGTACTGCGCGCTGGAGAGCACCTCGATCCTCTGGGCGTCGACCTACCTCGTCGAAGAGCGCGCCGTGGACCCCGCGACCGCCGCGGCGTTCGGCTCCCTCTTCCTCCTCGGCATCACGGCGGGCCGCTTCCTCGCCGGCTTCGTCGCCGATCGCGTGGGGGACCGGCAGCTCATCCGTGGCGGGTTCGTCGCCGTAGGCCTCGGCGCGCTGATGCTCGCCCTGCCCCTGGACACCACGATCGTCGCCCTCGCCGGCCTCGTCGTGGCGGGCCTCGGGTCGGCTCCGATCTACCCGGCGATCATCCATTCCACGCCGGTCAACTTCGGCCGCCGCAACTCGCAGGCGATCATCGGCATCCAGATGGCCGCCGCGTACGCCGGCTCGACCCTCGCCCCGCCGCTGTTCGGCGCGCTCTCGGCGTGGGCCGGCCTGTGGATCCTGCCGCTGTTCCTGCTCGTCCTCGTCGCGCTCGGTCTGGTGATGTCGGAGCGCCTCAACCGGATGGTCGCGCGGCGCGCCGTGTGATCATCCGCCGTGCACGGCATCCGGTGGGAGCCGCGCACGGCGGGCTGCGCCGTGTGATCAGGCGGCGACGGTCACGCTCCACGTGACGCCGAAACGATCGGTGAGCATGCCGAAGCCGGCACTCCACGCTGACGCCGCGAGGGGTTCGATCACAGTGCCGTCGACGGCGAGAGCGCGCCACAGGGGCAGCAGCTCGTCCAGGGTCGCCGCCGACAGCGACACGAACATCGCCTGATCGGTCAGCGTCGCGCTGTTCTCCCGGCGCGTCCGTCGGCCGCCGATGATCCCGCGGGTCGTCTCGCCGAGGACGTCGTAAGCCATGATGCGGAAGCCGCTGTCTGCGGTCACGAGACCGAAGACGACGCGGTCGGCGCCGGGCGCGTCGGTGGGCATTCCGAGTTCGCCGTAGGTGGTGACGACGACCTCGCCGCCGAACACGGAACGGTAGAACTCCAGTGCGGCACGAGCCTCGCCGCCGAAGTTGAGGTGAGTGGTGGTCTGAACGGTCATTGCGGTTCCTCCTCGGCGCCGGTCCGGATGACCGGCTGGGCTCACTCTTCCCCGCATTCAGGTCAGGTTCTGTCCGTGATCCGCATTACCCTCGGGGTCATGACGACGACCGCGCGACTGCTGCAGCTGCTCTCGCTGCTGCAGACGGGGCGCGAGTGGCCCGGCAGCCTCCTCGCCGCACGCCTCGACGTGAGCGAGCGCACCGTGCGTCGCGACGTGGAACGGCTGCGGGACCTCGGCTACCGCATCGCGGGACGGGTCGGGCCCGCCGGCGGCTACCGCCTCGAGGCCGGCAGCGACCTGCCGCCGCTGCTGTTCGACGCCGATCAAGCACTCGCGGTCGCCATCGCGCTGCAGACCGTACGCGGCGGAACGCCGATGGACGAGGCCGCGCGCCGCGCGCTCGGGACGATCCGGCAGGTGCTGCCGGCACCGCTGCGCCACCGCCTGGACGCCGTCGAGGTCACGACGGTGTCCGTCCCCGGTGACGGCCCCGCACCCGACGTCTCCCTGGATGCCGTCGCCACCGTCGCCGCAGCGATCAGAGCCCGCGAGACGCTCCGCTTCGACTACAGCCCCAGGGGAGCGGACGGCGAGACCCTCGATACCGCCCGCCCGCCGCGACGGGCTGAGCCGCACCATCTCGTGACCGCCGGCGGGCGCTGGTACGTGCTGGCGTGGGACGTCGACCGCGTCGACTGGCGGGTGTTCGCGCTCGATCGGCTGCGGCTGCGCACCCACAACGGCGCGCGCTTCGCGCCCCGCCCGGTGCCCGGCGGGGACGCCGCCGCGTTCGTCTCGGGGCGGTTCCGCGGCTCGGAGAGCGGCGAATGGCCGTGCCGGGGCACGGTGCTCCTGCGCCTGCCGGCGCGCGACGTGCTGCCCTTCGCCGGTGACGGCATCGTCGTCGCGATCGGCGACGAGGCCTGCACGCTCGAGGCGGGATCGTGGTCGTGGGTCGCACTTGCCGCATCCTTCGCACGCTTCGACGCGCCGATGGAGGTCATCGGGCCCGCAGAACTCAGCGCGGCCTGCGCGACGCTCGCGGAACGATTCGCGGATGCCGCGAGCCGCGCCGCCGACGGGACGTCTGCGCTGCGGTGAACCCGCGTCCTCGCGTGCGTGACACTGCGGCTCAACTACGCTGAGAGCACCCGCGCGAAGGAGCCCGATCCATGAGCCTCGACCTGCTCCCCCCCACGCCCGCGAGCGCCGCTGCGCCCGCCACGGCCGAGCCGTGGCGCGACCCTGCGACGTCGTGGCGCGAACGCACCGCCGCCATCGCAGGTCTCTCCGGCCCGGTAGCGGCCATCGACGTCGACGCGCTCCGCTACAACGCCTTCGACCTCGTCGTGCGCTCCAGCGGCGTCCCCATCCGCGTCGCCAGCAAGTCGATCCGTGTCCGGGACGTGCTCGACGCCGCCCTCGCCCTGCCCGGGTACCGGGGCATCCTCGCCTTCACCCTCCCCGAGGCGCTCTGGCTCGCCGAGACGCACGATGACATCGTGCTCGGGTACCCGACGGTCGACCGCGCCGCGCTCGCGACCCTCGCCGCCGATGCGGAGGCGGCGTCCCGCATCGCCCTCATGGTCGACGACCTCGCCCAACTCGACCTCGTCGACGCCGTCGCGGCGCCGGCATCCCGCGCCGAGATCCGCGTCGCGATCGACGCGGACGCCTCCTGGCGGGCACCGGTGCTCGGCCACATCGGCGTCCGCCGGTCGCCCGTGCATGACGCCGCCGAGGTCGCCCGGCTCGCACGCGGCATCGCCCGGCGCCCCGGCTTCCGTCTCGTCGGGCTCATGATGTACGAAGCGCAGATCGCCGGGCAGCCCGACGACACCGGCTCGGGCGACGCCGTCATCCGATGGATGCAGCGGCGCTCCGGCCAGGAGCTGCTGGACCGTCGCGGCGCGATCGTCGCCGCCCTCCGCGAGATCGCGCCCGTCGAGTTCGTCAACGGCGGCGGCACCGGATCGCTGGAGTCCACGGCATCCGACCTCGCCGTCACCGAGACCACCGCCGGCAGCGGACTGCTCGCGGGCCACCTGTTCGACGGCTACCGCGCCTTCACGCCGGCGCCCGCGGCCGCGTTCGCCCTCGAGGTCGTCCGAAAGCCCACCCCCGACATCGCGACGGTCCTCGGCGGCGGATGGATCGCCTCCGGCCCGCCCGTCGCGAGCCGCCAGCCCCTGCCGGTCTGGCCGGAGGGATTGCACACGCTCGGCCGCGAAGGCGCCGGTGAGGTGCAGACCCCGCTGCAGGGCGAGGCGGCGCGCGGCCTGCGGGTGGGCGACCGGGTGTGGTTCCGGCACGCGAAGAGCGGCGAGCTGGCCGAACGCGTCGACCGCTACCACCTGACCTCCGGCGATCGCCTGGTCGGCGAGGCGCCGACCTACCGGGGCGAGGGGAAGGCGTTCCTGTGACGAGGCCCGGCGGAACCTGGCAGAACTGGGGACGCACCGAGAAGGTGCGGCCCCAGCTCGTAGAGTACCCGACGACCATCTCCGCCGTCCGCCGATCGGTCCGCTCGGCCTCCGCCCGCGGCCGCGCGATCAAGGCCGTCGGCGCGGGTCACAGCTTCACCGGCATCGCCGTCGCGCCGGGCACCCTGCTCGATCTCAGCGACCTGTCCGGCCTCGTCTCGGTGGACCGCGAGCGTTCGCGAGTGCGCCTGCTCGCGGGAACGCGGCTGCACCGCATCCCCGCTCTTCTCGCTCCCTACGGGCTCGCGATGACCAACCTCGGCGACATCGACCGGCAGTCGATCTCTGGAGCCGTCTCCACCGGCACGCACGGCACGGGACTCCGCTTCGGGGGACTGGCCACTCAGGTCGTCGGCGCCACCCTCGTCACCGCCGACGGCGAGCTGCTCACCGTCGATGAGGAGGAGAACGCCGAACTGCTTCCGGCCGTCGCCCTCGGACTCGGTGCCCTCGGCATCCTCGTCGACGTCACGATCCAGTGCGTCCCCGCCTTCGTCCTGCGCGCGGTCGAGCGTCCCGAGCCGCTGCCTGACGTCGTCGCAGGCTTCGGCGAGCGGGTGAAGGATGCCGACCACTTCGAGTTCTACTGGTTTCCGCACACCGATGTCGCCCTCACCAAGACCAACACGCGTCTGCCGTCGGATGCCGCGACCCACCCGCTCGGCGCCGTCACGAGGTTCGTCGACGACGCGCTGATCGGCAACGGCGTGCACCAGGCCGTCTGCAGCGCCGGTCGAGCGGTGCCGGCCCTCGTCCCCGGCATCAATCGCCTGTCGGCGAGGGTCTGGGGCGACCGGGAGTTCTCCGACCTGTCGCACCGGGTCTTCGCGACCAGCCGCAGCGTCCGCTTCCGCGAGATGGAGTACGCCGTCCCCCTCGAGCGCCTGCCCGACGCGTTCGCCGCCGTGCAGCGGGTCATCGACGCGAACGGCTGGCGCATCGAGTTCCCGATCGAGGTGCGCGCCGCCGCCGTCGACGATCGGTGGCTGTCGACGGCGCACGGCCGCGACAGCGGCTACATCGCGGTCCATCGCTACTGGCGCGCCGACCCGACCGACTACTTCGCCGCGGTCGAAGAGGTCATGCTCGCCCACGATGGCCGACCGCACTGGGGCAAGATGCACACGCTCGACGCCGCGGCGCTGCGCACCCGCTACCCGCGGTTCGAGGAGTTCATCGCGCTGCGCGACCGGGTCGACCCCGAGCGCCGGTTCCGCAACCCCTACCTCGACCGCGTGCTCGGCGCCTGATCGGCGCGCGCCGCCGCCCTGGCCCCATGGTGCGGACGAGGGTGGAAAACGCCTGAGAGTGCGGGCACGGGAGGAAGCCCCCGGCATCCGCGCCGATAAGATGAGCCTCAGTCGATGGGAGTCGTATGGAATGGCTGATCCCGGTCCTGATCGTCGTCGCGCTGGTCGTGATCGTCGGGATCTACCTGTGGGCGACGTACAACTCGCTCGTCGCGCTGAACGTGCGGGTGGACGAGGCCTGGAGTGACATCACGGTGCAGCTCAAACGCCGCGCCGACCTCCTGCCGAACCTCATCGAGACGGTCAAGGGCTACGCGGCGCACGAGAAAGCGGTGTTCGAGAACGTCACCCGTGCTCGTGCCGAGACGCTCACCGCCGAATCTCCCGCCGCGGCCGGAGTGGCCGAGGGGCACATGCAGCAGGCGCTGAAGTCGCTGTTCGCCGTCGCCGAGGCCTACCCGCAGCTGCAGGCGAGCCAGAACTTCCTGCAGCTGCAGCAGTCGGTCGTCGACACCGAGGACAAGATCCAGGCGTCGCGCCGGTTCTACAACGGCGGCGTCCGCGAGCTCAACACGAAGATCAAGGTGTTCCCCAACAACCTCTTCGCGCGCAACCTCGGCTTCCACGAGCGCGAGTTCTTCGAGGTCGTCGACGGCGCGGCCATCGCCGAGCCGCCGCGAATCCAGTTCTGAGCGCATGTACTCCGCGATCGCGCGGAACAAGCGCAACACCTGGCTGATTCTCAGCGGCTTCGTCGTCGTGCTCGGCCTCATCGGCCTCGCGGCGGGGTGGCTCGCCGGCAACAACTGGTGGGTCACCGCGTTCGTCCTCGTGGGCGCTGCCGGTTACGCCACCGCGCAGTACTTCCTCGCCGACCGTGAGGCCATCGCCCTCTCGGGCGCGCAACCGGTCACGCGTGAGGAAGCGCCGCGCTATTACCGTCTCGTCGAGAATCTCTGCATCACGACGGGAACCCCCATGCCCGCGCTGTACGTCGTGGACGACCCGGCGCCGAACGCGTTCGCGACCGGCCGCACGCCCGACAAGGCCGCGATCACCGTGACCACCGGCCTGTTCGAGATCATGACCGACCGGGAGCTGGAAGGTGTGCTGGGTCACGAACTCGCACACATCCGCAATTACGACATCCGCGTCTCGCTCGCCGTGTTCGGACTCGTCGTCGCGGTCGGACTCGTCGCCGACCTGCTCATGCGCTTCGCCTTCTTCGGCGGTGCCCGGCGCGGGGGCAACAACCAGACGCAGGTGCTCTTCCTCGTCTTCGGACTCGTGGCGGCGATCGTCGCGCCGCTGCTGGCCGGTGTCGTGCAGGCATCCATCTCCCGCCAGCGCGAATACCTCGCCGACGCGACGAGCGCCCTGACGACCCGCGACCCCGACGGCCTCGCGTCCGCCCTCGGCAAGCTGGGGGAGTACGGCAGACCCCTCGCGAAAGCCAACACGTCGATGGCCCACCTGTGGATCAGTGACCCGTTGCGCCCCGGCGCGGTGTCACGGCTGTTCGCCACCCACCCGCCGATCCCGGACCGCATCGCGCGGCTGCAGCACATGGGCGACCGATTCTGACGGGGTGCGGGGTCTCCTCTGCGCGCTGACCGGCCGGGCGGGTCAGCGACCCGTGGCGCGCTCGTGGCGGACGGCGCCCAGGGCGCCGGCGACCTCGTCGGCGGCGTCGCCCCACCGGCCCACCGAGACCGATTCCAGGCCCTGCCAGCGCGCCGCATCCCGCAGGGCCGCCCCGATGCGCTCGACCGCGTCGCGCGGGTGCGGCGCCCCCGCCGCCGGCCGCTCCCACCACGCCGACTGCACGAGCAGGGTCGACCGCCCGCGGTCGGCCTTGAGGTCGACGCGTCCCACGAGGTCGTCGTCGATCAGCACGGGGAGGCTGTAGTAGCCGAACCGACGCTGGGGGGCGGGCGTGTAGATCTCGATCCGGTAGTCGAAGTCGAACAGGCGTGCCGCGCGGTCGCGGAACCACACGACAGGGTCGAAGGGCGTGAGGACCGTCGCCGCCTCGATCCGGCGCGGCAGGACGGCATCGCGGTGGCGCCACGCCGGCAGCGGCCGACCCGCGCGCTCCCACCCCGCGACGTGCACGGGTTCCACCTCGCCCGCGTCGGCGAGATCGGCGAGGGCGTCGAGGACGGCGGCGCGGTCGCGGATGCGCCAGTAGTCGGCGAGGTCGGATGCCGTGGCCACCCCGTAGGCGCGCGCCGCGCGGCGCACCAGCTCGCGGATCGCGTCCGCGCGCGGCACCTCAGCGCGCGCGTCGTCGCCGATCACCTGCTCGGCGAGCGCGTAGACGCGCTCGAACCCGCGCCGGCCCGCGATCGCGACCTCACCGAACAGCCAGAGGTGCTCGAGGCTGTTCTTCACGGCATCCCAGTCCCACCACGGACCCCGCGGCACCCGGCGCAGCTCGTGGTCGAACTCCGCCGGGCGGAGCGGTCCGCGCGCGGCCAGCTCGTCGCGCACCCACTGCACGATCGCGGCGTGGTGGTCGACGAACCCGTCGGTGCCCGGACCGTACTTCTCGCGCATCGCGCGCATGCGGAACGCGAACAGGCCCCAGTCCCGGCGCGGGATGAACGCCGCTTCGTGCGCCCGGTACTCGGTGAAGGCGGAGCGGCGCGCCATCAGCATCCGGTCGAGGCGGTCGGCGTCATAGGCACCCAGTCGCGAGAACAGCGGGAGATAGTGCGAGCGGGCGAAGACGTTGACCGAATCGATCTGCAGCGCGGCCATGCGCTGCAGCGTGCCCGCGAGCAGCCGTGGCCCGGGCGGTGGCGCGTCGGCGGCCGGGCGGGCACGCCCGAACCCCTGCGCTGCGAGGGCGATCCGGCGCGCCTGCGCGCGGCTGAGCACCGGGACGGCGGAGCGGAAGGCGGGCACGCGCCTCAGCCTACGCACGGCCGCCGACACGCCGGCGGTGCCCGCCGGCGGCCGCCGGTGCGCGCCGCCGGTGACCCCGGCATCCCACACCCGGCACGGAATATGCGGCGTCCTAGACTGGCGGGATGAGCGGCTCCGGCGACAAGGCGAAGGACACCGATCGCGGCACGTTCCTCGACGCGATCCGCAATCGCACCGTCACGACCGAGATCGACGCGAGTCTGCCGCGCGGCCTGCGGGTCGCCACCGCGTACGCGTGGCGCTTCGTCGTTCTGGCGGTGGCCGTCGGCATCCTGATCTGGCTCGTCATCCAGCTGAAGCTGCTCGTGATCCCGCTGCTGGTCGCGCTCCTGGTGACGGCCCTGCTGTGGCCGGCGTTCAGCTGGATGCTGCGCCGCGGCGTGCCGAAGTGGCTCGCGATCGTGGTGTCGGTGCTCGGCACGATCGCGATCGTCGGCGGCCTCATGTGGCTCGCGGTCTGGCAGATCACGCGGCAGTGGGCGAGTGTGCGCGACCGCACCGTCGAGTCCGTCGCGCGCCTGCGTCAGTACCTCATCGATGGACCGCTGCACCTCACCTCCACGCAGATCGACGACCTGCTCAGTCAGGCGGGGGCCTTCCTGCAGCAGCAGGTCGAGCTGCTCTGGTCCGGCGCCCTCGTCGTCGGCTCCACCGTCGGCCACGTCGTCACCGGCGCCGTGCTGGCCCTGTTCATCCTGCTGTGCACCCTCGCCGACGGCGCCGGCATCTGGCGGTGGGTCGTGCGCCTGTTCCCGCGGCGTGCGCGCGCCGATGTCGACGGCGCCGGCCGCGCCGGGTGGCGCACCGTCGTCACCTATGCGCGCACGCAGCTGCTCGTGGCGACCATCGACGCGACGGGCATCGCGCTGGGCGCGTTCCTGCTGCAGGTGCCCCTCGCGATCCCGATCGGCGTCCTCGTCTTCCTCGGGGCGTTCGTCCCGTTCGTCGGAGCCGTGGTCACCGGCGCCCTCGCGGTCTTCCTCGCGCTCGTCTACAACGGGCCGTGGATCGCGCTGTGGATGCTGGTCGTCGTCCTCGCGGTGCAGCAGATCGAGGGGCACATCCTGCAGCCGCTGCTGATGGGATCGGCCGTCAAGGTGCACCCCCTCGCCGTCGTGCTGGTCGTCGCCGGCGGTGCGATGATCGCCGGCATTCCGGGCGCCCTGTTCGCCGTGCCGCTGGCGGCTTTCGTCAACGTCGTCGCCGTCTATCTCGGGCGCCGCCGGGACGGCGTCGGGCCGCCGGTCTCGCCCGAGGACGTCGATCTCATCTGGAGCACCGTGCCCCGCAGCAGGAGGACCCCCGCGTGAACATCCCGACCCTGGCGGAGTTCGAGGACGCCGCCGCCGTGCTCGACGGTGTCGTCGTCAAGACCCCGTTCGACGTCTCCGAGCACCTCACCGAGGTGCTGGGAGCGCCGGTGTACCTGAAGCTCGAGAACCTGCAGCGCACCGGATCCTTCAAGATCCGCGGGGCGACGTACCGGCTCTCGCGCCTGACGGCCGCCGAGCGTGCGCGCGGTGTCGTCGCCGCCTCGGCCGGCAACCACGCGCAGGGCGTCGCGCTGGCGGCGCAGAAGCTCGGCATCCCCGCGACGATCTTCATGCCGCTGGGCGTCCCCGTCCCCAAGCTCCTCGCCACCCGCGGATATGGCGCCGAGGTGATCCTCGAGGGCGCGACCGTCGAGACGCCGCTGCGGCTGGCCGCCGAGTTCGCCGAGCGCACCGGCGCCGTGCTCATCCACCCGTTCGACCACCGCGACGTCATCATCGGGCAGGGATCCCTCGGCCTCGAGCTGTGGGATGCCGTGCCCGAGCTCGACACCGTCATCGTCGGCATCGGCGGGGGAGGGCTCATCGCGGGCGTCGCTGCGGCCGTCAAGGCCCGCGCCGCCGCGGCCGGGCGCACCGTCCGCGTGATCGGCGTGCAGGCGGCGAACTCCGCCGCCTACCCGTCATCGCTCGCGGCGGGGGAGCCGCTGACGGTGGAGACCTCGCCGACGATCGCCGACGGCATCGCCGTCGCCCGACCCGGCGACATCCCGTTCGAGGTGATCAGCGAGCTGGTCGACGAGGTCGTCACCGTCACGGACGACGACATCGCCCGAGCGCTCCTGGTGCTGCTGGAGCGCGCGAAGCAGGTCGTCGAGCCGGCCGGTGCCGTCGGCGTCGCCGCGATCCTCTCCGGCAAGGTCACCGCGACCGGTCCGACCGCGGTGATCCTGTCCGGCGGCAACATCGACCCCCTGCTGCTGCAGCGTGTCGTCGCGCACGGACTCGCGGCATCCGGTCGCTACATGACCCTGCAGATCCCGTTGCCGGATCGACCCGGCCAGCTCGCCCGGGTGTCGGAGCTGCTGTCGATCGCCGGAGCGAACGTCATCGAGGTGTTGCACACCCGGCATGGCCAGGGCCTGCAGATCAGCGAGGTCATCCTGCAGCTGAGCGTCGAGACGCGCGGTGAGGAGCACCGCGCGCACGTCATCGGCGTGCTCGAGGAGGCGGGCTTCCACCCCCGCGTCGTGCAGGACTGACCTCGCCCGGTCGGGTCACTGCCCGTTGTAGGTGTCGACCTTCATGATCTCGACGGCGATCTCGCGGCCGTTGGGCGCGGTGTACGAGGTCTTCTCGCCCTCGGCGAGGCCCAGGATCGCCGCACCCAGCGGCGACGCCTCGCTGTAGACGTCGAGCTCGGATCCTGCGGCGATCTCGCGGCTGCCGAGGAGGAACACCTCTTCGCCGCCGGCGACGATCGCGGTGACGACGGTGCCGCTGCGGACCGTGCCGTCGGACTCCGGCGCCTCGCCCACGACGGCCTCCTTCAGCAGCTGCTGCAGGGTGCGGATGCGGGCCTCCTGCTTGCCCTGCTCGTCCTTCGCCGCGTGGTAGCCGCCGTTCTCCTTCAGGTCGCCCTCTTCGCGCGCCGCCTCGATGCGCTTGGCGATCTCCTCGCGTCCCGTTGTCGACAGGTGCTCCAGCTCGGCGGCGAGCCGGTCGTAGGCGTCCTGGGTGAGGAAGGTCTCCGTGTTCTCGGGCACGTCGTCTCCTTGGTCGAGTCGGGTCGAGTCTCATGGACTCGTCCGGGCCGCATCGCGCCGCCCGGGGTGTAAGCCAAACGCCCCGGCAGCAGCCAGGGCGCGTGTATGTCGGATCAGCCTACGGGATCCAGCAGGAGGGCACCAAACCGGTCGTCGCCTCCGCCGTCGTCGGCACCGTCTCGCTGAACCGGCGGGTGTGGGCGGGGTCGGCGGGGTACTCCACGACGCGCCAGCCCACGATGCCGTGCTCGGTGTCCTGCGCCTCGATGATGCACGTCACCGGCTCACCCTGCCGCAGCGTCACCTGGAAGTCGACGGTCACGCGGTGCTCGTCGACGAGATGGAATCCCGTCACGTCGATGTCCACGGCATCCGTCGTCTGCGCCACCGTGGTCCAGCCGAGGTAGCCCACGACGGCGACGGCGACGGCGCCGACGCCGATCCAGGCCCAGCGGCGACCGCGGCTGCCGCGGGCGCGGCCGTAGCGATCGTCGAGCTCCTGCTGGGTGCGGGTGAGAGTCATGGCATTCCCGAGGTTCTAGGCTGGACTTCCAGGCTATGCGCTCTGCGCGGAACTGAGGAACGATGCCCGAACTGCCGCTCGCCCTGGTGCGCGCCGCCACGGCGACGCCGTCGCCCACCCCGACCTACGACCCCGACAGCATCACGCCGGGGTTCGCCGGATTCGTCGCGATCGCGCTGCTGGCGGTCGTCGTCATCTTCCTCATCATCGACATGCTCCGCCGCATCCGCCGCGCGGGCTACCGCGCCGAGATCCGCGAAGAGCTGGATGCCGAGGAGGAGGCCGCCCGGCAGGCGGAGGAGGCCACCCGGGCCAGCGACGTCGACGATCAGGACATCGACCCGCAGCAGCGCTGAACGCGCGGCGGCGACGCGCGCCGCGTGTTCAGGAGGCGCCGAGCGAGGGCCGGAGCGGGTCGAGCGCGATCAGCAGGCACGCCGTCCAGTGGCAGAGGAAGGCCAGCACGGTGCAGACGTGGAAGATCTCGTGGAACCCGAAGTGGCCGGGCCACGGGTTCGGCTTCTTCATCGCGTAGACGATCGCGCCGCCGGTGTAGAGCAGGCCGCCGACGATCACGAGGATCATCATGGCGAGGTTCGCGTTCATCAGGTCGACGAGATACATCACCGCCGCCCAGCCGAGCAGCAGGTACAGCGCCACGTAGAGCCAGCGCGGCGCATGGATCCAGAAGACACGGAACAGGATGCCGGCGAGCGCGCCCGACCACACCAGTACGAGCAGCAGCGTCCCCTTGCCCGGTGGCAGGGCGAGCACGGCGATCGGGGTGTAGGTGCCCGCGATCAGCAGCAGGATGTTGGCGTGGTCGATGCGCTTGAGCACCGCCTTCGTCGTCGGCCCCCAGTCGAACCGGTGGTACAGCGCGGAGTTGCCGAACAGCAGCAGCGAGGTCGCCATGAACACCGCGGCGGCCCACTTCGCTGCCGCGCCCTCGGCGACGACGATGAGCACGATCCCGGCGACGATCGCAACGGGGAAAGTACCGGCGTGGATCCAGCCGCGCCAGGTCGGCCGCAGGTCGACCTGCGCGCTGACGGACGCGGCTTCGAGAAGGGGAAGCTGGGGCATCTCGGCGCCCTCGTCGTGCGTGGCTCGGGTCACGGCATGAGCATACGCCGGGGTGCATGCCCGGGCATGCACATACGCCGTCCCGGATCGGCACGCGCGTCGGCGCGATAGCGTAGGGGCGTGACAGCGACCGGCGCGGGCGAGGGCAAGGGCTTCCTGTATCGCCTCTACAGCTCACGGCTGCGCCGCGCGCTGACCCCCGAGACGGTGCCGCACCACGTCGCGATGATGATCGACGGCAACCGCCGCTGGGCGCGGCAGTACGGCTTCGCGACCGTCGCCGACGGGCACCGCGCCGGCGCCGCCAAGATGCACGAGTTCCTGCGCTGGTGCGATGACCTCGGCATCCGCGTGGTCTCGCTGTATCTGCTGTCCACCGACAATCTGCGCAAGCGCGATTCGCAGGAGCTCGCCGACCTCATCGAGATCATCGCCGAGCTCGCCGACGAGCTCTCCCACGAGCCGGGCTGGCGCGTGCAGCACGTGGGCCGCGACGACATCCTGCCGCCCGACCTCGCGCGCGTGCTCCGGACCGCGGAGGACCGCACCGCGGGCAACACCGGCCTGCACGTCAACCTCGCCGTCGGCTACGGAGGACGCGGTGAGATCGTCGATGCCGTGCGGAGCATCATCGCGCAGCACCAGCAGAGCGGCGGCTCGTTCGAGGACCTTGCCGCCAGCCTCACGCCCGAGCAGATCGGCGAGCACCTCTACACCGGCGGGCAGCCCGATCCCGACCTCGTCATCCGCACCTCGGGTGAGCAGCGGCTGAGCGACTTCCTGCTGTGGCAGTCGGCGCACTCGGAGTTCTACTTCGTGGAGGCCCTCGGCCCCGACCTCCGCGAGGTGGACTTCCTGCGCGCGATCCGCGACTACGCGACGCGCGACCGCCGTTTCGGCGGCTGATCGCGGCTTCGTCGCCCCTCGCTTCGCCACGGGCGGCGGGGCGTCGCCCTCCGCCGCCCTCCCTGATGCGCGCGGAGTGAAACAATGGCAGGCGTGAGTGAACTGGAACCGCTGATCGAGACGTTCG